>CAYNZM010000028.1:0-20298 GCA_964401725.1 uncultured Oscillospiraceae bacterium
AACTGGCTCGCCGCCGCTGAGGAAGCCGCGAACGTGGTCACGAGCCACCTCCGCATGGCCGGCAAGAACCACTAAAGCCGAACGAAAACCGAATACCAAGCACATACGGAGGGTGGTTTCAGACCATCCTCCGTTTTTTATGCGCTCCATGCACCCAAATCCGGTTTTTCCGCATCCATATAGGTGAGAATTCTCAAACACAGCGCAAGGAGGTGATCTCTACGGTCGATAAAAGGCTGATCCAACTGCTTGCAGCAGATGACACGGCGGCGCTTTCCCATATCATCGGCAAATACACGAACTACGTCGCCACGGTGATATATAATCAGCTCGGCGCGTTTGCCTCGCAGGAGGACGCCGAGGAGCTGACCGCAAACGTCTTTGTAGCGTTATGGCAGAACCGAAGCCGGCTGAAAACGACGCGGCTCCGGGGCTGGCTGGCGGCAACGGCCCGCAACGAGGCCCGCAGCCATCTGCGGAAAAAACGGCTGCTCACTGTGCCGCCGGAGGACGTCGTTCTGGTGTCCGACGACATAGCGGAAAAGCTGGCGGAAGCCCACGAGCGCGCACGGTTTATCCAAAACGCGATTTTTGCTATGGGCTGGCCCGACCGGGAGATTTTTCTTCGCTATTACTATTACGATCAGAAGATTTCCGAGATCGCGGACGAGATGGATATGAACGCGGAAACGGTCAAATCCAAGCTCCGGCGCGGACGGGAAAAGCTGAAAAGTCGTATCGAGGAAGGAGACTTCTATGACTGAATTCGATATTCGCGAGCTGCTTTCGGACTATGAGGAAAACAGTATCGAGATCCGGGAAAAAGAAATCGTCTCCGCCGATAAGATCAAGGAGGATGTTATGAATCGGATCGAAAAACCTGGAAAGAAAATCATCCGCAAATGGACGAGCGCCTCGGCCGTGGCCGCTGCCTGCGCCGTCGCGCTGGCGGGAACGGCGCTGGCGGTCGGGCTGCTGCAGCTCGATGAACGGCGGGGCGAAGAGGTTACTATCATGGAGTATCCAGTAATGGACGGCTATGCAGCGGTTACTCCATCCGCTGAATCTTCGGGGGAGATCGTTTACACCGACGTGAACGCCATCGGCGCGACGGGCTCGCCGGAGTATCTGGCGGCGCAGGAGTGGCATGAGTGGTGTCTCGCTCATATGGAGGACAATCACCTATCCATCGGCGGCGTCGAAAACCCCACTCAGGAGGAGCTCGACGCGATCTTTGCCGCGGTCAATAGTGACATATACGTGAGGATGGGCGCGAACACCGACGAGGCGCGTAACGTGTTGGACGCCATTGCCGCAAAGTACGGTCTTCGCATTCCGGAGAGCTTCCGGGAGGTCCATCCGAAGGATCTGTATGACATGACGGGCAAGACGGATATCCTCCCGTGGGAGACCTCCCTCGGGACGGGTTTCCTGTATGACGGCGGCGGCCTGACGGTCGCAAACAGCGCGTCACTGGAAAATGGGAAGGCAATAAACTACGACCTGATCCGCTCGGTCCGGGGGATGTTCAGCGAATCCACATTTTTCGTGCTGGAGAAGGATGTCACGGAGGAGTGGCAGTACACCACCGCGGACGGCACGACGGTCACGCTGGATCTTGGCGCGAACCGCTCCGTGCTGATGGCGGAGCTGCCCAACAGCTTCGTGTATGTTGCCATCCGCGGCGGCACGGAGAACAACGACGAGACGCGGGACTTTACCGGCCCGGATACACTGACCCGCGCCGACCTGGAGGCGTTTGCCGACTTGATCGACTTCCAAACGCTGGACAGCCTCCGGTAACGCCGTGAGAAGCCGGTTTTTCCCATAAAAATATCCCCCGGTCCGTGATGGATCGGGGGATATTTCTATGGGGTCATTTTTTGTCTTCGGGCTTCTGCCAGGCCACGGAGACCATCTGCAGCACCGCCGCGGCTGCCAGAGCCAGGGCGACGCCCCGCTGAAAGCTCTTTTTGCGCTTGTGGTCATGCGTCATGCGTTTTCGCCTCCCTGCTTTGCGCCGCCGTTGCCGTTCTTCGGCTTATGGCGGCGGCGGTGGTTGTTGGAGCGTTTTTTCTCCGTCTTGGCCTCGCCGCTTTCGGGAGCGGCGGCCGGAGCCTGGTCCTTCGGGCCATGATGCCGCTGGTTTTTGTTCCGAGGCTTCTGTCCGCCCTCCTTCGGCTGGTCGGCCTTGGCTCCGTCGGGCTTCGGGCGGTCCTTCCGGGGACGGTTCGGCTGTTTCTCGGCGGCATCCTTCGGAGCCCTGCCCTCATTGCGATTGCGATTTCGGCTGCGTCCGCTGCGGCGGGATGGTTCGGGGCGGTCCAGGCGGATGGTCTTTTCCTCCCCGGCGTCCACAAGGCGCTCCGGGGCCTCCCATTCGTTCTCCTCGGGCAGCTCCGGCTCCTTGGGGGCCTTGGGCTTCAGCACCAGCACATGGGGCGGAGGGCTGCCGTCCCGGGGCCGTCCCCCGGGGATCGCGGCAACCTCATCCGCGTCGTAGATGTGGAAGACATCGTCCCCCGGTCCGTCCAGCCGGACCTTCACCATCTGCCGCAGGACGTTCACCTGGGTGACGTTGCCATAGCCGTCCGGCGTCTCGACGAACGCGCCGTTCTTCGGGACGTTCTTCACAAGCTCTTCGTACGCCGGCTGCTCATACCGCAGGCAGCACATGAGCCGTCCGCAGCAGCCGGAGATTTTCGCGGGGTTCAGGCTCATGGACTGGGTCTTCGCCATTTTGGTGGATACCGGCGCAAAATCCTCCATGAAGGTGCCGCAGCAGAACGCACGCCCGCAGATGCCGAGGCCGCCCAGCATCCGGGCCTCATCCCGGACGCCGATCTGCCGCAGCTCGATGCGCGTGCGGAACACGCTTGCCAGGTCCTTCACCAGCTCGCGGAAATCCACCCGCCCGTCGCTGGAGAAGAAGAACAAAATCTTGTTGCCCTCAAAGCTGCACTCCACATCCACGAGCTTCATGTCGAGGCCGTGGGCGGCGATCTTCTGCCGTCCGATGACGTAGGCCTCCCGCTCGCGCTTGCGGCAGAGTTCCTCGATGCGGCGGTCGTCCTCCGTGGCGATGCGTGCCACCGCCCGCAGCGGCTGCACGACCCGGTCCGAGGCGACGGTATGGTTGCCTTTTACAACGTCCCCCAGCTCCAGGCCCTTCGCCGTCTCCACGACGACCTTGTCCCCGTCCCGGAGGGTCAGTCCGGCGGGATCGAAGAAATAGATTTTTCCGCGGTTGCGGAATTTGACGCTGGCGACCTCCACGGCCGCGGTATCGGTTTCTTTCGTCATTCGTTATTGTTCCTTATGTCGTTTTTCACGGCCAGCAGGCCAAAGACCTGCTTTGGGGAGATGTTCCGCCGCAGGTATTCCCGCAGCTCCGAAAGCGTGGCGAGATCGGACAGGCTGCGCCTCCATCCGAGACCTGGGTCCGTCCGACGCCCGCAGAGGATGTCCCCGAGGACCGTCTCGATCTCCGCGAGAAAGTCGTCCGCCTCCTCCCGGCCCATGCGGCCCCGCAGCAGACAAAACCGGGTGAAATCCGCCTGGGTCCCGGCTGCCGCCGCAAGATACCCCCGGCACAGCTCCGTCAGTTCGGGAAGTGCGTTCTCCCCCGTATCGACGCCCCGCCGGACGACCCGGGAGCGCACCGTCGGCAGAAGGGCGTCCGCCGCCTCGGCGCAGAGGATAAAGCAGGCGTGACCGGGTGGGTCCTCCAGCGCCTTCAGCAGGGCGTTTTGGGCTTTTTCGTTCATGCGGTCCGCCTCACGGATGAGGTAGACCTTGCGCTCGGCCTCGTTCGGAGCCACCGCGGCATCCGCCGCCGCCTCCCGGACCTGGTCCACCAGGATCTCCGGTCGGAGCTTGCCCTTGTCGTTTATCTGGCGCTCGATGGAAATGATGTCCGGGTGGACGCCGTCCAGGACCTTTTGGCAGTCCCGGCACACGCCGCAGGGTTCACCGTTTCGCGGTGTCCGGCACAAAAGCGCCGCCGCGAGACGCTTCGCCTGATCGTCCCGCTCCGGTCCGTCCGGTCCCACCAGCAGGTAGGCGTGGGATAGCCGCTGTTCCGACATGATCCGCGCCTCCCTTTCCCGCCGGATAGTTTCTATCATTGTATTATAACACGAAATCCCATCCGGTTACAACGATTTCTTTTTCAGCGCAGAAAAAGAGCCGGGACGCCCGGTCCCGGCTCCGTGTGCGATTTATACTAATCCTTGATTGAAAGCTGACACCGAGCGCCGTGGGAAATCGCCGCCAGACGAGGCGGAGGACGCAGGCGGGCCGACGCCCGGCAAGGACGACAACGAAGGATGACGGTGATTTACCCGGTGCGAACGTCAGGTTTTAGTCTAGGATTAGTATTAGTAGAGGGAGGTGATGATGTCCACGCAGCGGTCAATGCCCAGGGTGCCGCTGTCGAGAGCGATGTCGTAGTTTTTCGCGATGCCCCACTCGATGTCGGTGTAGAAGTGGTAGTACGCACTGCGGCGGATGTCCTTGTCCCGCAGGCGTTTTTCGGGAGCCTCCGCGCTCTCGCCGTATTTTTCAACGATGCGCTTGGCCCGCACGTCCAGCGGCGCGTGGATGAAGACCTTCAGCAGATCGGCTTTCCCCTCGAGGATATAGTCCGCGCAGCGTCCGACGATGACGCAGGGTCCCTCCTCGGCAAGCTCCAGGATCGTCTTGCGCTGGACGGTCCAGAGGTAGTCCTGGACGGACAGACCGTTCATCGACCGGTCAGCAAAGGCGTTGGCAAGCCAGCCTCCCCGCAGGGTATATTCGCCGCGCTCGGCAATGAATTCCTTGGCAAGGCCGGATTTTTCCTCGATTTTTTCGATGAGCTCCTGGTCGTAGCACGGGATGCCGAGACGCTCCGCAGCCAGCTTTCCGATGGTGCGTCCGCCGCTGCCGAACTCGCGGCTGATAGTGATGACTCTGTTCATGGTTCCGCCTCCGTTTCCGCTTGGTTCGTTAGAAATTATACGATATTTCCCCGATCATTGCAAGAAAAAACCGCGTCGGCGGGCTTGCAACCCGGCGCGACATCGGCTATAATGGCCTTTGCATGCGGGTATGGTGGAATTGGCAGACACGCTGGATTTAGGTTCCAGTGGGCAACCGTGGGAGTTCAAATCTCCCTACCCGCACCAAGTGCAGAGGACCCGTCCGTTTTGGGCGGGTCCTTTGACGAAGCGGAAAAACACCATAAAAACCAAGCCCCATTACGGCTGGGCGGTGTGCGCGGGCTGCGCGATGCTGCTGTTCTGCGCCGGCGGTCTTTCCGTGAACGCCTTCACGATCTACCAGCCCCATATCCTCTCCCGGAACGGCTTCACATACGCCCAGTCCTCTCTGACGGCGGTGCCGGGCGTCCAGCGTCTGTACCGACGCGCATGAAAAAAGGAGCTGTGAGGCTCCTTTTTATTTCATGTAGTACGCCGCCACGACGCTGGAGACCAGGATGCCGTCCACATCCCCCTGAAGCAGGGCCCGGAACAATCCGTCCGTGTCCGTCTGGTAGGTGACGCTGCCGAGGGAATCCACAAACTTCTGGTCCTGCATCAGAACGTCCAGGTCCGTCACGGTGACGCCGAGGGTCTTGCCCTTCATGGCCGAACGGTCCCGGACCCGTCCGTTCACCTGTGCCACCAGAACATAGCGGCTTCGGAGGTACGGCTGGGAATAGCTGAAGCCCTCCTTTTCGTCCGTCTCGGAGATGCCCATGGCCATGTCGATGTTGCCGCTCTGCAGCTCCACGTCCACCTTCGCCGGGTCGATGGGGTAGATCGCCATGCGCCAGCCCAGGTAACCGCAGATATAGTTTGCCACGTCCACGTCGAAGCCAAGGTACCCCTCGGCGGTCTCGTAGCTCATGGGCATATTTGTGATGTCTACGCCGACGGTGATGGTCCGGTCCGGGACCTCGTCCCAGAGCTCATCCATCTCGCCGCCCTGGCCCTTGGCGCTGACCAGGTCCTCCCCGAACCAGCGGTAGGACGCCGAGCGCAGAGAGCCGTTGGCGGCCAGCTCCGCCAGCGCGGCGGAGGCCAGCTCACAGAGCTTATCCCCCTCCCGGAAGGCGATGACATAGCTGCCCTCAGCGCTGTAGGTGTCGATGACCCGGAAGCCGCTGCTGCCGCCGCAGGCGGCGCAGGGGACCAAAAGCGCCGCGCACAGGAGGACGCACAGTGCGAAACGGAGTTTATTCATCCGCCGGTCAGGTGTGGCTGTCCACCGCGGCCTGGGCCGCCGCGGCATCCGCCGCCACCACCAGGATGACGTAGTTCCCGATGGTCTTCATAACGGCGCTGTCGAGCTTCTGGACCTCGGCGGGGGCGTAGTTCACGAAGGCCTGCTTCTGGGCCTCGATCCGTGTCCGGCAGGCGTCCGCCAGGGCGCTGGCCGATGCGCTGTCCGCGGCTTCCGCGAGGAATATCTCCTCCGCCGTGGCACCGGTGCTGACATAGAGGATGACCTTTTTCGCCGTACCGTCCTCGATGTCGTACAGCCGCGCGGCCACGCCGTCGGCCGGCCGGCTGAGAGTGTCCGAAAAGGCGGCGCCGGCGGTGAGGTCCGACGCCAGGGCGTCCAGGTCCACGGAGGCCGTCTTGCTTCCGCAGGCGCACAGGCCCGCGAGCATCATAAGCGCCAAAAGAGCGCACAGGAATTTTTTCATGGGAGAGTCCTCTTTTCTATGGTTATTGCGGCAGATACCGCGTGGTGAGCAGGTCGATCCATCGGGCGTATAGGGACGGGGTGAAATGCACCCCGTCCGAAGTTGCGTCCGACGGGAGGTAGCCGTCCTCGTTCGCGAGAGCGGAATACGCGTCGAGGTAGAAGACCTCTTTGTCCCCGGCGATGGCATAAAGCATCTCGTTGAAGGACCGCACCAGGTCGATGGAGAAATACCGGCTGCCGCTGGATTTGGCATAGCTGACCGGTGTGACAGCCATGAGCACGATGATCCGGTCCGGATGGTCCGCCCGGAGCGTGTCGATGGCGTCCTCGAAGCGGGCACGGATCGTGTCCCGGTCGTAGGCCAGCTCGTTCATGCCGAGACCGATGTACACCTTGCCGTAATCGCCGCCGGATACCCGCCGGATCGTGTCGGAGATGCCCAGCACCGTCATGCTGTTCTCGGCGTAGAACGCCGCTCCGGCGAGGCGGTTTTCGTAGTCGTAGATGTACAGCCCGTTCACCAGGGAATTGCCCACAAAGGCCGTGTCCGCGAAGTAGTCCGCCGGGGCGGGAGCTTCGGGCTCCGGCAGCTCCGGGCCGACAGGGGTCGGCGTTGGCGATGGCGTCGGAGTTGGTGTAGGCGTGGGTGATGGCGTCGGTGTCGGTAAAGGCGTGGGCGTGGGTGATGACGTCGGTGTCGGTATAGGCGTGGGCGTGGACGTTGGCTCCGGCGTGGGCGTGGGCACGGCGAACAGGGCCGGAAGTCCGGTAGCCTGCCCGCAGGACGCGCAGGACAGCAACGCCAGGACGCCGGCGGCCAGCAGGATGCATGCAAGAAGTAGTTTTTTCATGGGCGGATGCCTCGGATGTGATCGCTGAGATTACCGACGACGATTTTATACCAAATCCTCGCACGGCGCAAGGGTTTCGCGGTATTTTTTGCGGCGCCTCCGCGGGAATTGACCGGGCGGACGCATCCGTGCTATAATGCACACATAGTTTTGACATCGCGGAGGGAAGCTATGTGGGTCAGCGAGCATTGGGAGGATTATGAGCTTCTGGACGCCTCGGGCGGCGAAAAGCTCGAGCGCTGGGGGACGCGCATCCTCCTGCGGCCGGACCCTCAGGCCATCTGGCAGACGCCGCGAAACGATCCCCGCTGGCGGCGGCCCGACGCGGTGTATCGCCGCTCCGGCGGCGGCGGCGCCTGGGAGAAAAACAACCTGCCTGCCAGTTGGGTCGTAGGCTACGGGGACCTGCGCTTTCAGGTAAAGCCCATGAGCTTCAAGCACACGGGCATCTTCCCGGAGCAGGCGGCCAACTGGGATTGGGCCTCGGCCCAGATCCGAAATGCCGGACGCCCCATCCGGGTGCTGAACCTCTTTGCCTACACCGGCGCGGCGACGGTGGCGTGTCTTGCCGCCGGCGCGGAGGTCTGCCATGTGGACGCCGCCAAGGGTATGGTGGCCTGGGCCAGGGAGAACGCCGCCTGCTCCGGCGTTTCGGACCGGCCTGTGCGCTGGATCGTGGACGACTGCGTCAAATTCTGCCAGCGGGAGCTCCGCCGGGGCAAAACCTACGACGCGGTCATCATGGACCCGCCCTCCTACGGACGGGGTCCCGGCGGGGAGGTCTGGCGGCTGGAGGACAGCCTGTGGGACCTGGTGACGACGGTGGCGGAGCTTTTGTCCGACGACCCCCTGTTCGTCCTCATAAACTCCTACACCACGGGGCTTTCTCCCTCGGTGCTGACCTACATCGCGGCGAGCGTCTTCACGAAAAAATTCGGACGCGGTCACAGCGACGCCCAGGAGCTGGGCCTCCGGGCCACGGCCTCCGGCCTGGTGCTTCCCTGCGGAGCTGCCTGCCGCTGGAGGTATTGACCATATGAAACATCCCCCGGCGCGTGATGCGTCGGGGGATGCGCTTCTTTTGGGCTGGAAGATCAGCCTTCCGCCGGCACGATGCGACCGTCCGGGGCCACGGTATTCGGCAGGACGGTGTAGTCGTCGGGAGTGTGGCTGTCGAACCAGTCGCTCACGAGCTGCTGGACCTCGGTCTTGTCGTGGCAGATCCAGTTGGCGTAGTCGCCGGTGTAGCTGTCGATCTCGCCGCCGGTCATGGTGTAGATGCCCTCGCAGGTCCAGTCGTCACCCACCAGGATGCCGCCCTGGTTCACGTCGTAGATCAGGGTACCTCCGACCTGGATGGTGACGGGCGTGCCGGAGCCGGCGTTGTAGGCATAGGTAACCCGGATGCCGGAGTACTGGTTGAAGGTGGTGTCTTCCTTGTCTGGGTAGAGGCTGTTCAGACCCCGCTGGACCATAGTGAGGACCTGGGCGGCGGTGTAGGTCTGGTAGCAGAGCACGGTGGGGTTGGCAAAGACGCCCTGCAGGCTCTCGAGGGTGATGTCGCCGGCGTCGATGGAGGAGCGCAGCCAGTAGCCCGGATAGGCGCAGAAGTCGTAATCAACGCCCATCTTCTCCGAGCAGGCGGCAAGGATGACATCGGTCATGAGGTCGCCCAGGTTCGTCTCGTTGCCCCGGACGGTGCCTCCTTCATTGCCGGAGGACATGCGCTCGCCGTTGAGGAAGTACTCGGTGTAGGCCACGGGCTTGCCGAAGTCCTCCTTCACCCGGGCGGTGGCAAGGTCCACCATGGCCTGCACCTCCGGGTCGGGCTCGATGCCGCTCATGTCCTTGATGACCTCGCCGTGCTTGGCGATGGCCTCGCCGTCCTTCACATAGAGATACATCACGCCGATGCAGTAGCCGAAGCTCTCTGCCTGGTTCACGTAGGTGGGGTCGGTGCCCACCAGGACGCCTTGGCCCTGGTTGATGATGGAGTGAGTATGGCCGTCCACAAAGGCGTCCAGCTCCGTGACCTGGTTTGCCAGCTGCCAGGAGTTCGTGTCGTTGGAGGAGGCGGTGGTGGAGCCCTCGCCCAGCCAGCCGGTGTGGCCGACGCCCACAACAACGTCCGCTCCGGCGGCCTTCAGCTCCGAAACGCTTGCCTTGGCGCTGGCGACGGAGCCCGTTCCGTCCAGCTCCACGTCCAGAGCGCCGCCGCTGGTGGTGAGGCCGAAGAGACCCACAACGGTGCCGTTATCCGTGGTGAAGGTAGTGGTATGGGGGTAGGCCGGAGCGTCGGCGGGAAGGTCCTCTAGCGCGAGAGCGGAGAGGTCCACGCCGTCTCCGGAGGCGGTGACTTTTTCGTACAGCTCGTCAAAAAGCTCCGCGCCGATGACGGGCTCGTAGTTTTCCGCGTATTCCGCCATGGCAAGGCCGTCGGCCTTGGTTTCCACATTGGCGCAAAGAGTTTGGGTGTGTTCATAGAGATGGGCCAGAAGCACGTTCTGCCGGACGACGCCGGTGGAGCCGAAGTCGTTGTTGCCCGGGGCGATCACGTCGTAGGTGCCGTCCATGATAGCGGGGATGAACTCGCCGTTGTAGGAGCCGGCCACGGCCTCGCCGCCGCCGTAGATGTCGCCGGCGGAGACGGTCAGCACGAGGGAGTAGTCCCCGCTGGCCCGCAGGGCATCCCCAAAGCCCCGGACATAGGGCTCGACTTCAATATGTCCATGTACGTCGTTCGTGTGGACGATGGCGATGATCTCGTCGTAGTCGGAGACGAACTGGACATTGCCGATCACGTCGCCGTTTTTCACGCTGTCAGACTCGTCAAAAAAGACGATGATGGGGTACTTGCAGGAGATCTCGGCCTTGGGGTCGATCTCCAATTTTCCCACGGTGAGGTCCGTGGTGAATTCGTAGCCCTCGGGTCCGATGATGAGCTCGTCCATCTCCTCGGGGACGAGGGTCACCGTCTCGGTATCGGTGCCGGCGCCGGCCGCCGCGCCGGATGCCTCGCCGGAGGCAAAGACGCTTCCGCCGAGCAGTCCCGCCATCAGCGCGAGAGCCAGCAGAACGGACAGAAGTTTTGTGCGCTTTCTCATGGATTCGTCTCTCCTTTTTTGATGAGATGCTTATATTGTAACATATCGGTTAAAAAAACGCCACAGCGAGTTTTTCCTCTTGACGGGGAGGCGTCGGAGTTTGTATACTGCATGTAATAGGGATGTTGTATCCCCAAATTGCATTAGGAGGAAAGCACATGAAAGCATCGAAGATCCTGGCTCTGGTCCTGGCCCTCTGCATGGTCCTGTCCCTGAGCGCCTTTGCGTCCGGCGAGGCGTCCGGAGGCGGTATGCCCGGCGGCGGCGGTTCATCCGAGCCCGACAGCTACGACGCCGTCCTTGACATCACCACCGACACCGTGATCGACGGCGAGGCCATGGAATCCACCAATGGCGACGAAAACATCATCCACGTCTACAACGGCGCTGCCGCCACCATCACGAACTCCGCCTTCGTCAACGGCGGCACCGGCGGCGGCGGCGACAGCGCGAGCTTCTACGGCGTCGGCGCGACTCTGTTCGTCTCCGACGGCGAGATGTATGTGGACGACGTGGACATCGACTCCACCGTGGCCGGCGGCGCGGGCGTCTTCGCGTATGCTGACGGCGTGGCTTATGTCCAGAACGCCGACATCCACACCACCCAGGGCTCCGCGGGCGGCCTGCACGTGGCCGGCGGCGGCACCCTGTACGCCTGGGACTGCAACGTGGAGACCGAGGCCGGCATGGCGGCGGCGGCGATCCGCTCCGACCGCGGCGGCGGACTTATGGTCATCGACGGCGGACGCTATGTCACCGACGGCGGCACCGGCGCGGTCTATGTCACCGCGGACATCTCCGTCCACAACGCCTACCTCTACACCGGCGGCTCCGAGGCCGTCGCCATCGAGGGCAAGAACACCATCCGCCTGTTCGACTGCGAGCTCGAGGGCGATATGATCGCAAACTCCATCAACGACAACAAGGTCTGGAACATCATCGTCTACCAGTCCATGTCCGGCGACGCTGAAAACGGCACCTCCCACTTTGAGATGGTCGGCGGCAAGCTCACGACCCACGCCGGTCCCATCCTCTACAACACCAACACCTCCAGCTACATCACCCTGGCGGGTGTGGACATCGTCCGGGGCGACGACACCACCTACTTCCTGCAGGTGACCGGCAACTCCAGCTCCCGTACCTGGGGCAAGGCCGGTGCCAACGGCGCCAACTGCATCTTTACCGCCGTTGGCCAGGTCATGCCCGGCGACGTGGTGTACGACACCATCTCGAACCTCGACCTCTATGTGCTCGAGGGCAGCTCTCTGGAGGGCGCCGTCAACTGCGACGACAGCTTCAACGGCGGCAGCTCCGGCGACGGCATCGCGAACGTCTACATCGATAAGGACAGCACCTGGACCGTGACGGGCGACTCCGTCATCACCGGCACCCTGTACTGCGAAGGCACGGTCGCCAACGCCAAGATCGTGGACGCCTCCGGCAAGACCCTGGCCGGCAGCGGCGCCTTCACCGTGACCGTCGGCGCCCTCGAGACCAAGGTTGATGCCTCCGGCGCGGGGGAGGTCCCCGTCTGGGAGGACTACGCCGTGGAGAACCCCTTCGGCGGCAGCGCTTCTGCCTCCGGCGAGCCCTCCGGCAGCGCCGAGGCTGCGGCTCCCGCAGCGGCGGGCGGCTACACTGCGGATGAGGCGGGCTACAAGGCCTACCTCAAGGACTGGGTCGCCGCGAACCCCGCTGTCCAGGCGAACATCACGGAGTTCAACGCCGCCATCGACGCCGGCGATTACGTCAGCTTCCCCATGGATATGCTGTTCAACAAGGAAATGAACTTTTTCGGCTTCACCGCCCTGTCTCTCAGCGAGTTCATCGCCGCGGGCGGCGTGGCGGAGATTCCCGCCTTCGACCCGACCCTGACGGCCGACGCCCAGCCCTGACAAATCCATCGGAAACAGCCGCCTCCGGGCGGCTGTTTCTCCATATCGAACGGAATATTATGTAAACTTAAGGAAAGGTGGGAGAGCATGGAAGACAGAAAGCGGCAGCTACGCTGCGCCCGGGGAGAGGAACCGGCGGACCTGGTCCTCAAGGGCGGCACGGTCCTGAATGTGTTCACGGAGGAGTTTCTCCCGGCGGACGTGGCCATCTGCGGCGATACCATCGTCGGCGTCGGCTCCTATGCGGGCCTGCGGGAGATCGACTGCGCCGGGAAGACCATTGTTCCGGGGCTCATCGACGCCCATGTCCACCTGGAATCCAGCATGGCCTCCCCGGGAGAGTTCTCGAAGGTCCTGGTCCGGGCCGGGACCACCGCGGTGGTGAACGATCCCCACGAGATCGTGAACGTGGCGGGCCGGGCGGGACTCGACTACTTCCTCGCCTGCGCGGACCGGATGCTGACGAACACCTTCTTCATGCTCCCGTCCTCCGTGCCCGCCGCCGACACGGATGCAAACGGCTGCGGAGAGTTCCTGGCCGAGGATATGATAGATTATGTAAACCATCCGAGAGTCCTTGGCCTGGCGGAGACCATGCGCTTCATGGACTGCGTCACCGGGGAGGACAGGATGCTGGCAAAGCTGGACCTCTTCCGGGGGCGGCGCATTGACGGGCATGCCCCGGGCCTCGCCGGGCGGGACCTGCAGGCGTACCGGCTCTCCGGCGTGGAGAACGACCACGAGTGTACCGCCCGGGAGGAGGTCATCGAAAAGCTCCGGGCGGGGTTCACGATCCTGATGCGGGAGGGCAGCGGCGCGAAAAACGTGGAGGTCCTGCTCACTGCCGTGGTGGAGGCGGGGCTGCCGCTGGACAACTGCCTGTTCTGCACCGACGATAAGCATTTGGCGGAGATCGAGGCGGACGGACACATCACCACCTGCGTCCGCAAGGCCATCGCCCTGGGCGTGCCGCCCGCGAAGGCGTACAAGATGGGAAGCTATAACGCCGCCCGGTATTATGGCCTGCGGAACCTCGGGGCCATCGGTCCGGGATACCAGGCGGACCTGCTTTTGATCGATGACCTGCGCAATCCCCGTCCCACGGAGGTGATGGTCCGGGGCCGCTTTCTGACCGCCGCGGATTACGCCGCCGATCTCTCCGTGCCGGAGCCGGAAGCCTTGATCCACACCGTCACCCTGCCGGCCATCGGCCCGGCGGACATCGCCCTGCCCTGCGATGGGGAGGCGGACGTCATCGGCATCATCCCGGACCAAATCCTCACCGCCCACCGGCGCGCATCCGTCCAGGTCCGGGACGGATATTTCCTGCCGGACGAGGTGAACAACAAGATCGTCATGGCTCACCGCCACGGACGGGCGGACAAGATCGGCACCGGCATCCTGCAGGGACTGCACATCCGGGGCGGCGCGGTGGCCACCACCGTCGCCCACGATGCCCACAACCTCATCGCCGCGGGGGACAACGACGCCGACATCCTCCTCGCCATCGAGACCGTCCGCCACACCCAGGGCGGGTATGCCGTCGTATCGAAGGGGCAGGTCTTGGGAACGCTGCCGCTTCCCATCGCCGGTCTCATGAGCGATGCCCGGTACGACCGCATTATCGAAACGCTGGAGGAGCTGGAGAAAAAAGCCCGGGGCATCGGCGTCCCGGAGGGCACGGACCCCTTCATCACCCTGTCCTTCCTCGCCCTGACGGTCCTGCCCGCGGCGCGGATCACCCTGGACGGAATGCGGTTTACATAATATCTTCCCAAAACCGAAGAACCGCCGGAAGCCTTTCACGGACTTCCGGCGGTTCTGTGCGTATTGGTTCAGCGGATCAGGTCTGTACGGTCGATGTAGGTGGTGTGCAGGAGCTTGTGGGACATCTCGCCGCAGGGCTCCCCCAGAAATTCGCGGTAGAGCATCTGGACCTCGGGATTTTCGTGGCTCTTGCGGACGGGGAGGCGCTTTTCTTCTTCGTAAACAGCCCGGGCGCGTTCCCGGACCTTGGCCCAGGTGCGGGGGGCGTTGCCGCCGCCGCCGACGCAGCCGCCGGGGCAGGCCATGATCTCAATGAACTGCCAGGGAGCGTCCCCGGCCTTGACCCGCTCCATGACCTTGCGGGCGTTGCCGAGGCCGTGGGCGATGCACACCCGGACGGTGGTCCCGGCGAGATCGACGGAGGCTTCCTTGATGCCCTGCATGCCGCGGACGGCCTCGAATTCCAGCTTCTCGAGGGTCTTGCCGGTGACGACCTCATAGACGGTCCGCAGGGCCGCTTCCATGACGCCGCCGGTAGCGCCGAAGATGAGGCCGGCGCCGGAGCCGAGGCCGGTGGGGGAGTCAAAGGGCGTCTCCTCCAGCTTGTCGAAGGCGATGCCCGCGGCGGTGATCATGTTCGCCAGCTCCTGGACGGTGATGGAGATGTCCACATCCCGGGGCTGACCGGAGGCGTTCATCTCCGGGCGGAGGCACTCGAATTTCTTCGCGGTGCAGGGCATGACGGACACGGAGCAGATGTTCGCGGGGTCGAGGCCCATCTTTTCCGCGCACCAGGTCTTGATAAGCGGACCGAACATCTGCTGTGGGCTCTTGCAGGTGGAGAGATGCGGACGCTGCTCGGGGTAGAACGTCTCGCAGAACTTGATCCAGCCGGGGCAGCAGGAGGTGATCATGGGCATCGTACCGCCGTTCTGCAGGCGGTGGAGAAGCTCCGTGCCCTCCTCCATGATGGTGAGGTCCGCGGCGAAGTTCGCGTCCAGGACCTTTTTGAAGCCCAGGCGCTTGAGGGCCGTGACGACCCGCCCGGTGGAGACGGTGCCGGAGTCTTCGCCCAGACACTCCGCGAGGTTTACGCGCACGGACGGCGCGATCTGAACCACGAGGTCCTTGCCCTCGTCGTATTCCTCGTAGACCCGCCAGGTGTCGTCGCAGATCGTGATCGCGCCGGTGGGGCAGACCTGATAGCACTGGCCGCAGTTGACGCAGGGCGTGTCCTTCAGGAGCTTGCCGAAGATGGGGACGACGTTCGTGCGGTAGCCCCGGTTTTCGAGAGCGATGCAGTCCACCGTCTGGACCTCGCCGCAGGCCACGGTGCACCGCCTGCAGAGGATGCACTTGGCCGGCTCCCGGACGAGGGACGGGCTGGACCGGTCGATGGGGAGCTTCCGGGGGTCGTAGTCGTAGCGGATCTTGTGGGGCTGGCGGCCCAGGTCCGCGGCGATCTTCTGCAGGTCGCACATCCCGCTCTTGAGGCAGGACAGGCAGTTCTGGGGATGGCGGGCAAGGATGAGCTCCAGAATGTTCCGCCGGTAGCGGATGACCCGGGGGGACGCGGTCTTCACGTCCATATCCTCCTGGACCGCGGTGGCACAGGAGGCCTGGAGGGTCTGACCGCCGTTCACCTCCACCACGCAGATGCGGCAGGCAGCCTTCACAGCCTGGTCCTCGTGGTAACAGAGGGTAGGGATGTTGATGTTGATGGTCCGGGCGGCCTCCAGGATGGTCGTCCCCTCCGGCACGGTCACGGGACAGCCGTCGATCGTCAGATGGATGAGGTTTTCAGTCATCGTACACACCTCCCACAAGACTGCACACATGGCAGGGGTCCTTGTCGATATGGGACAAAAACGCCGGACGGAAATTCCGCAGGCAGGTCAGCACCGGCATGGTATTGGACACGCCGAGGCCGCACAGGGCCGTGGCCTGCATGATTTCGCAGAGCTCCTCCAGGGTCTCCAGGTCCTTCATGTTGCCCTGGCCCTTGGCGATGCGCTTGACGATGCGGTAAAGCTGCATCCCGCCCTCCCGGCAGGGAGTGCACTTGCCGCAGGACTCCTCCCGGAAGAAGTCGAGGTCGTTCGCGAGAATGTCCACGATGCAGTTGCGGGTGCTGAAGACCATGACGGTACCGCAGGAAAGGCGTCCGCCGGTGGCGGAGACCTCGTCGATGTCGAGGCGCATGTCCACCTGATCGGCGTTTATGATCGCGCCGGAAGCGCCGCCGGTCTGCACGCCCAGAAGGTCGTACCCGTCCGCGACGCCGCCGCAGAAGTCGTACAGCAGCTCTTTGAGGTTGATGCCCATGGGCAGCTCAAAGACGCCCTTGCGCTGGATGTTGCCGGAGACGGTGAAGAGCTTCGTGCCGGGGCTGCCCGCCGTGCCGTAGCCCCGGTACCATTCCGCGCCGTTGCGGAAGATCATGGGCAGGTTCGAGAGGGTCTCGACGTTGTTGAGGAGCGTCGGCTTTCCGAAGAGTCCGTGCTCCGCGGGGAAGGGCGGGCGGTAGCGGGGCTCGCCGCGCTTTCCCTCGATGGACTCGAAGAGAGCCGTCTCCTCGCCGCAGATGTACGCGCCGTTGCCGAGGCGCAGCTCGATGTCAAAGTCCCAGTCCGTGCCGAGGATGTTTTTGCCGAGGCAGTTGTGCTCCCGGCAGCTTTTCAGGGCCTCCTGGATGCGCTGGATCATGAAGCTGTATTCCGCGCGGAGGTAGATGAAGCCGTAGTGGGAGCCGATGGCCCGGGCGGCGATGGCCATGCCCTCGAAGACCTGGCAGGGGTCCACGGTGAGCAGGACGCGGTCCTTGTTGGTGCCGGGTTCGCCCTCGTCGGCGTTGCAGACGACGAAGCGGATGGGGTCGGGGTTTTTGCTCTCGGCGCAGAAGACGAACTTCCGCCACGTCGGGAAGCCAGCGCCGCCGCGGCCGCGAAGGCCGGAGGCTTTCGTCTCCTCGATGACCTCCGCCGGGGTCATGGTCAGAGCTTTTTTCAGGCCGTCAAAACCGCCGCAGGCCAGGTACTGCCCGCAGTCCAGGGGATCGTACTCCCCGGCCTCGTATCGGGCGCGGTTGCGCAGAAGCAGCAGTTCTTCCTTCATTCGTCGCCCACCTCCTCCCGGATGTACGCCTTCAGGATGCCCCGGACGGACTCCGGGCTGAGGCTCGTGTAGACCTTTTGGTTGATCATGATGGCCGGAGCCATCTCGCAGAGGCCGAGGCAGGGCGTGTATTCGAGGGTGAAGCGTCCGTCCTCCGTGGTCTCGCCCACCCGGACGCCCAACTGGTCCTCAATGGCCCGCTGGACCTCCGCCGCACCGCTGATGTGGCAGGGGGCGTTGCGGCAGATTCGGACGGTGTATTTGCCGTGGGGCCTCGTGGTGAGCATGGAATAAAAGGTGATGAAGTTGTATACGTCGATCATGGTAAGGCCCATCTCCCTCGCGATGACGTTCACGACGTCATGGGAGAACACGGGAACGATCTTCTTGACCTCCGTACAGACGAGATTGAGCTGATCGCGCTGACCCCGGAAGGGCGCGGCAATCTTCGCGACCTCCACCAGCAGGGAAGCCGGTGTGCGGTAGTCGTAGGGATTTCTCTCCATAATGTTCCTCCTGTATGGGTTGAATTAATGAAAGAAGCCCCGGACGCCCGCGATCACGGCGTTTTGGTCCTCGGGCGTGAGGCCGTAATACAGCGGCAGGCGCAGGAGGCGTTCGCTCTCCCGGGTGGTGAATTCGTCCTCCCCGGCGAAGCGTCCGTATTTCCGTCCGGCGGGAGCGCTGTGCAGGGGGATGTAGTGGAAGCAGGCGGTGATGCCGTCGGCCTTCAGATGTTTCGTCAAGGCGGTGCGCTCCTCGATGTCCCGGAGCTTCACATAGAACATATGGGCGTTGTGCACGCAGTCCGCGGGAATGGTGGGAAGCTCAAAAAGACCCGCCGCCGCCAGGGGGGACAGGGCGTCCCAGTACCTCTGCCAGGAGGCGAGGCGGTCGCGGTTTATGTCGTCCGCCCGCTCGAGCTGGGCCCAGAGATACGCCGCGTTCAGGTCGCTGGGCAGGTAGCTCGAGCCGTAGGACACCCAGGTATATTTGTCTATCTGGCCCCGCAGGAATTTCGATCGGTCCGTGCCCTTCTCCCGGAGGATCTCCGCGGGTTCGATGTGACGGTCGTCGTTCAGGACCAGCGCTCCGCCCTCGCCCATGGAGTAGTTTTTCGTCTCGTGGAAGGAGTAACAGCCGAAGTCCCCGATGGTGCCGAGGGCACGGCCCTTGTAGGTGCTCATTACGCCCTGGGCAGCGTCCTCCACCACCGGAAGCCCGTGGCGGTGGGCAATGTCCAGGATGGCGTCCATCTCGCAGGCGACGCCGGCGTAGTGCATGACGCAGATGGCCCTCGTCCGCTCCGTGATGGCGGCTTCGATCTTGGTCTCGTCGATGTTCATGGTGTCCGGGCGGATGTCCACGAAGACCAGCTTCGCGCCGGTCAGCACGAAGGCCGTCGCGGTGGAGGAGAAGGTGTAGCTGGGGAGGATGACCTCGTCCCCGGGCTGCAGGCCGCAGAGAAGCGCCGCCATTTCGAGAGCGGTCGTCCCGCTGGTCGTCAGCAGAACTTTCTTCGCGCCGAAGCGGTCCTCCATCCAGGCGTGGCATTTCTTGGTAAATGGGCCGTCGCCGCAGATCTTGTGGTTTTCGATGGCCTCCCGCATGTAGTCGAGCTCGGTGCCGACCACCGGCGGTATGTTGAAGTTGATCATCCTGGTCCCTCCGTCCGTCAGGTAGCGGATACATTATATATCATAGCCGCTGTCTGTTCAAGGCCCACCGGAGCGTTTGACGTCGATTTTTTGCGCAAAATAATTATGTAACCTCTTGACAAATGGCTTGCTGACCGCTATATTTAGTGATACAAGAATCGTTGTTACCACAAAATATAGAAAAGAATGCGAGATCACACACCATGATCCAGATGATCGTTAAGCGGGACGGCCGCGTCGTCCCCTATGACAAGGAAAAAATCGCCCTGGCGGTCCTGCGGGCGATGAAGGCCTCCGGCGAAGGCACCGTGGCGGACGCCGCCCGGATCGCGGACGCCGTGCAGTCAAGCCTCGAGAGCCGCTGCGGCACCGAGCCGCCCCCCATCGAGCTCATCCAGGACACCGTGGAGCAGGAGCTCATGCAGCACGAGTTCCCCGGCACCGCGAAGGCGTACATCCTCTACCGCGCCACCCGCACCCGCGCCCGGGAATCCCGCACGAGTCTCATGAAGACCATCGACGAGATCGCGAGCAAGGACGCGCGGCTTTCGGACCTCAAGCGGGACAACGCCAACATCGACGGCAACACCTCCATGGGGGCCATGCTGCAGATCGGCGCCGCCGGAGCGAAGGCGTACAACGAAGCCTATCTCCTCCGCCCGGAGCATGCCAAGGCCCAGCGGGAGGGCGACATCCACATCCACGATTTCGACTTCTACGCCCTGACCACTACCTGCACCCAGATCGACGTCGTCCGCCTGTTCAAGGACGGCTTCTCTACCGGCCACGGCTTCCTGCGGGAGCCCCAGTCCATCCAGAGCTACGCCGCCCTGGCCGCCATCGCCATCCAGTCGAACCAGAACGACCAGCACGGCGGTCAGTCCATCCCGAACTTTGACTACGGCATGGCCCTCGGCGTGGGGAAGACCTTCCGCCGCCAGTACCGCAAGAAGCTCGCGGACATCGTGGAGGACCACCTGGACCGGGACGAGCTTGCCGACGCCGTGGGACGGGCGGTGGACGCCGCGGAATCGGAATGCGGCGAGAACCGGCTGGAGGCTCCGGAGGGCTTCGACGCCGCCGTGGCGAAGCATCTTTATGATGAGCTTGCCATCGAGCCGGAGGAGGCCGGGGCCATGACCGCCCGGGCCCGCCGCCGTGCCGTGAAGCAGACCGAAACGGACACCTATCAGGCCATGGAGGGCTTTGTCCA
>CAYNZM010000029.1:0-19127 GCA_964401725.1 uncultured Oscillospiraceae bacterium
AGTCGCCCATGCCGACGGTGGAGTCGTCGTCGTCGATCATCTGGACGATGACGCCGTTGCCGGGATTCAGGACGGCGTTGTCGAAGGTGAAGTTGCCGTGGCCGGAGGAACGATAGAGGATGGTCTCGGCGGCGGTGTTCACCACGGTGCCGTCGGTGTAGGTCAGAGCCACATCCTCGGAGGAGTGGGTCATGGCGCCGATGACAGTGTCGATGGTGGTCACCTGGCCCTGGCCCTGGACGGAGCCCAGGTCCTCGCCCTTGGCGGAGGAGACGTCGATGACGCCCTTGGAGGAGGCGTAGACCGCGCTGCCCTCCCGGGCGATAGCGCCGAAGGTAGCGCCGGAGATGGTGGTGCCGTAGTACTGCTCGTCAACGTTGCCGATGATGTAGGAGCCGTAGCCGGTGCCGTACAGGCCCTCGTCATAGCCGTACAGGTCCTCGCCGGAGGTCATGCCGCCCTCGGCCTCGGAGAGGATGCGCAGATCGGAATCGATGAAGTAGATCTTGGGGTTCGTGCAGCCGTCCGTGGAGACGACGCCCCAGCCGCCGGAGGCGAGCTTGGAGTTCACAAGGACCAGAGTGGCCTCGGTGTCGAGGATGTTCACGGTGCGGATGCCGCCCTGGATGCCGAGGACCCAGGGGGGAGAGAGCATCTTGCTGGTGGTGGCGGAGTTCACATAGCCGTCATAGGCCTCGGTGAGGGGATTTGCGCCGTAGGTGACGACATCGGCGTCCTCCACCCAGGCGGTAGCGCCGTCGTCCACCACGAGGAACGCGCGGACGAAGCCGTCCGTGGTCACGTCAACGCCCTTGATGGTCAGCTTCGCGTTGTCCGCCGCGACGAAAGCCGCGCCGCAGCCCGTGAAGTCGGAGGCGTGGACGCCTTCGCTGTCGGTGGGACCGTTCGCGAGGACCAGCGTGCCGCCGCTGACGGTCACGTCGGACATCTCGCCGGAAGCGTGGACGGCGGTGAAGCCGGCGCCGACGACGGCGTTGTTCAGAACGATGCCGTTGGTGCTGCCGGACCAGTTGGACTCGTCCGTGAGCTTGCCGTCCACCACGTCGTAGCCGACGTAGATGTAGCCCTTATCCTGGGAGCGGGTGGCGACGGCGTCGAGGGTCGCGTAGGAGGAAGCGGTCATGCTGTCGATGGACTCGAGGGCAAGATACTCCTCCGCGGCGGGCTCTTCCGAGGACGCCTCGCCGCTGGCAAAGGCGGACAGGCTAAACAGCATAGCCAGCGCCAGCACCAGCGCGAAAATGCGGGTTGCGTTTTTCATGCGGGAAACCTCCATTGAATTTGTAGCCGGTATCGGCTCGATTACCTATAGATTATATAGTTTTTTCAACGACAAGTCAATACGGCGAAACGTAAAGATAGCGTTCAAACAGGCTGCGTTGTTAACGCCGAAAACAGACCCATCCCCCTCCCCCGCGTGGACGGTATTTCCGGTTCGTCACTTTTTACGAAAAAATACCATGGGAGCGCAGGGGGTGGGTCTGTTGCAGGCGGGCAGCATCATACACCGGTTCCGTCGAAGGCGGGGGTGTAGGCGCTTTCGGCGCTGTCCAGCTCCTGGGTGTAGCCGTCCAGAAGCCCCAGCGCCGCCATGTACTCCGACGCCCGGCGGTATTCCTCCGCCGTGAGCCGCCGGTCCGGTCCGCCGTGGCCGTTGGGGGTGTACTGCCCCATGAGGCTCACGAGGATGTCCCCGGGGCGGAACTGCCCCGCCAGCCAGTCCAGCACGTCGAAGGTGTTGTCGAGATACCCCGGCAGAACGAGATGCCGCACCAGCACGCCGCGCACGAGCATCCCGTCCCCGTCGAGGACGTACGGTCCCGTCTGCCGGAACATCTCCCGGATGGCAGCCTTCGCGACCGCCGGGTAGTCCGGCGCGGCGGACAGCTCTCCCGCGAGGCGGCCGTCCATGTACTTCATGTCCGGCAGGTACACCTGCACCCGGCCCTCCAGAGATTTCAGCGCCGGGACGGACTCATAGCCGCCGCTGTTCCACACCACGGGCACGGGAGGCGGCGGGTCCAGCGCCTCCCGGATCGCCGGGAGAAAGTGACTGCCGGTGACGAGGTTCAGATTATGCACCCCCCGGGCGCAGAGCTCCGCGAATATCGCCCGCAGACGGTCAACGGAAATTTCCGTTCCCCGCCGCAGAGCGCTGATCTCATAGTTCTGGCAGAAGGCGCAGCGGAGATTGCATCCGGCGAAAAACACCGCGCCGGAGCCCCGTCCGTCCGTACCGCTGATGCAGGGCTCCTCCCAGACATGCGGCGCGGCGCGGCTGACGACCGGGAGGTCTCCCATGCCGCAGAAGCCTCCGGGACGCACGACCCCGCAGCGCCGGGGGCAGATACGGCAGTTCATTCCGCAAAAAACCTCCACAGCCGGGCCTGATCCTCCGCCGACGCGTAGCCGATGCCGACGCGCCCGGAGCGTCCGACCGCCGCGGGGCGGCGGCCGTCGTCCTCCAGGCGCAGAGCGCTGCCGAGCATCGTGTCGTTCAGACTCCCGTCCACACCGAGGAATTTCGTCACCCGCCCGGGTCCGGAGACGCCCTCCACGCCGCGGATGAGCACGGCCTGCGGGTCGTCGGCGGGACCGGTCACGAGGTTCAGCATCCAGTGGATGCCGTAGCATAGGTACACATAGATCGTACCGGCGGGATGGTACAGGACCTCGGAGCGCTTCGTCCGCCCAAAGCGCGCGTGGCAGGCGGTGTCCGTCTCGCGGAAATACGCCTCCGTCTCCGTGATGCGCGCACGAAGCTCACGTCCGTCGTCGAAGCGGCGGACAAGAACGCGGCCCACCAGCGCCTCCGCCGCCTCCGGCGCGGGCTCATCCAAGATATTCATAGTCATAAAATCCGACCTCGCCGGAAAAGGCGTCCGCAAGGCCCGGCGTGACGATGACGTGGTTCCCGCCCGTAACGAGGACCATCTCGAAATCCCCCTGCTCCCGGTAGAAGGACAGAGCGGCGTCCTTTCCCAGGACGTAGAGCGTCGTGGACAGCGCGTCGGCCTTCGCGCCGTCGTCGGTCACCACCGTGACGGACAGCAGATCGCCCTCCCCGGTCACGGGATAACCGGTCACCGGGTCGAGGATGTGGATGTAGGTGGTGTCGCCGTCCATGAAAAAGCGCTGATACCCGCCGGAGGTCACCACCGCCGCCTGCCCCACGGACAGAACGCCCACATAGCTTCCCGTGTCCCGCGGGTCCGTGACCGCCACCTGCCAGGCGCTGCCGTCGGGCTTCGTCTCCCCCAGGGTCTGCACGTTGCCGCCCAGGGAGAGGATGGCGCTGGAAACGCCCATGTCCGCCCACAGGTCGCACACCGCCTGGGCGGTGTACCCTTTCGCCACCGCGCCGAAGGCGACCTCCATGCCCCGGGGGATAAAGGCGGAGCGGGTCTCGTCATCCATCCCGATGCCCCCCGTGGCCTTCGCCGCGAGAAGCTCGTCGATCTCCGTGGCATGGGGGACGCGATAATTCCCGCCGATGAAGCCCCAGGCCTTCGAAAGGGGATAGAGCCCCGGGTCCAGTGCGCCGCCGGAGCGGTTCCAGTAGTCCATTGCGGTTGACATAACGTTATAGGCATCCTCACTCAGCTCCACCATCCGGCCCGCCCCGGCGTTCAGGGCGTGGACGCTGCCCGTTTCGCTCTCGGGGTCCAGGTCCGCCTCCAGCTCCAAAATCCGGGCTTCGGCGGCGTCCAGCGCGGCTTCGGCGTTGGAGCCGTAGACTGTGAGGATCATCACAGTGTCCATGGCGTAGACCTGCCGCTGGTGCTTCTCCCCCGCGGCGGGGTCCGGGGTGGGCTCGGCGGCGCTTGTCAGCCTCGCACATGAGGTTGACATAATAATTATCAACGCCGCCAGCAGCAGCTTACAGCTCGTCTTTATGCGCTTCATAGAATTCACCATAGTCCTTCAGCATGTATTTGAGCACGTTCGGCGTATCCAGGCCGTAGGGACAGCGGGACCGGCACCGTCCGCACTCCACGCAGTCCGCGATCTTCGCCATCTTCGCCTGCCACTCCGGGGTAAAATACGGCCGCCAGGGACTGCGGCGGATGAGCATGTCCATCCGAGCGCAGTTGCGGATCTCGATCCCCTGGGGGCAGGGCATGCAGTACCCGCAGCTCCGGCAGAACTGCCCGGAGAGCTCGGACCGGTCCTTCTCGATGACGGCCCGGAGCCCGTCGTCCAGGGCGGGGTCCTCCTCCGCGAGAGATAGCCACTGCTCCAGCTCCTCCATGGTCTGCACGCCGTAGATGGGCACGACGCCGTCCTGCTCGCGCATGAAGGCGTGCACCGCCCGGGCATTCGAGAGAAGCCCGCCCGCCAGGGCTTTCATGGCGATATAGCCCATGTTCTTCTCCCGGCAGAGGGCCACGAGGCGATGCTCCTCCTCGTTCGAGAGATAGCTGAAGGGGTACTGCAGCGTCTCGAAGCGGTCCGATTCCGCCAGCTCGAAGGCAAACGCGAGGCTGTGGGCCGTGGCGCCGATATGGCGGACGCAGCCCCTCTCCTTCGCCTCCATCGCGGCTTCGTACGCACCGGAATCGATGTCCTCCCAGCGGGAGACGAGGTGGAACTGGAAAAGGTCGATGTAGTCCGTTTTCATCCGCTCCAAAGACATGGCAATGTGATTTTTCACCGTCGCAAAATCCCGGCCCTGGCTCTTCGTGGAGATCACGATGTCCTTCCGCACGTCCGAGAGAGCGAGGCCGATCTTTTCCTCGGAGTCGGTGTAGGCGTTCGCGGTGTCGAAGTAGCGGATGCCGCCCTCGTAGGCCCGGCGCAGGATGGCCGCTCCGTCCTCCTTGGACCGCCGCTGGATGGGCAGGGCTCCGAAGGCAGGCTTTGTCACCACGAGCCCGGTCTTTCCCAAAACCACGGTTTTCATGCTGTGTTCCTCCCGTCAGAACAGCCGCTCGCCGGCGGCGTATTTTGCGATCACGTTCCGGGACCCGGCGTGATAGATCATTTTCTGGAAGCGGACCTCCGGGCTGTCCCCGGGGAAGGCCCAACCGCCATCGTCCACCGCCACGGCGTCGAATTCATACCCCGGCTCGAACCTCCCGACCCGGCCGAAGAACGCGCCGCCTCCCGCCGTGGCGAGATAAAACGCCTCCGCCGCGGTGAGGTGGGCGGGGTGGTCCGGGGACACCCGCCACAGCAGCCGGGAGACGGACAGAGCGTCCCGCACGGCCTGGGCCATATCCAGGGTGTGCCCGCCGGAGATGTCCGTGCCGAGGCCGACATTCATCCCGGCGTCGAGATAGCGGCGGATGGGGGCAATGCCGCTGCGGACGTTCATATTGGAGGCGGGGCAGTGGGCGATGAAGGTCCCGGTCCGGCGCAGGAGGTCCATTTCGGCGTCGGTGAGGTAGAGGCAGTGGGCCATCACCGCGTCCGGTCCCAGCATCCCCGCCCGGTCGTACACCCCGGCGTAGCTCTCCGCCTCCGGGCAGAGCTCCCGCACCCAGGCGATCTCCTCCGGCGTCTCGTCCAGATGGGTCTGCACCGGAAGGCCATGCCGCCGGCGGATGTCCGCCAGGACCTCCATGGCCTCCGGCGTGCAGCTCGGCACGAACCGAGGCGTCAGGATGGGGCGGGTCCGATCAAAGCGCCCGGAAACGTCGGCAAGCCAGCGCTCCGTATCCTCCCGGACGAAGACCGCGTCCCGCTCCCGCAGATAGTCCGGGGCGTTGCGGTCCATGTTCACCTTGCCCACCATGGTGCGAAGGCCGGATTTTTCCAGAAGCTCCATGAGAATCTCCGTCCCCTCCCGGTGGGCGGAGGCGAAGATGCAGCCCCGGGTCGTGAACCCCGCCCGCAGCTCCGCGGCAAATCGCCCATATACCTCCCAGGCATAGTCCGGATCGGCAAAGCGAGCTTCCTCCGGGTAGGTCAGGTCGTCCAGCCACTCGATGAGGGTCAGGTCCATGCCCAGACCGCAGTGGCGGTACTGAGCGGCGTGGGTGTGCAGATCGCAGTAGCCCGGGAGGATCAGCGCATCGCCCAGGTCCCGGACGGGCAGGGCGGCATATTCCGGCGGGAGCGCATCGAACACCCCGGCGCAGAGGCCGCTTTCGTCGCAGACGACAAAGGCGTCCGGGCGAAGCTCCAGCGCGTCGGGCGCGGAGGACCAGATCACGCAGCCACGCAAAGCAAAGGGCGTCATGGCGACACCTCCAAAAAACAGTTTTGCGGAATACAGTATAGCATGTTTCGCCGGATTCGTATACGAATTCTTGACATTTCTATAATTTTATGAAATCATCTTGTAACCTTTGTAATCTTGTGTTATAATGCAGGGCAATTGGCTATTCTTACCACAGCCCCAGCGGATCGAACCCATCGCCCCGCGGGGCATACGGAGGAACATAGATCGTGGAAACACTGCGCGATAAATGGAATCGCTATCTGGCGTGGCGTCGGAGCCGGAAGGCCCGGCGGATGCGCCGCACCGCGGCCAAGACCGTGGACGCCGCCGCCACCGGCATCGGCATCGTGCTGCGCACCGGGCTGAAGGCCGTGGTGACGGTGCTGCTCATCCTGCTGACCACCGGCCTGCTCTTCACCTGCATCTTCGCCGTGTACGTCAAAACCTGCCTGACGGAGGACCTGAACGTCTCTCTGGAGGAGATGACCCTTTCCCTCTCCAGCGTCATCCTCTACCGGGACGGGGACGAGTGGAAAGAGCTGACGACCCTCTACTCCGACGAGGACCGTGTCTGGGTGGAGTATGAGGAAATCCCTCTCGACCTGCAGCACGCCGCCGTGGCCATCGAGGACCACAACTTCTACTCCCACAAGGGCGTGGACTGGTTCCGGACCTCCGGTGCTCTTGTGAACATGTTCATCGGCATGCGGAACAACTTCGGCGGCTCCACCATCACCCAGCAGCTCATCAAAAACCTCACGGAGTACGACGACGTCACCGTCCAGCGTAAGCTCATTGAGATCTTCCGGGCCCTGGAATTCGAGAAGATCTACACCAAAGAGGAGATCATGACCTGGTACCTCAACGAGATCTATCTCGGCGAGCGCTGCTACGGCGTGGGCACCGCTGCCCGGATGTACTTCGGCAAGGAAGTCTCCCAGCTGGACCTGGCCGAGTGCGCGAGCCTCATCGGCATTACCAATAACCCGTCGCTTTACGACCCATATATCTCCGACGCCGCCCGGGATCGGAACATCCGCCGCGCCAAGACCATCCTCTGGGAGATGTACGACCAGGGCTACATCGACTACGACCGCTACAGCGCCGCCCGGATCGAGACGGACACCCTGAACTTCCAGCGGGCCGCGGACACCGAGCGCACCTACTCCGTCAACAGCTATTACGTGGACACCGTCATCCGGGACGTGATCGCGGACCTCATGGCGGAGAAGAACATCTCCGAGAGCGCGGCCTCCCACCTGCTCTATAACGGCGGCTATCGCATCTACTCGTGCCTGGACACCCACATCCAGTCCATCGTGGACGACATGTACGAAAACCCCTACAACCTGCCGAGCCCCTACCGGAGCTCCAGCCAGCAGCTCCAGTCCGCCGTGGTCATCATGGACCCCTACACCGGCGACATCGTGGCTCTCAGCGGCGGCGTAGGCGAGAAGACCCAGTCCCTCTCCCTGAACCGCGCCACCCAGTCAAAGCGTCCCCCCGGGTCTTCCTTCAAGCCCATCGCCGTGTATGCTCCGGCCCTGGACATCGGCATCGTGGACCAGAACACCATGGTGAACGACTCCCCGGACGTGCAGCTCTCCGGCACCACCTGGTACCCCAAGAACTCCGGCGGCTACAGCGGCTGGATCACCATCCGCACCGCCCTGCAGTATTCCAAAAACACCATCGCCGCCCAGCTCCTGGACTGGATCGGCCGGTCCACCTCCTGGGACTACCTGACGAACCACTTCGGCGTCACCTCCCTCATCCGGGACGAGATGCAGGAGGACGGCAGCGTCGCCACGGACTATGCCTACGCGCCGCTGGCCCTGGGTCAGCTCTCCCACGGCATCACCGTCCGGGAAATGGCCCAGGCCTACACCGCCTTCGTGAACGACGGCGTCATGTCCAAGGGACGCACCTATTCCTATATCGAGGACGACAACGGAGAGATCGTGCTTCTGAACCCCATCGACCAGACCGTCGCCATCAAGGCGAACACCGCCTGGAACATCTGCGACATGCTGGAAAACGCCGTGGACGCCGGCACCGGTACGGAGGCCAAAATCTACTCCACCGCCGTCGCCGGAAAGACCGGAACCACCTCGAACGACAACGACCGCTACTTCGTCGGCTTCACCATGTACTACGTCTGCGCGGTGTGGACGGGCTACGACATCCCGGAAAAGATGTACTTCAGCGGAAACCCCGCGGCACAGATCTTCCGCAGCCTCATGGGAGACATCCACTACGGTCTGCCCTATCGCTACTTCCCGGAGCCCACGAATGCCTCCCGCGCGGTCGCAGACCCTACACAATCCTCGGAGCCCACGGAGACCCCGGAGCCCACCGAGACGCCGGAGCCCACCGATCCCCCCGCCGAGACCACGCCCACACCCACCGCGCCGCCCAGCGGCAACACGCCGACGCCGACGCCCACCGTGACGCCGGAGCCCACCGATCCCCCCAGCGATCCGCCCAGCGATCCCACCCCGCCGGCGGATGATCCCCTCCGGCCCGTGACACCGCCGGACGACCCCACCCCGCCGCCATCCGGCGACGACGGCGAGGGAGGATAGCTCTCCGCCGAAATGTAACCAAATTTACAAATCAAACAACATCCGTTTTTCGCCCGATTTCTTAGGCATTAGGCGAAAAACGGGTGTTTTTACCGCAGAAAACTCCTCGGCGCCTGTTGACATCTCGGATACAATGTGTTACAATTCGGTAACAAACCATTGGGAGGACTATGACCATGGACAACAAAAAGACTGCCGCCCTGGAATACAAGGGCCATCCCCTGCGCCGGAAGGATAACCTTATCTATTTCGGCAGCATGGCGGACAAATATATCATCATGCTCCAGATCCTGGACACCAAGAAGATCAAGGACCTGGATGTGGCGACGAAGGTCTCCGTGCAGCTTCAGCTGACGGACCCGGACCTCAAGAGCCGTGACCGCGTCGTGAAAAAGAGTGAAAAGGACAGCCTGTACGCCGCGATGGACGTTGCTTCCGTGTGGCTTGACCGGGCGCTTGCCACCCGCTGACATGGACCGCATGGAACGCCGTTTTCGGCTGATCGCAGTCTTTGTCTTCGTCCTCTTCCTCCTGATCGCCAGCAGCGCCACCCCCGCCCGCGCGGACAGCGACGGCGCCGCTACCGTCACCGCCTCGGCACTGAATCTCCGCGCCGAGCCCTCCACCTCCAGCAGCATCGTCACCTGCCTGCCCCGAGGCACCGTCGTCGTCGTTCACGGCACGGAAAACGGATGGAGCGAGGTGAGCTATAACGGCTCCCACGGCTACATGAGCGCCGAATACCTCCGCTTCTCCGAAAGCGCCGAAGGCTCCTTCGGCACCGGCACCGTCACAGGCAACGGCGTGAACCTGCGCTCCGGTCCGGGCACGGACTACTCCGTCCTCGGCACCCGGGATAAAGGCGACTCCCTCACCGTCACCGGGGTCTCCGGCGACTGGTACAAAATCGATTGGAACGGCTCCGCCGCCTACATACGCAGCGACTACCTCAGCATCGGCGGGACCAGCTCCGGCAGCAGCTCCTCCGGCTCCTCCGTGAAGGAAGCCTCCGGCACCGGCAGCATCAACGCCTACTGCGTCCGCCTGCGCTCCGGTCCCAGCACCTCCTACTCCATCCTGGGCACCTACAGCGTCGGCACGACCATGACCGTCACCGGCGACGCCGGGGACTGGTACCGCGTCAGCTGCAACGGCACGGAGGGCTACGTCTACAAGACCTACCTCACCGTCGGCGGCTCCGGCTCCGGCAGCGATTATTCCGTCTCCTCCATGGACGACACCAGCGCCACGGTCATCAGCGCCGTGCACTTCCGCTCCGGCCCGGACACCTCCTACGCCAGCAAGGCGGTCCTGAACTCCGGCACCACCGTCACCATCACCGGCGAGACGGACAAATGGTACCGCGTCAGCTACAACGGCAGCGAAGGCTACATCTTCAAGACCTACCTGACCACCGGCTCCTACAGCGCCGGTTCCTCCGCCGAGGGCGAGCGCATCGTCGCCAAGGCCAAGGAGTACCTGGGCGTGCCGTACGTCTACGGCGGAACAAGCCCCTCCGGCTTCGACTGCTCGGGCTTTGTGTACTACGTCTTCCGTCAGTGCGGTTACTCCGTGACCCGCACGGCCACCACCCAGAACGGCGACGGTTATGCCGTCTCCCGGGCAAATCTGCAGCCCGGCGACATCATCATCTTCTACAACAGCGCGAAAAGCGCCATCGGTCACTCCGGCATCTACATCGGCGACGGCCAGTTCATCCACGCCTCCTCCGGCGGCGGACGGGTGATGATCTCCAGCCTGTCGCAGACCTATTACGACACACGCTTCTACAGCGCTCGCCGGGTCGTATGACGCCTTGCTGAATCGCCTCACACAAAATCATCCCCCTCTGGAGAGCTTCTCCAGAGGGGGATCGTTTTTTGTGGATGGTGAGACGCGGATAAATCGTCTCAGACGAGGCGCGTGGAGCGGCGGACAAGGAGCATACTTTGTGTATGTGATGCCGTCCGCCGGGACGCACAGCGAAGTATGAGGCGATTTAGCAAGGCGTATTATTTGGTCCCGAAGATGCGGTCGCCGGCGTCGCCCAGACCCGGAACGATGTAACCGTGGTCGTTCAGATGATCGTCCAGCGCGGCGGCATAGATGTCCACGTCGGGATGGGCATCCTGCATGGCCTTCACGCCCTCGGGGGCGGCGATGATGCACATGAGCTTCACGTTTTTCACGCCCTCGTCCTTCAGAAACTGCACCGCGGCGACAGAGCTGCCGCCGGTAGCCAGCATGGGGTCTACGACGATGACGTCCCGCTCGGTGATGTCGGGGGGCATTTTGAAGTAGTACTTCACCGGCTCCAGGGTCGCCGGGTCACGGAACAGGCCGATGTGGCCGACCTTGACGTTCGGCATCATGGCCACCATGCCGTCCACCATGCCGAGACCGGCCCGGAGGATGGGCACCACGGCGAGCTTTTTGCCCGCGATGCGGCGGCACTTCGCCACGGCCACGGGGGTCTGCACGTCCACGTCCTCCAGGGGGAGGTCGCGGGTGGCCTCGTAACACATGAGCTGTGCGATCTCACCGATCAGCTCGCGGAATTCCTTGACGGAGGTGTTCTGGTCCCGGAGGATGGCGAGCTTGTGCTGGATGAGGGGATGATCAAAAACCATGACTTTGCTCATATCGAATTTCTCCTTTTGTAAGGTTATTTCTGAAGTTTTGCCTGCCGCTCCCGCTCGGCCTGGGACAGCCGCAGGTACACAGGCAGCAGCTCCGGCGCCGGACGGGGTTCCCGTCCCATGGCCGCGAGGCCCACGCCCCGGGCACTCTGCACCCGGAGAGGTTCCGGCGCGAGGCGGAGGGAAAGACCGTCGCCGTTAAGGGTAGTATAGCACAATTCCGCGCCGTCGCCTAGTAGGACCCAGGTTTTTTTATAGAAACGAAGCTCCGCCCCCAGGTCCGCAAGGGATATGGCCCGGTCCTCCGTAAGGCGCACGGGCTTTCCGTTCTCCACGGTGAACAGGGCGTTGTACACCTGGCTCCGCCGGGCGTCCATGACGCAGCAGAGCATAGTCCCGTCCATATCCGGTCCGCCCCAGGCCATGGCCTCCAGGGTGGAGACGCCGATGGCGGGAATATCCAGCGCCCAGCAGAGGCCCTTCGCCTCCGCCATGCCGATCCGAAGCCCCGTGAAGGACCCCGGTCCGTGGGCCACCGCGATGACATCCAGGTCCCGCACCGAGCGGTCCAGATTTTTCAGCAGGCCCTCCGCCATGGGAAGCAGCGTCCGGCTATGGGTCAGGCCGCTGTTCTCCACGGAGATCGCCAGGAGCTTTTCCCCCTTGAACACCGCGGCGCTCGCGGCCTTCGCGGAGCTTTCCAGCGCCAGCATCAGCATGTTTCCGGTCCTCCCTCCACGGTGATCTCCCGGGCGTTTTCGCCCAGCTTGCGGAACGTAATGACGATCTCGTCCCCCTCGAAGGCGTCGGAGACATTTTCGCTCCACTCCACAGCGCAGACGCCGTTTCGGCCCAGGTAATCCTCCCAGCCAATGTCGTAGAGCTCCTCCGCGCTGCCGAGGCGGTACATATCGAAGTGGAACAGGCTGCGGGAGCCGAGGTATTCGTTCACAATGGTGAAGGTGGGACTGGACACCGGCGCGTCGATGCCCATGCCCCGGGCCATCCCCCGGACGAAGGCGGTCTTGCCGCTGCCCAGCTCGCCGTAAAACGCCACGACGCTGCCGTCCGGAAGTGCCCGGGCGATGCGGGCGCCGAGGTTCTCCGTTTCCGATTCAGAATTCGTTATATAAGTCATCAACCTGATCCTCAGTGAAAGATACTGGGCGCAAGGCCCGGAAAACAGAACGCTTCGTGCGGCTGCAAAGTTCTTTTTGGATACTTTTTCTTTCAAGAAAAAGTATCAGAGTTCCATCGTCGCGTAGGCGTTCAGGTCCGATCCGGCGGTGTGACCGGCGAGATATTCGTAATACCCCTGGGCTCCGATCATGGCGGCATTGTCTCCGCAGAGGCGCAGCGGTGGAACATACAGCGTCACCCCCGCAGCCTTGCAAGCCGTCTCGAAATCCCCCCGGATGCGGGAGTTTGCCGCGACGCCCCCCGCCACGGCGAGCTTCGTGTAGCCCAGCTCCTGCGCCGCCGCCATCGTCCGGCCCACGAGGGACTCGGACACCGCGCGGCAGAGGCTCGCGGCAAGACCGGCCTTGTCCAGCGGCTCACCCGTCTGCTCGGCGTGATGGGCAAGGTTGATGACTGCCGTTTTGAGGCCGGAAAAGCTCATGTCGTACGGGTTTTCACCATTCACATACGGCCGGGGAAGGGCATAGCGCGTGTCGTCCCCCTGCCGGGAGAGGTCGTCGATGGGCTTGCCGCCGGGATAGGGCAGGCCCAGGACCCGGGCGGATTTATCGAAGCACTCCCCCGCCGCGTCGTCCCGTGTCCGGCCCAGGACCCGCATGTCGGTGTAGTCCCGCACGTCCACGAGCATGGTGTTCCCGCCGGAGATGGCAAGGCACAGAAACGGCGGCGTAAGGTCCGGGTACGCGAGGTAGTTTGCCGCGATGTGCCCGCGGATGTGATGCACCGGGATAAGGGGAATCCCCAGGGCGAGAGCGACGCTCTTGGCGAAGTTCACCCCCACCAGCACCGCGCCGATGAGGCCGGGGGCATAGGTGCAGGCCACGGCGTCGATGTCCGCCCGGGTCACGCCCGCAGCGTCCAGAGCCCGGTCCGCCAGCAGGGAGATGACATCCAGATGGCTCCGGGCGGCGATCTCCGGCACCACGCCGCCGTAAACGGCGTGGAGGTCCGCCTGGGAAAAGATCTGGTCCGTCAGGACCCTTCGCCCGTCCCGGACGAGGGCCACAGCCGTTTCGTCGCAGGAGGATTCGATGGCGAGTATCAGCATATCAAAGCACCAGCGTCATAATGATGGCGTCCTCTCTGGGTTTTTCGTAGTAATTCTTCCGGCGTCCCACCGGGGCGAAGCCGTGCTTCTCGTACAGCCGAACCGCCGGGGCATTGGACGCCCGGACCTCCAGCGTGAGAAAGGCAAGACCCGTGTCCCGTCCCCGGGCCACGGCGTTTTCCACCAGGGCGTCCGCGATGCCGCGGCGGCGGCATGCCGGGGACACCGCCACGTTATCCACGCTCCCCTCGTCCAGCACCGTGGAAAGGACGAGAAACCCCGTCACCGCGCCGTGCTCGTCCAGCGCGACGGTGTAGCGGTCCAGCAGCCGGGAAATCATATCCTCCGGCCAGGGATCGGCGGGAAAGCACGCCGCTTCGATGGCAGCGATCTCCGCAAGGTGCTCCGGGCGGGCAGGTTCAATGCGCATCGGCCCAGTTCCGTCCAGTGCCGGTGTCGGCGGTCAGGGGAACGGAATAGGAGACCGCGGTTTCCATCTCTTCCTTCAATATCCGCGCCGCAGCATCGGCCTGGGCCTCCGGACATTCCACGATCAGCTCGTCGTGGACCTGCAGGAGGAGCTTTGCCTCGGGCAGTTCGCGCCGCAGGCGGTCGTATACCCGAAGCATGGCGAGCTTCATCACGTCCGCCGCGGTACCCTGGATGGGCATGTTCCGGGCGACGCGCTCCCCGAAGGAGCGGAGGTTGAAGTTCGAGGCGTGCAGCTCCGGCAGCGCCCGGCGACGTCCGAACAGCGTGGCGACATAGCCCTGCTCCCGGCCCTCCTCGATGGCCCGGGTCATGTACTCCCGGACGCCGTGGTAGTGAGAGAGATAGGCGTCGATGTACGCCTGGGCCTCCCTATTGGACACGCCGATGTCGTCCGCGAGGGAGAAGGCCGAGATGCCGTACACGATGCCGAAATTCACGGCCTTCGCGGCGCTGCGCTGGGCGCGGGTCACGTCCCCCAGCGGCACGCCGAAAACCTGGGAGGCCGTGACGGCGTGGATGTCCTCCCCGGAGAGAAACGCCTCCCGCATGGCCTCGTCCCCGGCGATGTGCGCGAGGAGCCGCAGCTCGATCTGGCTGTAGTCCGCGTCCACGAGGACGTTTCCCGGCCCGGCGACGAACATCCGCCGGATGCCCGCGCCGAGCTCCCGCCGGACGGGGATGTTCTGCAGATTCGGCTCCCGGCTGGATAACCGCCCGGTGTCCGTGACGGTCATCTGGAAGGTCGTGTGGATGCGCCCGTCCGGGCCGATGGTCTTCAGCAGGCCGTCGGCGTAGGTGCTTTTGAGCTTCGTCAGCTCCCGGTACTCCAGGACCTCCCCGACGATGGGGTGCTTCGACCGCAGTTTTTCCAGGATGTCGGCATTGGTGCTCCAGCCGGTCTTGGTCTTTTTCCCCGCCGGGAGCATCAGCCGCTCGAAGAGGACCTCTCCCAGCTTCTTCGGGGAATTTATGTTGAACTCCCCGCCGGCCTGCGCCCAGATGGACGCCTGCAGGGCGGCGATGCGGTCCGTGAGGCTCTGGCCGAAGTCGTACAGAGCCTGCCGATCCACAAGAAAGCCCGTATGCTCCATGTCCGCGAGGACGGCGCAGAGGGGAAGCTCCATGTCGTAGTACAGGGCGTGCATGCCGGCTTCCTCCAGCTTCGGCCGGAGGACTTCCTCCAGGCAGGCCACCGCCGCCCCCTTCTGCAGATACTCCTTCAGACGGTTATCGCCCATGTCCAGCAGGGACATCTGCCCGTCGCTCTCCGTCTGGGCCAGAGTGAAGCCGCAGTACTTCGGGCAGAGACGCTCGAGGTCGTACCCGCTGGCTGTGGCGTCCAGAAGGTAGGCTGCCAGCGCCGTGTCGAAGACCCAGCCGCCGCTCTCGATCCCCCGGGCCAGCAGGCGCCGCTGGATGTCCTTGATGTCGTGTCCCGCCTTGGGGATGTCGGACGAGAATAGTTTACATAATGTTTTATCATAATCGCCGGAATAGGCGTTTTTATCGAGAATCCAGGCATCTTCCTCTTGCTCGAAGACGACATAATCCAGCTCGTCACTGCACCAGATATACACCGTCCCGCCGTCCAGCGCGGACAGCGCGGCATCCATGCCCGCCTCGTCCGCAACGACGGTGCTGCGGCACTCACCCTCGAAAACCGCTTCCGGTTCCGCGTCCTCTCCCGGCGTCAGGCCCCATTTTTCGATGAACCGCCCGAAGCCCAGGCGCTTGAAAAGGTCGTACAGCGCTCCGGCGGAGTGCAGGGTCCAGAGGTTTTCCTCCGGGATGAATTCGATGGGCGCGTCCCGCCGGATGGTGGCGAGGACGAAGGACTCCCGGGCGCTGGACTCGCCCTCGGTGAGCTTTTTCCGCTGACCGGGCTTGATGGCGGGATCGTCGAGATGCTCGTATACCCCGTCCAGGGTCCCGAAGCGGCGCAGCAGGTCCATGGCGGATTTTTCCCCGATGCCGGGAACGCCGGGAATATTGTCCGAGGTGTCCCCCATAAGGGCCTTCAGGTCGATCATGCGGATGGGCGCGAAGCCATACTCCGCCTCGAACCGGGCGGGATCATATTCCACCGTCTCGCTCTGGCCCATGCGGGTCTTGATGTGGACGACGTGGGTGGCGTCGGTGATAAGCTGGAAGGAGTCCTTGTCCCCGGTGACAAGGCGGCAGGAGACGCCTTGTCCCTCGCAGATGCGGGCCATGGTGCCGAGGAGGTCGTCCGCCTCCCAGCCGGCAAGCTCGTATCGCCGGATGCCCATGGCGTCCAAAACGTCCTTCAGAATCGGCATCTGGACCCGCAGCTCCTCGGGCATGGGCTTCCGGGTAGCCTTGTAGGCGTCGCTGAGCTCATGGCGGAAGGTGGGGGCGTGGACGTCGAAGGTGACGCAGACCCCGTCGGGCTTCTGCTCGTCCATCAGCCGCCGGAGGATCGCGAGGAAGCCGTAGACGCCGTTCGTGGGCGTGCCGTCCGGGGCGTTCAGCATGCGGATGCCGTAAAACGCCCGGTTCACGATGGAGTTGCCGTCCAGGATCATCAGTTTTTTCGGGGATTCGCTCATGAGGCCACGTCCTTTGCGGAATGTATCGAGTCATTGTACCACGTTTTCCCGGAAATGGAAACGGCAAAACGCAAAAAAGCCGCCCCGAAAGGCGGCGTGGGAGGTTTATCGGTATTCCTTTGCCAGCTTCTCAAACACCGGCAGGGCGCGGCGGACGCGCTCGGTGGGGACGCAGTAGGAGATGCGCACATGGCCCGGGGCGCCGAAGCCGGAGCCGGGGACCAGCAGAAGGTCGTGGGCCTTGGCCCGCTCGGAGAAGGCGAAATCGTCCGGCTCCAGGCTCCGGGGGAAGAGATAAAACGTCCCGCCCGGTTCCACGCAGGAAAAGCCCAGGTCCCGCAAGCCATCCAGCAGGATGCGGCGGTTTTCGGCGTAGACGGCGATGTCGGCGGTGTCCTCGGCGCAGTCCGCGGCGACCCGCTGGAAGAGACTGGACGCGTTCACATACCCCATCGCCCGGCCTGCTCCGGCTACGGCGGCGAACACCCGGTCGTGGTCCGCCACGGACCCCGGCACCGCCACATAGCCGATCCGCTCGCCGGGGATGGACAGGGACTTCGACCAGGAATAGCACACGAGGGTATTGGCGTAATACTTCGGGATATACGGCACGAACACGCCGTCATAAACGATCTCGCGGTAGGGCTCGTCCGCGATGAGATAGATGGGCTGGCCGAACTCGGCGCTTTTGACGTCAAGAAGGGCAGCCAGCTTTTGAATCGTGTCCTCGGAGTACACGACGCCGGAGGGGTTGTTGGGGGAATTCACCAGCACGGCTTTCGTTCGGGGCGTGAGGCGTTCCTCCAGCGCGGAAAAGTCGATCTGAAAATCCTCCACCCGGGGCGGCACAAGGGTCATGCTGGCTCCGGCCTTTTCGATGAATACCTTGTACTCCGGGAAATACGGCGCGAAAACGACGACCTCGTCGCCTGGATTGCACAGGCCGTTGAGACAGCAGCACAGAGCTGCCGCCGCGCCGACGGTGCAGTAGAGGTCCCCGCCGTCGTAATCCATGCCGAAGCGCCGGTTCAGAGACGCCGCCAGCCGGCTTTTCACGGCGGGATCGCCCGCGGCGCTGGTATAGCCGTGGAGAAGGACGGGGTCCGCCTCCGTCAGCCAGCGGACGGCGCTTTCGTTCACCGAGGGCGGCGCGGGAACGCTGGGATTGCCGAGGGAGAAGTCGAAGACATTCTCCTCCCCCACCACGGCGGCCCGGGCACGGCCATGTTCAAACAGCTCCCGGATGACGGACCGCGCCGTCCCCAGGGCGATCATTTTTTCGTTCAGCATAGGGACCAATTCCTTTCGCATCTCACTTTTCTCCCCGCAGGACCACGAGGCGGTCCCGCAGAATGGCGGCGTACTCGAATTCCAGCATCTGCGCCGCTCGTTTCATCTCGCGCTCGAGCTTTTCGATCTCCGCCTTCCGCTCCCGCTCGGTCATCTTCACGCCGGAGGCGGTCAGGGCCTCGGCCTCGGAAGCGCTGGCGGAGATCTCGATGAGGTCGTGTACGCTCTTCACAATGGTCTGGGGCACGATGCCGTGGGCGGCGTTGTAGGCCTCCTGCTTGGCGCGGCGGCGTTCCGTCTCGGTGATGGCGGCCCGCATGGAGGGTGTGATCGTGTCGGCGTACATAACGACGGTGCCGTTGGCATTCCGGGCGGCACGGCCGATGGTCTGGATGAGGCTCGTTTCGGAGCGGAGAAAGCCCTCCTTGTCCGCGTCGAGGATCGCCACGAGGGACACCTCCGGCAGGTCCAGGCCCTCCCGGAGAAGGTTTATGCCCACCAGGACGTCGAACTGCCCGAGACGCATGTCCCGGATGATCTCCATCCGCTCGATGCTGCCGATGTTGTGATGCAGATACCGGCAGCGGATGCCCGCGTCGGACAGAAACGCCGTCAGGTCCTCCGCCATTTTGACGGTGAGCGTCGTGACGAGAGTTCGTTCATTCTTCGCGATGCGGTCGTTGATCTCCCCGATGAGATCGTCGATCTGTCCCTTCACGGGGCGGACGTCGATCTTCGGGTCCAGAAGTCCCGTGGGACGAATGACCTGCTCCGCGATCTGTCCGGCCCGCTCTCTCTCGTACACTCCCGGCGTGGCGGATACATAGACCGCCTGGTGGATGCGGTCATTGAACTCGTCAAACTTCAGCGGGCGGTTGTCGAAGGCCGACGGCAGGCGGAAGCCGTACTCCACCAGGGTCTCCTTCCGGCTGCGGTCCCCCCGGTACATGGCCCGGACCTGGGGCAGGGTGACGTGGCTCTCGTCCACAAAGAGGAGGAAGTCCTCCGGGAAGTAGTCGATGAGGGTCATGGGGGCGGACCCGGGCTTCCGGCCGGAGATCACCCGGGAGTAGTTCTCGATGCCGGAGCAGTAGCCCAGCTCCTGCATCATCTCGA
>CAYNZM010000030.1:0-19024 GCA_964401725.1 uncultured Oscillospiraceae bacterium
CTCTTCGACGATTTCTTCTTTCAGGATCTCAGGCTCGTTCATCTTGTTTACTACCTCCTTAATTATCCACGAGGGGGTCGAGGCGCCGGCCGTCACGCCGACACGGTCCTTGCCGGACAGCAAACGCACATCCAGCTCGTCCGCGTTCTGCACGAAGAGGACGGTGTCGCACGCCTCACGGCAGATTTCCGCGAGGTGGACGCTGTTGGCGCTGTGGGCTCCGCCCACGACGACCACGGCGTCACAGCTCTCGGAAAGAGCTCTGGCCTCCGCCTGACGTATACTCGTGGCATCGCATATTGTATCAAAGAACTCAGAATTTGTATAGCTTTTTTTTAAAGAATTTATAGTTTGTTCACTGGTTTTTTTATGAGATGTGGTCTGAAATACCACCGTTAGGGGCGCATCTTGTAAAATACCGGAAAATCCTGCCCATTTTTGGAATTCTTCCTCATTTTTTACCACCACCGCGCCCTCGCACCAGCCGCAGATACCCTGGACCTCGGGATGGGTCGGTTCCCCGAAAACCACCACCTGCCGTCCCGCGGCGGAGGCTCGCTCCACGATGCGATGGATGCGGGACACCCGGGGACAGGTGGCGTCCAGAATATCGCAGTTTTTGTCCCGCAGCGCATCCCGCTCTGACCGGGAGATGCCGTGGGACCGCACCACCACCCGGGAATTCGCCGGCACATGGGCCACGTCCTCCGCCACAGACAGACCGTCCGCCCGGAGGCTTTCCACCACGTCCCGGTTGTGGATGAGCTCCCCGAGACTATAGCAGGAACCGTTTTCCGCGAGAGCTTTTTTCGTGATGCTGACCGCCCGGTCCACGCCAAAGCAGAAGCCCGCGCTCTCCGCGAGGATCACCTTCATGGCGTCTCCTCCAGGCCGAAGCGCTCCGCCACGAGGGAGCACACCCGGTCAATGCTCTCCGCGAGGGCCAGATCGGACGTATCCACCAGAACGGCGTCCTCTGCGGCCTTGAGAGGCGCGGCGGCACGGGTGGAGTCGTTGTGGTCCCGGAGGCGCATGTCCGCGAGGACCTCGTCATAGGTGGAGGCATCGCCCTTCTCCCTCAGCTCCGCCAGTCGGCGCTTGGCCCGCTCCTCCACGGTGGCCGTGAGGAAGATTTTGAGGCCCGCCTCCGGCAGGACCACCGTGCCGATGTCCCGCCCGTCCATTACGACGGACATGGCCCGGGCCATGTCCCGCTGCATATCCAGCAGAAACGCCCGTACCGCCGGAACGGCGGATACCGCCGAGGCATAGAGGGATATCTCCGGCGTGCGGATGAGGCCGGTTACATCCTCCCCGTTCAGATGCATCCGCTGGGCTCCGTCCGGGCCGTAGTCAAAGCGGATGGAAAGCCCCGGCAAAAGCGCCGTGACCCCCTCGGCATCGGATTTGTCCACCCCCGCCCGGAAGGCCGCGAGACCCACGGTTCGGTAGATCGCGCCGGTGTCCACATAGATAAATCCAAAGCGCTTTGCCGCCGCCTTGGCGATGGTGCTCTTGCCGGCCCCGGCGGGACCGTCGATGGCGACGGAGCAGAGTTTTTCGTTCATGATCTATTCCTTTCCCGCGGCAAGACCGGCGCAGCGTCCGGTGGACCACGCGATCTGCAGGTTGTACCCGCCGGTGTAGGCGTCCAGGTCCAGGACCTCCCCGGCGAAATAGAGTCCCGGCACGAGCTTCGAGGCCATGGTCCGGGGATTTATCTCCCCCACGTCCACACCGCCCCGGGTCACGATGGCCTCCGCCATGGACCGGGGTCCCGACACGTTCACGGGAAACGCCTTCAGTAGCCGCACCAGGGCATGCCGCTGCTCCCGGGTGACGGAGTGGACCTTCGTCTCCGGCGGGATGGCGGAAAGCTCCACCAGCACCGGGATGAGGGACTTGGGCGCGAGGTCGGACAGGGCGTTGAAAAAGTCCCAGTTTTTATAGGCTTCAAAGTCCCGGAGGACCCGCTCGTCCAGCTTTTCCTCGGTCAGGGCGGGTTTGAAGTCGATGAGCAGGCGGTAATCCCGTCCCTCGCCAAAGCACATATGAGCGCTGGCGGAGAGAACCAGGGGTCCCGTCACGCCGAAGTGGGCAAACAGCATTTCCCCAAAGTCGGAGAACACGGGCTTTCCGTCCTCCCAAAGGGTCAAGGTCACGTTGCGCGGCGCGAGGCCCGCGAGCTGTTCACAAAACCCGTCCGGGCTCTCCAGAGGCACGAGAGACGGCTGGGGCGCGATCACGTGATGGCCCACGGAGGCGGCGAGGGTATAGCCGTCGCCGGTGGAGCCGGTCCCGGGATAGGATTCGCCGCCGGTGCAGACGACGGCGCGCTCGCAGGAGAGCTCTCCCCGGTCGGTTTTCAGGGCTCGGAGCTTTCCCGTCCCATCGAGCAGAAGCGCCTCGGCCCGGGCATGCTCCACGGTCACCCCCTGCCGACGCATCCAGGAGGCCAGATGATCCGCCACATCGTTTGCGTTGTCCGAAGCGGGAAATACCCGCCGTCCCCGTTCGGTCTTCAGCGGCACGCCGATGCCCTCGAAAAAGGCCATGACCTCGCTGGGCGGAAAAGCATTCAAGGCGCTGTAAAGAAATTTCGGGTTTCGCATCACGGCGGCGATCACCTCCCGGGGGGAGGCGTCGTTCGTCACGTTGCAGCGGCCCTTACCGGTGATGCGCAGCTTCCGTCCCAGCTTTTCGTTGGGCTCCAGAAGCACGACCCGCTTGCCCTCCGACGCGGCGGTTCCCGCGGCCATCATCCCGGCCGCACCGCCGCCGATGACAACGACCTCAGCCCTTGTCCGTGGTGAAGACATCGTATTCGCTCCACAGGCCCTCCAGGTAACCGAAGGTCTGGGCCAGGGTCTCCTGCTTCCGGGCGGCGACAGCGACGATGAGGGCGTTCAGAACGCTCATGGGACCCACCAGACTGTCCACAAAGGACACCATGTCGCTCTTGGCGTAGAGGTTGATGTCCGCGATGGCGGCGAAGGGGGAGGTGGCGTTGTCCGTCAGCGCCACGACGGTCGCTCCCCGGCTCTTGGCGAATTTCATGGCCTTCAGTGAGCTGGAGGAATACCGGGGGAAGCTGATGCCGAAGTATACGTCCCCGGGGCCGATGTGCATGACCTGCTCATAGACCTCATTTGCCGTGGTGTCGTGGATGAGCCGGACGGAGCCCAGCAGAAAGTTCATGTAAAACGCCATAAAGCTCGCCAGCGCCGTAGACGAGCGCATACCGACGATATAGAGGCTTCCGGCGTTTTCGATGGCCTTCACCGCCTCGTCGAAGCTGCCCCGGTCCAGCTCCTCCAGGGTGCTCTGAAGCTTGTCGATGTCGGAGCTCATGACGTACTTAAGGACGTTGGAGCCGTCCAGCATGTCCTGCGCCACGGCGATGCGCTGGACGCTGGTCAGGCGGCTGCGGACCATCTCCTGCATGGCCTTCCGCATGCCGGGATACCCGTTGTACCCAAGCTCCGTGGCGAAGCGGACCACGGTGGACTCGCTGACGCCCACGGTGGCGCCCAGCTTTCCCGCCGTCATAAAGGCAGCTTTGTCGTAGTTTTCGGTGATGTATTTCGCGATGAGCCTCTGGCCCTTGGAAAATCCGCGGCTTTCCTCATCCAACCGCGCCAGGATGTCTTTACTCATGCTGTCTCTCCTATGAAATCAAGATGCAAAACAGGCAGAAGTAATAATACTTGCATTTGGCGTCAAATGCAAGTATTATCGGCAATTTTTTATTCTTCCTGCAAAAACAGGGAAATTTTTGGGTAAAATCCGGGAAAACTACGCAAAATCACGCAGGAAAGCGATCTCTTCCTTCGTCATGGAGCGCCACTTCCCCACCGGCAGCTCCCCGAGATGGATGGGTCCCTCCGCGATGCGGATAAGGCGGCTTACCCCGAGGCCCACGGCGGCGCACATCCGGCGGATCTGGCGGTTTTTGCCCTCGTGGATGGTGATCTGCAGCTCCGCCTGCTGTCCCCGCAGCTCGATGAGCATGACCCCGGGACGGCGGATGGACTCCCCCTCCAGCTCCTCCATCTGCTGCATGGCCTTCACGGAGGCCTTCACGTCCGGCCCCTGGACGAACACGGTATAGACCTTGTCCACCTCATGCCGGGGGTGCATGAGGGCGTTTGCCGCCGCGCCGTCGTCCGTGAGGATGAGAAGTCCCTCGGAGTCCATGTCCAGCCGTCCCACGGGGTACAGCCGCCCGCCGGCGTCCCGGGTTAGGTCCGCCACGGTGGGACGGCCCCGATCGTCCTTCATGGTGGTAACGAAGCCCCGGGGCTTGTGGAGAAGTATGTACCGCCGACGGCGGGAGACGGTAATTGCCTCCCCATCCACCCGGATGTCGTCCGTCTCCGGGTCGGCGGACATGCCGAGGGTCGCGGCGGACCCGTTCACGGTGACGCGGCCATCGAGGATGTATTGTTCCGACGCCCGGCGGGATGCCACCCCCGCGGCGGATAGGATCTTTTGCAGTCGTTCCGTCATGATAGAGTATAGATGTTCCTTTCGAGGCCCAGAAGTCCGGCCAGATACTGCCGGAAGGTGGGACGGATCTCCGGTGTGCGGGAAACGCTCTCGGCGTACACCAGCGGCACGGATGCCACGGTCACGCCGTCCACCGCGATGACCGCAGTCCCGGCGGGTTCCCCCGCCTCCACCGCGGCATAGACGAACCGGGGCAGCCGCAGGGTAACCGTGACCGTCTCCCCCTCCCGGTGAAGCACGGAAAAGCTCTCCGCCGAGACGACGGATACCGCCTCCGCCGTACCGCCGATCACCGCGACGGTCCCGAAGGACTTGCCAGAGTCGGTGATGCCGAGAACGTACTCGCCGTACGCCCAGTCATAGAGAGCCGCGTGGTCATGCCAGTCGTCCGGGTCGGAGAGGGTCACGCAGATAAGGGTCGCTCCGCCCCGTTCGCAGCAGGTGACGAGAGTTCGTCCCGCGGCCTCGGTGTAGCCGGTCTTCACGCCGAAGACCCCCTCGCACTCCCGCAGGAGGCGGTTGTGGTTCGTAAACGTAAGCTCCCCCACCGCCACGGTCTGGGTGGAGGCAATGCGGGTGAATTCGTCGTTTTTCAGTGCCTCCCGCGTGACGAGGGCGAGGTCATGGGCCGAGGCGTGGTGGTCCTCGGCATCCAATCCGTTGGGGTTTGAAAAGTGGCTGTTTTCACAGCCCAGAGCCGCCGCCCGGTCGTTCATGCGCTGGGCAAACGCCTCCACGCTTCCCGCCGCGAGGCAGGCCAGCGCCACCGCCGCGTCGTTTCCCGAGGCCAGCATGAGGCCATACAGCAGGTCCTCCACGGTCACGGTCTGTCCCGCCGCGAGGTACATGCTGGACCCTTCGATGCCGGTCCAAGCCGGGTCGATCTCCACCTCCGCGCCGGGGTCCAGCGTCTCCAGAGCCAGAAGCGCGGTCAGTATCTTCGTCGTGCTGGCAATGAGGCGCGGTTCGTCGGCGTTTTCCGACGCCAGGACCCGCCCGGACGCCGCGTCCATCAGCACATACGCCGCCGCGGAGGTCTCCGGGGCGTCCGCAGCCAGGGCGGGCACACGGAGGCATATCGCCAGCGCCGCCGCGGCAAACAATGCAACGATCTTTTTCATGGTAAGCACCGCCTTGCAGAAATTGGCTGTGCTTACTATACCCTCCTGCGACGGGATTTAGTCAGCGGGTATCTCCTCCTCCCCGTCGTCGGCGGGAAGATATTTGTCGATCATGCGCTCCACCCGGTCCAGAAGTCCGGGAACCAGGTCGATGATCCGGTCCGCCGTGGTAAAGGCAGGCGGCTGCACCGCCACCATCCGGGCGGAATTGCCGTTCATCATGAGAAAGCCGATGGGGTCCACCTTCACCGCCGCGCCGCTGCCGGCCCAGACGCCGGATTTCTTCGCGGATTCCGTGCCGTCGTTGCCGCCGGAGGCAAAGCCGAAGGAGATGCGCGACACCGGCACGAGGGTCACCCCGTCCGGCGTGGTGATGGGTTCACCCACCACCATATTCGCGTCCACCATGCCGCGAATCTTGTCCATCGCACTGTCCATCATGTCACCAATGGGATGTTCAGCCATGTCTATCGCTCCTTTTGTATCGAATGAAGTCTTTTAAAAATCCAAATCCAAACGAAGCCGCCGCGGCGATGATCTGTCCGATGCGGATCGTCACCCGCAGCCGCAGGTCCACCTGCGGACTTCCCCGGTCGAAGTCGATGTCCGCCCGAAGGTCCGATGCCATAAGATTCTTGCCGCCCACCCGCAGCAGGCCGTCCATCGCCGTCCCCACCGCGGCATAGACCATGGCGGTATCTGCGGGATCGGGAAAGGAGGATGTAAAGTGCAGCCGCAGAAGCTCCACCCGCAGTCGGGACACGAGCCGGCATAACAACGCGACCCCCTGCTCGATAAGGCTCAAGATCATCGGCATCGGCGGCAGAGAAGGGGATTTTTTCTTGGCTGGTTCCGCCGTTTCAGGTTTCGGCTGTTTTTTCGGTTTGGATGCTTTATGCTTCTTACTCCCTCCGCCCAGGCGAATGGATAAAAATCCCGCCCGGATGGCCAGGGAGAACCCCGACGCCTCGCAGTAAGCCGCCTCCGCACCGACCCGCAGAAGCGCGAGAAGCAGAAGGATCAGCAGGATGATGCCGATCACAGTCAGCGCCTTCACGCCGGTTCCTCCTCCCCGCTCTGAACGGCTTCCTCCGCCGCGCGGAGAGCCTCGACCTTCTCCTGAAGCTGACGGACGGCGTCGCTCCCGGCCGCCGCAGGAAGCTCCGGCAGCTCGGAGAGCTCCGAGACGCCCACGGTCCGCAGGAACAGGTCCGTGGTGCGGTACAGCGTCGGACGGCCCACAGCCTCCAGATGACCGCAGGGCTCGATAAGGCCCCGCTCGGTCAGAACGCCGACGGTGTAGGAGCTGTCCAGCCCGCGCATCTGCTCGATATACGCCCGGGTGACGGGCTGGAAGTACGCCACGATGGCCAGGACCTCCAGGGACGCCTGGGACAGCTTCGGCGGGCGGCGCTGCTCCAGGGCGCGGTTTATCTCCAGCGCGTATTCCGGCGCACTGTGAAGCTGCAGGGACTCCCCGAGACGCACGAGGCGGATGCCCCGGCGGCGGGTCTCATATTCCTCCGCAAGCTCCCGGCCCACGTCCAAGATGGTGTCCTTGTCGGTGTCCAGAATGAGCGCGAGGCGCTCGGCGCTTATGGGATCGCCGGAGGCAAATAAAATGGCCTCCACCGCTGCTTTTATGCCCAAATCATCCATAATCCAAACTCTCCAGGATCTCTTCGGTGTCGCCGCCGGCAAACCGCACGACGTAATCGTCCTCCTCCCGCTCCAGACGCACGCTGCCCAGGGAGCACATCTCCAGCAGAGAGATGAACGTAGCCACGAGCTCCGATCTCGTCGCCGCCATGGCGTACAGGCCCCGGAGGGAGGTGGACCCCGCGCCACGCAGAAGATCGAGTATCTGACGGCCCTTGTCCCGCACGCTGTATAGGATGGGCTGTGGGATGGCTCGGACGGAAGCCGTCTCCTCCGGCACCGCGGCGCCCCGGCCCAGCATCCCCGCGAGCGCCGCGAGAAGCTCCCAGGGGGCGTGGCGGTAGTCGTACGCGCCGTACTTTGGGATGGGCTCCGTGGGGGTGGAAAACAGCAGCGAGCCTTCCCCGAGACGATCCCCCAGCTCCGGGAGGACCTCCTTCAGCGCCTGGAACGCCTCCCGGCTCTGGAGCTGCTCGAGGCTGGACATGAGAAGCTCCAGCTCCGAAACCTCCTCCGTGCCGGCGAGGAGCGTTTTCGTCTTGATGTAGACAAGGTGCGACGCCATCTGCACAAATTCGCTGGCGATCTCCAGGTCCATGCGCTGCATCTCATCCAGCCAGGCAAGATACTGGTCCAGGATGACGGCGATCTTGATGTCGCGGATCTCTATTTTGTTTTTCGACAGCAGCATCAGGATGAGCGCGAGAGGACCCTCAAAGTCCTGCATCTCCTCTTTCGATTTGACGATGCCCTCCAGATGGAAGGTGGGGTTTTCCATCAGCCATTCACCAGATCAAAACCAAATTCCGCGATAAAAAACAGCTTTTCGTAGGCCCAGCCGGTCACCGTAGACAAAAAGCCCGAGGCAGCACCGGTGGCGACGAGAAGAATGAGAAGGATCATGCCGTAGCGCTCATAGCGCATGAGCCTGGCATAGGCCTCGTCGCTGAGGAAGGAAAACAGGACCTTCGATCCGTCCAGCGGCGAGATGGGAAGAATGTTGAAGATGGCAAGCGCAAGGGATAGATAGGCCGTGGTCATGACCATCTCCAGGACCGCCCGACCCACGCCGCCCTGGGCATACAGCGGGCGGTACAATAGGCCGTACAGGAACATAAACACCACGGCGATGATAATATTCGACACCGGTCCTGCCAGGGCGGTGACGGCCATGCCCCGCTTCGGATGCCGGAAGCGGTACATATTCACCGGCACGGGCTTTGCCCAGCCAAAGCGAAACAGCACCATCATCACAAGCCCCCACCAGTCGATGTGGGCGATGGGATTGAGCGTCAGTCGTCCCGCGCGCTTTGCGGTGTCGTCCCCCAGGGCATAGGCCACAAGGCCGTGGCTCAGCTCATGGAGGGTGATGCAGATGAGGGCCGGGATGACGCCGAGAAGCATGCTGAGAAGCACCGACCAGTCCAGGCCGTGCCAGATATTCCCCAGGACGGTCATGGGTCCACGACCTCCGCGATCCGGGCCCGAAGCTCATCCCGCCCGATGCGCTTTTCCGCGGAGAAGAACATGAGGCCCACGTCCTCCGGCAGGGCCAGGGTCTCCCGAATGACCGCTAGGTTCGGCTCCATTTCGGATTTTTTCAGTTTATCCAGCTTGTTTGCCACCACGATCCGGGGGCATCCGCAGCCGGCAAACAGGTCGTTCATCATGCCGTCCAGCTCCGTGGGCTTGTGGCGACCGTCCACGATCTGTACGCCCATCGTTATGCGCCCGGGATCGGAGAAAAACTCCTCCATGAGCGTACCCCAGCGTTCGCGCTCCGCCATAGGGACCTTCGCGTAGCCGTAGCCCGGCAGGTCCACGAACCACACCCGGTCCGCCACGAGAAAGTAGTTCACATTCGTGGTCTTTCCCGGCGCGGAGCCCACGCGGGCCAGGTTTTTGCGGTTTAAAAGGCAGTTGATGACGGAGGATTTTCCCACGTTTGACTTGCCCGAAAAGACGACGCAGGGACGGTCATCCCGAATAAAATCCTTTCTGCGTCCGGCGGACTTCACAAATACGGCGGGTTCAAACCTCATCGGGATGCTCCTCCCGGCACAGAGCGGCGTCCAGCACCGCCTCGATGCGGCGGGCGGTGATGAAGGTCAGCGCAGCCCGTACGGTGGGGTCGATCTCCGCTAGGTCCGGCTCGTTCTCCGCCGGGATGATCACGGTGTGGATGCCCGCCCGGAGCGCCGCCATGGTCTTCTCCCGCAGGCCGCCGATGGGCAGGACCCGGCCTCGGAGGGTGATCTCGCCGGTCATGGCCACATCCTGCCGGACCGGAGTATCCGTCAGCGCGGAGACAAGGCCGGTGGTGATGGTGACGCCCGCCGAGGGACCGTCCTTCGGGATGGCGCCTTCCGGGAAGTGGATGTGGATGTCGCGGGTTTTGAAAAACTCGGGATCGACGTGCAGCTCCGCGGCGTGGCTGCGGATGTAGGTCAGCGCAGCTTTCGCGGATTCCTGCATGACCTTGCCCAGGTTTCCGGTGAGCTCCAGCTTTCCCGTGCCCTCCATGATGCCCACCTCGGCGTCCAGAATCTCGCCGCCGACCCGGGTCCAGGCAAGGCCGTGGACGAGGCCCACCTCCGCCGCTCCGACGGTGCTTATATCTTTATATTTCGCCGGACCCAGAAGCTCCGGCAGGTCCGACGAGCGGACATAGCGGGTCTTGACGCTGCCCTCCACGATGGCGGAGGCTGTTTTCCGGCAGACGGCGGCGACCTGCTGCTCGAGACGACGGACACCGGCCTCCCGGGTATACTGAGCGATGATGTCCCGCAGAGCGCCGTCTCCAATGCGGAGCTGGCTGCCGTTCAGACCATGCTTTTTCCGCTGCTTCGGCAGCAGATGCTTCCGGGCGATGGCGAGCTTTTCCTCGTCCGTATACCCGGCCAGGGAGATGACCTCCATGCGGTCGAGAAGCGCCGGCGGGATGGTATCGGTGCCGTTCGCGGTGGTGATGAAGAACACGTCCGACAGATCGAAGGGAAGCTCCAGAAAGTGATCCCGGAAGCGGACGTTCTGCTCCGGGTCCAGGGCCTCCAGCAAAGCCGCGGAGGGATCGCCCCGGTAGTCAGAGCCTAATTTATCGATCTCGTCCAGGACCATGACAGGGTTGCGGCTCCCGGCCTGGCGAATGCCCTCCATGATGCGTCCGGGCATGGCGCCGACGTAGGTCTTGCGGTGGCCGCGGATCTCCGCCTCGTCGTGTACGCCGCCCAGGGACAGGCGGCAGAGCTTCCGACCCATGGCTCGGGCGATGGACTGGGCGATGCTGGTCTTGCCGGTGCCGGGAGGTCCCACAAGGCAGAGGATGGAGCCCTTCTCCCCCGGGGCCAGCCGCCGGACGGCGAGGTATTCCAAAATTCGGTCTTTGATTTTATCGAGACCGAAATGGTCCTTGTCCAGGACCTTGCGGACGGCATCGATGTCGAGATTGTCTTTGGTCTCCACCTTCCACGGAAGTTCCAGGCAGGTGTCCAGATAGCTGCGGATGACGGCGGCCTCGGCGCTGCCGAAGGGCTGCTTTGCCAGCCGGGAGATCTCCTTGCAGAGCTTGTCCGCCACCTCCTCCGGCAGATCGGCATTCGCCACCGCAGCGCGGTAGTCCTCGATGTCGTCGTCGAAGCCCTCGCCCTCCCCCAGCTCGGCCTGGATAGCCTTCATCTGCTCCCGCAGGAACATATCCCGCTGGATGCGCCCGATCTGCTCGGCGGTGCTGTCCTGGAGGGACTGCTCCATCTGCAGGATGTCCAGCTCCCGGCGGAGCATCCGGTTCACCAGGGCGATGCGCCGGGTGGGACGCAGCTCCTCCAGGACCATCTGCTTCTGGCCGTGGCGCATGTAGATGTTCTGGGCGATGTAGTCCGCGATGTAGCCGGGATCGTCACTGTCCAGGATGTTTTTGAGGATGTCCCGTCCGTCGATGCCGGCGGCGTTGGCATATTCCTCGAACAGGCCGTAGCACTGGCGGATCAAAGCCTCGGACTTCACGGCGGAGCGGGGATCGTGGGCGGCTTCGATGGTGTCCACCTGGGCCATGTAGTACGGGCGGGTGGCGGTCAGCCGGACAAGATACGCCCGGGATACGCCCTCCACCAGCACCCGGGCGGATTTATCCTCCGGGATGTGCAGGACCTGCCGGATGCGGCAGACGGTGCCGATGCGGTACAGGCTCTCCTCCCCGGAGAGATGCTCGTCCGCCGTATCCCGCTGGGAGACGAGAAAAGCGGTCTGGTCCGTCTCCATGGCGGCCCGCAGCGCGGCAAGGGTCATGGGACGCTCCGCCTCGAACGTGAGGATCATCCCCGGAAAAACGGAGATGCCCCGCAGCGGGATCACCGGCAGCGAGGTGGGGCATACAGACGCGGAAGTGTTGATATCCATAAATGTGTCCTCTATAAAATGCCCGATGGGCCGCACGAGGCGTGCGGCCCGGAAAATTCAGGATGCGTCGAGGCTGGTGCGGCCTCGGTGGTAAATCACGGGACGGGAGCCGTTTGTGACGCAGTCCTCCGTGATGATGACTTTTTCGATGGTGCGGTCCGAGGGGACCTCGAACATCACGTCGGTCATGATGCCCTCCAGGATGCTGCGCAGGCCCCGGGCACCGATCTCCAGGGCGATGGCCTTGTCCGCCACCGCCTGCAGAGCGCTGCGCTCGAACTGGAGCTCCACGCCGTCGTATCCCAGCAGGGCCTGGTACTGGCGGGTCACGGCGTTTTTCGGCTCGGTGAGGATGCGGACAAGGTCGTCCGCGTCCAGACTGTCCAGCGTCGTAATGACGGGAAGGCGTCCGATGAGCTCCGGGATGATGCCGAATTTCAGAAGATCGTGGGACTGGACATGGGAGAGTATCTCTCCGACGTTTTTGTCCTTTTTCGACGCCACCTCCGCGCCGAAGCCCATGCTCCGGCGATCCATGCGGTTTTCGATGATCTTCTCAAGGCCGTCGAAGGCACCGCCGCAGATGAACAGGATGTCGCTGGTGTCGATGTGGATGAACTCCTGGTGGGGGTGCTTCCGTCCGCCCTGGGGCGGCACCGCGGCCACGGTCCCCTCGAGGATTTTCAGCAGCGCCTGCTGCACGCCCTCGCCGGAGACGTCCCGGGTGATGGAAGCGTTCTCGCTCTTGCGGGAGATCTTATCCATCTCGTCGATGTAGATAATGCCGTGCTGGGCCCGCTCCACGTCGAAGTCCGCGGCCTGCAAGAGCCGGGTGAGGATGTTCTCCACGTCCTCGCCCACATAGCCCGCCTCGGTCAGGGTGGTGGCGTCCGCGATGGCAAAGGGCACATCCAGCATCCGGGCCATGGTCTGGGCAAAGAGGGTCTTGCCGCTGCCCGTGGGTCCCACGAGAAGGATGTTGGATTTCTGCAGCTCCACGCCGTTTTCGCCGCCGTGGAGGGTGCGTTTATAGTGGTTGTAGACCGCGACGGAGAGGGCGATCTTTGCCCGCTCCTGGCCAATGATGTACTCGTCCAGAGCGGCTTTGATCTCCCGGGGCTTTGGGACGGTGTTCTCCGTCAGTCCGGAGCCGTCGGAATACTTCCGGCTGCGGTCCTCGGGGGGCTCGTCGTAGAAGTCCTCCCCGATGATGTCCGCGCAGAGCCGCACGCATTCGTCGCAAATGAATGCGTCGATGCCCGCGATGAACTGGTTTGTCTGGGATTGGGGCTTGCCGCAGAAGCTGCAGTGAGCTCTCTTTTCGCCGTCTTTCGGCATAGCAGAAATTACCTCGTTTTAGCGTTTATAGATGACCTTGTCGATGAGGCCGTATTCCACCGCTTCCTCCGCAGTCATGAAGTTGTCTCGCTCGCAGTCGGCGGTGACCACCTCGATGGGCTTGCCGGTGTTCTCCGCGAGAATGCCGTTCATGCGCTTTTTGATGACCTCCAGGCGGCGCAGGTGGATCGCCATATCGGTGATCTGGCCCTGGGTGCCGGCGGAGGGCTGGTGGATCATGATCTCGGCGTTCGGCAGGGCGATGCGCTTGCCCTTCGCGCCGGAGGACAGCAGGAACGCGCCCATGGACGCCGCCATGCCGATGCAGATGGTGGAGACGTCGCACTTGATGTACTGCATGGTGTCGTAGATCGCCATGCCCGCCGTCACGGAGCCGCCGGGGGAGTTGATGTAGAACTGGATGTCCTTGTCGGGGTCCTGTGCCTCCAGGTACAGGAGCTGCGCCACGACGAGAGACGCCGTGACGTCGTTTACCTCCTCGGACAGCATGACGATGCGGTCATTCAGGAGGCGGGAGAAAATATCGTAGGAACGCTCCCCCCGGGAGGTCTGTTCCACAACATAGGGTACTAAGCTCATGAAATTGCTCCTTTCCGAAATAGAGTCTGTCGCCCGGTGTGAACGCTCAGCGGCAGACACATAGTAGAGCCTATCCAGATTTTGGCGCTGTTATTCCGCCTTGTCCTCCGCGGGAGCCTCGGCGGTCTCGGCCTTCTTCTTCGCCGGGGCCTTGCGGGTCTTCTTGACGGGCTGCTCCGCCTCCTCCGCAGGGGCCTCGGCCTCGGCAGGCGCTTCGGCGGGCTCGGTCTTCTTTTTCGCCGGGGCCTTGCGGGTCTTCTTCGCGGGCTTCGCGGCCTCGGGGTCAGGCTCCGCCTCGGGCTCCGTGGCGATGCCGGTGTCAAAGACGATCTGGGCCGCCTTGCGGGCCTTGATGTCGCCGGTGATGGCGGACTCGGGAACGGCGTTCTTCACGACCTCCAGGTCCACCTGATAGTTCTCGGCGGCTTTTTCATATTCCTCCGCGATATCCTGTTCGGAGACCTCGATGTTCTCCGCCTCCGCGATCTTCTCGAGGAGGACCTCGGTCTTCGCGCGGCGCTCGGCCATGGGCCGCATGGAAGCCCGGAAGGCGTCCATGGTCTGACCGACGTACTGGAGGTACGTCTCGAGGCTCAGACCGCTGGCCTGCATGTTCTGGTCGTACTCCCGGACCATGCTGTCGACGTGGTCCTCCACCATGGCGTCGGGGATGTCGGCGGTCATGTTGTCGCAGGCCTTTTCGATGAGGGCGTTCTGGAAGTCGGACTCGGCGTTGTCCTTCTCGACGGTCTCCACCCGGCCGCGGATGGCTTCGCGGTACTCAGCCAGGGTATCGAACTCGGAGACGTCCTTGGCGAATTCGTCGTCCAGATCCGGCATGATCTCTTCCTTGAGGTCATTGAGCTTCACGTGGAAGACGGCTTCCTTGCCGGCGAGGTCCGCACCGTGGTAGTCCTCGGGGAAGGAGACGTGGAGGTCCTTCTCCTCGCCCACGCTCATGCCGATGACCTGCTCCTCGAAGCCGGGGATGAAGGTGCCGGAGCCCAGGACCAGGCCGTGGTTCTCGTCCTTGCCGCCGTCGAAGGGGATGCCGTCCACAGTGCCCAGGTAGTCGATGATGGCGGTGTCGCCGTCCTTCGCGGGACGGTCAGCGGTGGCAATGCGGGCATTGCGGCGGCGAACGCGCTCCAGCTCCTCGTCCACCTTCTCGTCGGTGATCTCCACCTTCGCCTTGGGGGCGGAGAGGCCCTTATACTCGCCCAGGGTGACCTCCGGCCACACCGCGGTCACGAAGCTGAGAGTGAGTTCCTTGTCGTCGGAGACCGAAAAATCGGTGATGGCGGGGCTTCCCACCGTGCGCAGGCCCTCCTGCTCCACGCCGAAGCGGAACGCCTCGGGAGCCAGCTCGTCGGTGGCCTCTTCGTAGAACACGTCCTTGCCGTACATACCCTCGATGATCATGCGGGGAGCCTTGCCCTTGCGGAAGCCCTGCACGAAGATCTTGCTCTTGTTCTTGCGGTAAGCGGCGTTGATGGCCTTCTCGAATTCCGCGGCGTCGCACAGAACGTCGAAGGTCACGGTGCTCTTTTCTTTCTTTTCCAGGTTCTTTACGATCATGTTTCGATCTCCTTCCAAATGTATGCCGGGAAAACATTATATACAAAGTATGGATAAACAGTCAATATGGGATTATAGCAAAAATCAAAGGATCTTGCAAGGCTTAAAGCCGATGCCGTCCCCGGAGACGCAAAGATGCCTCGTGTGCTCGTGCCAGCCGTTGAAGGCGAAGCGCAGGCTTTCCGCGTGGAGATGTCCGCTGCAGCAGACTTTTACGTCGTACGCCCGCAACAGGTCCAACAGCTCCGGGCAAAAATATGTGCCGTACCGCGGCGGGTAGTGCAGGAAGACGTATTTGTCCCGGTCTCCCCCGGCCTTCAGGGACGCCTCCAGCCGCAGGGCCTCCCTGGCGATCATTTTCTTGTCATGGTTCTCCCCGCGGGATTCCTCATAGAACCACCCGCGCGTGCCGCAGATCGCGGCGTTATCGCCGTAAAAATAGGCATTATTGTGGAGAAACGAGATGGTCCCGAAGCCGTTTTCCTCGAGAAACGCCGTCATCTTCGCCATGGAGGTCCACCACAGGTCGTGGTTTCCCTTGAGGATGATCTTCTTCCCCGGGAGATCGTTGATGAAGCGGAAATCCTCCCGGGCCTCCCGGAGGTCCATCCCCCAGCTTATATCGCCGCAGAGGACGCAGACATCCTCCTCTCCCAGGGCCGAAAACCCCGCCCGGAGCTTCTCCACGTGGTCCTTCCACGCCGGACCGAAGACGTCCATGGGCTTGTTCGTGGTGAAGGACAGATGCAGGTCGCCGATGGCATACAGTGACATGCGGGTTTCCTTTCCGGGTCAGGCGAGAAAGTCGGAGACGGCGTTCTCCATGGCGGGTATCTCCACCCAGTCCGTGAAGCGGACAGGCTTTCCCACGAGGGAGGCCAGGGGCTTCGGCGCGGGAACGCCGGTGGCCCTCGCGAGAACGTCCATAAGGGCGGGGCCTGTCTCCGCCGTGGGGATGCCGAGAGCGTCCAGCACCGTGGCGCCGAACTTGAAGGGACTCGCGGTGGAGACCACGACGCAGGGCCGGACCTCGCCGGTGCGCTCCCGGCGGTCCCGCAGGACCCGGCTTGCCACGGCGGTGTGGGTATCCATGAGGTAGCCGATCTTATACGTCCGGGCGATCTCCTCCCGGGATTCGGCATCCCGGCAGAAGCCGCCGTCAAAGTCCGCCCGAATGCGGCCCATGATCGCCGCCGGGACCTCATACCGGCCTTCGGCGGAGAGCTTTGCCATGCAGTCCGCCACGAACCCGGCGTCTTCCGTCACGCAGTACAAAAGCCGCTCCAGATTGGAAGACACGAGGATGTCCATGGAGGGGGAACCCGTGAGGTAGAACGGGCGGTTGCGGTCGTATACGCCGGTTTCGAAGAAGTCCGTGAGGACGTTGTTGTCGTTGGAGGCGCAGAGGAATTTCCCCACGGGAAGGCCCATTTTCTTCGCAAACCATCCGGCGAGGATGTTGCCGAAGTTTCCGGTTGGCACGCAGAAATCCAGCGCTTCACCCAGGGCGATGCGACCGGCGTTCACCATGTCGCAGTAGGCGGAGAAATAATACGCCACCTGGGGCACGAGGCGTCCCCAGTTGATGGAGTTGGCGGAACTGAGGAAGAACCCGCGGCCGTCCAGGGTCCTGGCGAAGGCTTCGTCCCCAAAGATGTTCTTAACGCCGGTCTGGCAGTCGTCGAAGTTGCCGTTCACGGCCACGACGTTCACGTTCCCGCCCTCCTGGGTCGCCATCTGCAGGCGCTGGATCTCGGAGACGCCGTCTCGGGGGTAGAACACCATGATCCGGGTCCCGGGCACGTCCCGGAAGCCCTCGAGTGCCGCCTTGCCGGTGTCGCCGCTCGTGGCAACGAGGATGCTGACGGTGCGTTCCTCGCCATTCTTGCGGAGGGAGGCAGTCAGGAGCCGGGGCATGATCTGCAGGGCCATGTCCTTGAAGGCGCTGGTGGGACCGTGCCAGAGCTCCAGCACGGCGGTATCATCGTCCAGCAGGCGCAGAGGCGCGATGGCGGGTGTGTCGAAATTGTCGGCGTAGGAAGCCCCGGCGATGGCGGTGAGCTCGTCCGCGGAGAACTCCTCCAGGAACAGCCCCAGGACCTTCACCGCCCGGGTGCGGTAATCATCACCGCACAGAGCACGCACGAAATCCAGGTCGATCGCCGGGAGCTTTTCCGGGACATACAGACCCCCGTCCGGCGCGAGGCCGCGGACGATGGCCTGGGAGGCGGTGACGCCGTTTTTTCCTTCTCGGGTGCTGACATAGTTCATAGCTGGTACGCATCCTCTATATGATGTATTTCCGGGTGTTGGGTCTGCAGGCCGTCCGGAGCGTAGACCTCCAGCACGTCGAAGCGGGGCTGGAGCTTTGTGGGATTCTGCAGGAGCCAATACTCCGCCGCGTGGATGACCCGCCGCTGCTTGGCGGAAGTGACGAACTCCCGGGCCTCGCCGTGGCTCTTGTCCCTGCGGAGCTTCACCTCGGCAAAAACGATGAATTTCCGATCCCGGGCAATGATGTCGAGTTCCCCGAAACGGGAGGTGAAGTTTCGCCCGATGATCTTGTATCGGTGTTTTTTCAGGTACTCGCAGGCGGTGTCCTCTCCGAAGGCGCCCAGGAGCTTTTTATCGCTTGGCATAGTATTTTTTGAAAAAGGACGGACGGTGCTCCGGGCAAAGGCCATACTCGTCCACGGCGGCATAATGCGCGCGGGTGCCGTAGCCCTTGTGCCAGGCAAAGCCGTACTGGGGATATGTCTCATCCAACTCCCGCATATAGCGATCCCGGGTCACCTTCGCGAGAACCGAGGCCGCGGCAACGCAGGCGCATTTCCCGTCCCCGCCCACGATGGCTCGCGCCGGAACGGAGATACCCTTCACGGTGTTCCCATCGATGAGGGCAAGGTCCGGCGCGGGATGGAGCTTCAAGATGGCCCGGTCCATGGCAAGAAGCGCCGCGGAAAGGATATTCCGCTCCTCGATCTCCGCCACGGTGGCGAAGGCGACGCCATAGGACACGGCTTTTTCGCAGATGAGGTCGTACAGGGCCTCCCGTTTTTTCTCGGTGAGCTTTTTAGAGTCGTCGAGGCCGGGAAGCTCGCAGTTTTCCGGCAGGAGCACCGCCGCCGCGCACACCGGTCCGGCGAGGGGTCCCCGTCCGGCCTCGTCCGCGCCGCAGACAAGGGCGATGCCCTCCCGGTGGAGCTCCCGCTCCATGGCAAAGAGCTCGTCAAGGCTTTTCAAGGCTGATCCTCCCCAGCTTGCCGCCCCGGAACTCGTCCAGCAGGACGGCGGCCATGCGCTCGGTATTTACCTCGCCCCGGGCCATGAGAAAGCCACGTTTCCGGGCGCATTCCTCCAGAAGCTCCCAGCCCTGGGCCTCCGGGGCGGGGTCCAGCTTGTACCGCTCCGCGAGCCGGTCCGGGTAGCTGTCCCGCAGGGTGACGAGCAGCTTTGCCGCCAGCTCCTCCCGGTCCAGGATGTCGTCCTTCACCGCGCCGGTAAAGGCGAGGCGGTCCCCCACCAGGGGATCGTCGAACTTGGGCCACAGGATGCCCGGGGTGTCGAGAAGCTCGAGCTTCGCGTCCACGGTGATCCATTGTTTTCCGCGGGTGACGCCGGGACGGTCCGAGGCCGCGGCCAGCTTCCGCCCGGTGACTTTGTTGATAAAGGTAGACTTTCCCACATTCGGCACGCCGACGACCATGGCCCGCAGGGTCCCCTGCTTCTCCCGCACAGTCCGGAGGGTCTGGGAGAAATTCTTCACGCCCCGACCGGAGCCTGCGTCGCACTCCATAAAGGCAACGCCCTGGGATGTATAGTGT
>CAYNZM010000031.1:0-19006 GCA_964401725.1 uncultured Oscillospiraceae bacterium
GCCACGAAACGCTCCAGACGGCCGATGCCCACGGGCTCGCCCTTGATGCCGCGGACGCACTTGCCCTCGCACTGGTTCTCCTGGGGGCAGACACGGCCGCAGATGGCGGGAAGGCTGTTCGTGGAGGTGATGATCTTGTAGGCTTCGTCAAAGTCGCCCTCCGCGACCTTCGCGATGAACTCGGGGATGCGGACGGCAACGGGGCAGCCCTGCATGCAGGCGGGGCGCTTGCAGTTCAGGCAGCGCTTGGCCTCGTCAATGGCCATCTCCTCGGTATAGCCGAGAGCGACCTCGTCAAAGTTTTTGTTGCGAACCAGAGGCTCCTGCTCGGGCATCGGGTTCTTGTCCATACGCATATTAGCCATGCTCTCTTACACCTCCCGTGATGCGGCAGATGTGGTCCATCGCCGTCTTTTCCTCCTCCGCGTAGTACGTGGAGCGCTTGATGATGCCGTCCCAGTCCACCAGATGACCGTCAAACTCCGGGCCGTCCACGCAGGCGAACTTGGTCTCGCCGCCGACGGTCAGGCGGCAGGCGCCGCACATGCCGGTGCCGTCCAGCATGATGGGGTTCATGGAGACGATGGTCTTGATCCCGTACTCACGGGTGGCGTCGCAGACGCGCTGCATCATGCGGGTCGGGCCGACGCACATGACCTCGTCGTACTGGTTGCCGGCATCCAGGAGGGCTTTCATCTTGGTGACATTGAAGCCCGCCTCGCCATAGGAGCCGTCGTCCGTGGTGATGTAGAGGTTCGTAACGCCGGCGCGCATCTCGTCTTCCAGGATCACGATGTCCTTGGAGCGGAAGCCCGCCACCATGTCCACCTCGATGCCCAGGTCGTGCATGCCCTTCGCGACAGGATACGCGATGGCGTTGCCGACGCCGCCGCCGACGACGCAGACCCGCTTGAGGCCTTCCATGTGGGTCGGACGGCCCAGCGGTCCCACGAAGTCCGCGATGTAGTCGCCGGCCTCCATGAGATTCAGCATACGGGTGGTCTGTCCGACGGGCTGCACCATGATGGTGACGGTGCCCTTTTCGGTGTCGGCCGCCGCAATGGTGACCGGGACGCGTTCGCCATACTCATCCAGCCGGAAGATGATGAACTGACCGGGTCTCGCTTTGCGGGCGACCAGCGGAGCCTCAATCACGAATTCCACAACGGTCTTCGCTTCGTTCAGAGGACGCTTGCTGACAATTTTGAACATATCTATCCCCCTAGTAAAGTTTTTTGCAGACATTAGCTGATTTTATTATAACAGTAACTTTATCACTTGGGAAGAAAAATCTTTCAATTAACGATCTGCGCCAAAGCCACAGCATCACAACCCGAAAGTGTGGTTTATTCCTGTCCGTTTTCTTTGGAAAGGGCGGAAACTACCGCGTCGAAGCCCATGGAGTGGCTGGCCTTCACCAGGACGGCATCCCCCGGACGGACAAGGCCCGGCAGCGCCTCCAGCAGCGCGGGAAGCTCCGAAAACCAGACCGCTCCCGCTCCGGCGCCGGCGGCGATATGCTCCGCCGCGGGTCCGCAGGCAGCGACAAAAGCCCCCGTCTCGGCGGCATGCTTTCCCACGGCCTCGTGGAGCTCCGGGGAGGTCGGACCAAGCTCCAGCATATCCCCCAGGATCGCCACGTGCCGCCCCGGGAGGGACGCAAGGCTGTCCAGAGAAGCGGAGGTGCTGGTGGGATTGGCGTTATAGCAGTCGTCCAGGATCGTCATGCCATTGGCCTTGAGGACCCGGCCTCGGCTGCCGACGGTCTCGAAGCGGGAAATGCCGAGGGCGATCTCCGCGTCCGAGAGACCAAGCTCCAGGCCCACCGCCGCGCCCATGAGAGCGGCGTAAACAAGATGACGGCCAAAGGCCGGGATGTGGACGGAAACAGCCCTCTCCCCCGCCCGGATGACGCAGTTCGTGCCGGAGACGCCGTCGTTCTGCACATTCTCCGCCCGGACATCACAGTGGTCTCCGAGACCGAACAGCACCGTCCGGCGGCCGAAATCGTGGACCCGGAGCAGATCGTCGTCGCCGTTTGCGATCACGACGGCGTGTTTTCCCATGCCGGTGACCATCTCCCCCTTTGCCCGCAGGACGCCGGGACGATCCCCGAGAAACTCCAGGTGCGCATCACCGATGAGAGTATACACCGCGATGGTGGGACGGACCATGGCCGCGAGGCGGGTCATCTCCCCAAAGCCGGAAATGCCCATCTCCACGACGGCGGCCTCGTGCTCGTCCCGCAGGCGGAACAGCGTCAGAGGAACGCCCAACTCGTTATTGAAGTTTTTCTCCGTTTTCATGGTGCGGAACCGGGCGGACAGGACCGCCGCGATCATCTCCTTGGCGGTGGTCTTCCCCACGGAACCCGTAACGCCGACCACGGGGATGTCGAAGCGCCCGCGGTAGTATTCCGCGATGGCTCGCAGGGCGGTTTGGGTGTCCGGCACCCGGAGCTGGGGAATATCCGCCTCGGCAAAGCGCTCGCACAAAACGCAGGCGGCGCCGGCCTCGGCCGCGGCGGGAATAAAATCGTGTCCGTCGAACTTCGTCCCGGGGATGGCGGCAAAAAGACAGCCGGGGGTGATGCTCCGGCTGTCGGTGGTGACGCCGGTGATCTCGGCGCTGACGGCAAAATCACCGCGGGTATCGCCGCCGGTGACGGCGGCGAGGGCGGAAAGGGTCAGATCGCGCATGGTATGTCTTTCCAAGTCATTCATATTTTTTGAGGGATTCGTCCACAAGGCGCTGGCACAACTGGGCGTAGGTCAGACCCATTTCCAGGCCCATGCGGGGGACGAGGCTCGTGGGCGTCATGCCCGGAAGGGTGTTGGCCTCCAGGCAGTAGAAGGTGCCGTCCGGCGCGAAGATGAAATCCACCCGGCCATAGGCCTCCAGCAATAGCACGTCGCACACCCGCTCCGCGAGACGCTGGATGGCAAATGTCTGGTCCGCGGAGATGGGTGCGGGACAGATCTCATCGGTGAGGCCCGCCTGGTATTTGTTTTTATAGTCGTAAAACCCGGATTTCGGGATGATCTCGATGACGGGCATGGCTTTCCCGCCGACGACGCCCACGGTAAGCTCCCGCCCGGAGACGAACTGCTCCGCGAGAACGCTGTCCTCATACCGGAAGGCGCTCTCCAGCGCGGCGGCATAATCCCCGGGTTCAGAGACGATGGCGGTGCCGACGCTGCTGCCGCCGGAGCAGGGCTTCACCACGCAGGGAAAGCGCTCCGGGACGGGGTACGGGGTTTGGGATCTATGTATGGTGAGTCCCTCCGGCACGGGGATGCCCGCCCGGGAGAGGAGGGATTTCGTGAGGGATTTGTTCATGGCAAGAGCGCTGCCGAGGTAACCGCTGCCGGTATAGCGGATGCCGTACAGGTCCAGCAGGGCCTGGAGCTTGCCGTTTTCCCCTTCCTCGCCGTGAAGGGCCAGGAACACGATGTCCGCCTCCCGGCACACATTCAGCACGCCGGGGCCGATCCGATCGTTCCCGGGACGCATGGCGCGGACGGCGGCAAGGTCCGGGGCTGTCTCTCCCACGGAGAAAAGATCGTCCCGCTCCTCGGCGGTGAAGGTGTCCGCCGTCACCGGACCGCAGCCCAGGAACAGGTCGAGCAGCGCCACCCGATGTCCCAGGCTGCGCAGAGCCCGGGCAATGCCGGTGCCGCTGGAGATGGAGACATCCCGTTCGTTTGACAGTCCGCCGCATAAAACCGCGATCTTCATTCGGCGTCAGCTCCTTCCTTACATGAACAGAATGATTTTATCACAATTTGCGGATTATATCAAACATATTGTTATTTTTGCGAAAATATGATAAAATGCTTCCCTGTGAACTGAAAAGAATAAGGAAGTACATCATGTCCTACATCGTCATCGACCTGGAATGGAACCAGGCCATGAGCTCCAAAGCCTCCGTTTATAACCACCTCCCCATCCACCTCCGGGGAGAGATCATCCAGATCGGCGCGGTGAAGCTGAACCCCGACTTCACCCCCGGCGAGGAATTCCAGTGCGACGTGAAGCCCGTGTGGTTCCGAAAGATGCATTATAAGGTCAAAAAGCTCACCGGCTTCGACAACGACCGTCTGGCCCACGGCATCTCCTTCCCCGAGGCCATGGAGCAGTTCACCGCCTGGTGCGGCCCGGACCCGGTGTTCATGACCTGGGGCTACGACGACCGGGGCATCATGGAGCAGAACCTCATCATCCACGATCTCGAGATCGACTGGCTCGGTCAGTGGATAAACCTCCAGCTCATCTACAACCATGACACCGAGGGTGACAAGAACCAGAAATCCCTCGAGACCGCCATGGAGCATTTCGGCATTGAGCAGACCCGCGTGGCGCATGACGCCCTGGGCGACGCCTACAACACAGCCCTCGTCTGCTCCCATCTGAACATGACGGACGGTCTTGCCCACTACGGCGAGACGCTGCGGCAGCTCAGCCACCGCCCGAAAAACGCCGGCATCCCCCAGGGACCTGCTCCCCTGTTCCACGCGGTGTCCAGCACCTACTACACCCGGGACGCTCTCTGGGAAGCGGAAGAAAACGCCGACATCAAATGCCCCGTCTGCGCCAAGAGCCTGGAGCGGACGAAATGGGTCAGCCAGGGCGACCACCGATATATGTCCCTCGCCACCTGCGAAGCGGACGGAAACTATCTCCTCCGCATCCGCCTGCGCCACGAGGACGACGGCACCTGGCGGGCAAACCACCTGCTCTACGAGGCGGACGAGGAGATGGTCCAAAAATTCCGAGATAAACAAAAAAATCCCCGCCGCCGCCGGAGCCGCCGCAAGAAATCCGGCAGGGCCATCGGCGAATCTCAGCCGACGCCGCCGAAGAACCTGTACCACGACCGCCGACCCGAATAAACACCGCGACCCACCGATTTCCGGTGGGTCGTTTTCTATGCAGCAAAAGACAGCGCCCCGCAGGACGCTGTCCTTCCAACGATGGATTTATACCGCCCGGGGATGGGCTTTGTTGTAGACGTCCTTGAGCTGCTTTTTCACGAGCTGCGAGTAAATCTGCGTGGAGCTGATGTCCGCGTGGCCCAGCATCTCCTGGATGGAGCGCAGGTCCGCGCCGTTTTCGAGAAGGTGCGTCGCGAAGCTGTGGCGCAGGGTGTGGGGCGTGATGTCCTTTTCGATGCCCGCCTTCTGCTGGTAGGATTTCACGATCTTCCAGAAGCCCTGGCGGCTCATGCGCTCACCGCTGACGTTCACGAACAGCGAACGCTCCGCGGGCGAGGCGATCATGTCCGGGCGGATGAATTCTATGTAGTCCTTCAGGGCCTTCAGCGCCGCGGGATACAACGGGATCGAGCGGACCTTGTCCCGGGTTCGGCAGTTCACGAGGCCGGCGGAGAGATTCACATCGTTCACGTCGAGGCTGATGAGCTCCGTGACCCGGATGCCCGTGGCGTAGAGGAGCTCCAGCATAGCCCGGTCCCGGTAGCCCTTGCGGTCCGTGCACTCCGGCTGCGCGAGGAGAAGCTCTACCTCCTGGGCCGTCAAGACCTCCGGCAGCTTATGAGCGGCTTTCTCCGGCACCAGGCGTCCCGTGGGAACCTCCTCGATTTGACCGCCCAGCTTCAGCCAGGCGTAGAAGTTTTTCAGCGAGGCGATGCTCCGGGAGACGGTGGCAACGCTCTTGCCCGACGCGCGAAGATGGTCGATGTAGGCACAGAGCACGTCCTGGTCCGCGGTGAGATAGGTGAATTCGCCCTCCCCGTCGAGGTAGTTCCCAAACTGGCGGATGTCACGCAGATAGGAGCTCAGGGTGTTCTTCGCGGTCTTCTTTTCGTCGGTCAGGTAGCGCTCGTATTTCGCGAGGCAATCGGCATTCGTCACGTCCATACTCTCCTGTGCAGTTGGATTACATAACTTGATGTGAACTCATCATACAACGAACGCGAAAAGTAATCAAGAGATTTTTAACAAAAATGTAAACTTTGTTACTTTTGTATGAGTTTTATGGTAACTTTTGTGCTAAAAGTTACATTTTGTAACATAATTATCGCTCGGAATATTCCTCCCTAAGCAATATTTCGCTCTTTGTTCACAACTCTTCCAATTAAATTGTAACTTTTGTAACTACTTATGTTACCAATTGGTATTATACAGATAGTTATTTATCCCCGGTGCTTTGGACGTTTCTTTCCGGGCGTTGCCCGCAGCGACATAATCGCTCCGAGAAGCGCTCCCGCGCCCACCGCCAACACGAGACGTCCCAGCCACGGCCCGAAGCCGAAGTCCCTTCCGCCCAGGGCGCAGACAAGCGCCGCCAGAAGGATATAGCCCCCTGCCACGATCCCCGACGTGGCCAGGGTCTGCCGTCCCCTGCGGCGGGTCAGCACCCACGCCACCGCGAACACCGCGATCCCCGCCGCCATCGGTGCGAGAAGCTCCGCCCGGTCCAGCGAGATATATTCCTTCGTAAACAGCGGCGTCAGGGCAAGGCACAGGAGCGCGGTGCATCCCGCCGAGGCGCCGACACCCACGCATCCCGCCGGCAAAAGGCCGAGTTTTTTCCATGCAGGCATAAAAAATCCCCCTCCGAGAACAAGACTGGTAGAGTCTATTCCCGGAAGGGGGATTTTATGCGGACGGGCTCAGATCACTTCTGCTCCTCGGTCTGTTTGCCGGTGGACGAGATGGCCCACTTGGTGACTTCCATGCGGACCCGGTCCTCGCTGGTCTCGAAAACGATGGACTCGCTCTTGATCATCACGATGCGGCCGATGATGCCGCCGATGGTGGTGATCTGGTCGCCGACGGCGAGGTTGCTGCGCATTTCCTCGGCCTGCTTTTTCTTCTTGTTTTCCGGGCGGATCAGGAAGAAATAGAAAATGACGATCATGACGACGATCATGAGGATCATGCTCCAGGAGCCTCCGGTGGCCGCCGTGCCGTCCGCCGAGGCGGTGGTGTCCGCGGCGACGCAGCCGGCGAACAGGAATACCATCACTAGGACGGAAAGGCAAAGCGCAAGGGCGCGAAGTAGACGAGATTTCATGCGAAAGTACCTCCAAAAAATATCGTTCTCATTATAAATGGGTCAAATACGGCTGTCAAGAAGTTTGGAATATTTCTCCCGATATGCCGCGAAGGTCCCGGCATCCAGGGCATCCCGGATCTCCTGCATGAGGTTATTATAGAACCAGAGATTGTGCAGGACCGCAAGCCGCAGGGCGAGCATCTCCCCCGCCTTGAACAGATGCCGAACATACGCCCGGCTGTATCGCCGGCAGACAGGACAGCCGCAGGCGGGGTCAATGGGCAATTCGTCCGACGCATAGCGCTCGTTTTTGAGGTTGATGATGCCCTGCTTTGTAAAGAGGTGGGCGTGGCGTCCGTTGCGGGCAGGCATGACGCAGTCGAACATATCCACCCCCCGCCAGACGGCTTCGATGATGTTTCCCGGCGTGCCGACGCCCATGAGATACCGGGGCCGGTCCGCAGGCATATGCTCCTCCACCGCCTCGATGGTGTCGTACATCTCCTGATGTGTCTCCCCCACCGCGAGACCGCCGATGGCGTAGCCCGGGAGGTCCAGCTCCGCGATGGCTTTCATGTGGTCCACCCGCAGATCGGCGTAGGTCCCGCCCTGGTTGATGCCGAAGAGCATCTGTCCGGGATTTACGGCGTCCGGCGCGGAATTGTACTCCGCCAGGGCTTTTTTGCACCGGACGAGCCAGCGATAGGTCCGATGGCAGGAGGCCTCGAAGTATTCCCGGGGCGAAGGGATTTTCACACATTCGTCGAAGGCCATGGCGATGTCGCTGCCCAGGTTCGACTGGATGCGCATGCTCTCCTCCGGGCCGATGAAGAGCTTCCGTCCGTCCACATGGCTGTGGAAGGAGACGCCTTCCTCCGTGATCTTCCGCAGGCCAGCGAGGGAAAAAATCTGGAAGCCGCCGCTGTCGGTGAGGATCGGGCCGTTCCAGGTCATGAATTTGTGCAGGCCGCCCAGGGATTTTATGAGCTCGTCTCCCGGACGGACGTGGAGGTGGTAGGTGTTCGACAGCTCGATCTGGCAGCCGATGCCCTCCAGGTCCTCCGCGGACACCGCCCCCTTGATGGCGGCGACGGTGCCGACGTTCATGAACACCGGGGTCTGGGCCGACCCGTGGGGCGTCGTGAGCACTCCCCGCCGTGCCCGGCCTTCCTCCTGTTTCAGAAGTTCAAACATGAATCCGATCCTTTACTGAATAAGCATAGCATCCCCCATACTTACGGGAGGCGTGATTTACTCTGTGCGTTTTCGTCTCTTAAGCCATAAAATACCACGGTCGCGGGCTGATGTCAAACCCGCGGCCGCGCTGTATTTACTTCTCATTTCTTGAGGGTGTTCACCAGCTTGATCCCGGCCTCTTCGTCCAGTACCTTCACGAGATCCGGGATCTTGACGTACCCCTGGATGATGGAGCCGGACAGATTGTTCACCTCGGCCCACAAACGGTTGAGGCGGACCGGCCCCCAGCCGAACTTGTCCCGCATGACCGTGAACAGGATCGCCCACGCATAGGTGATCGCGTCATCCGTGGCTTCCTTCTTCGCCTTCAGGACATCGTGCTTGCTGACCGGGACACACCGGGGGTCAACCTTCTTGCGTCGCTGCTTTGCCATCACACAGCCTCCACATAACACCAGCTCTGCGGCGGGCGCTCAAGCCGGTTTCTGAAAACCCGCATCACGCCGCCGTTGCTCCTCATTGTCTTAGCCTGGATAAACTCCTGCAGCTCCATCGGCGTGTCATAGATCGCAAGGTTAGAGATATGCCAGCAGTACACCGCGCCCTCGCCGCGGTATTTTTGGAACTCGCTGCCCTTCATGCGCATATCGGCGAGCACATAATCCGTAGGCACACGGCCCGCCGGGATCTCGAATATCTCGTCGCACACAAACGCCCCGATGACCTTTCCTCTCTCGGAAACGAGGAGATCCGTGAGCTCGTCCATGCCCCATTGCCGCAAGCGCTCATACAGCCATGCGCCGCGGCATTGGTAGATATAGCAAACAAACGGCGGCTCGAGCTTCGGTCGCGTCTTCCGCACCTCCAGTGTCTTCCGCCCGCTCGCGATCAACTCGCACCACTTCGGGCGGATGCTGAACATCACTGCTCTCACTTCAGCTTTCCTCCCAATCCGAATTAGGCATATAAAAGACCTTGGTGCCGGCCGCCCATGCCTTGAATATCTCGTCGATTGCATCGACGCTCTCCTCCTCGGTTCTATATACGCCAAGGCCGATTTCATCACTCGGACCGGCCACCGTATAGGCCAGTACCAGCCATTCCTCTTCGTCAAGCTCTCTCGCCTGAACAAGCGTGACGTGATCCATGTTGATAACCGCGCCGCTCTTTCCCTTAACCAGCATTTTCGTCTTCCTCCTCGTCGAATTGGATGTATATTCCATCTCCCCTGTACTCGAACTCGTAGTTCTCGCCGCAACCCAAACAGTACACCATTGCGTCCTCGTGTTCATAGTGATGGCGGCTTCTCCGTTTCCGCAGAGGCTGCCCCGTCTTCACGCCTATATCGTAGGCGTCCCCGTATGAGCCTAGCTCCTCATACGTCAGCTTCCCCCAGCACTTCGGGCAGCGACTCGCTTTTATCGTTATCACGCTCTACCCCTCCTCCGAAACTGATCGGCCTGCGGGCAGGTCGCCCAATGCGGCTTTCGGGCCATGCCCGTGGCGAAGCCATCGAAATGCAGATGGCAGCGGATAACCTCACCGTCGTCGGTCACGACGGCGTCCTCTCCGGCCTCGTCGTCCTGCTTATAGCTGAGGAGTCCCTCGTCACACGGGAGCCATTTGCCCGCCGGCGTCTGCACCCACACAATCGGAGCGCCGCACGATTTACACGTTGCCATGTCATTCCCCCCCCAGTTTCTGTATCGCTTCATCCGGCGCCGTCTCCTTCCTCCAGACGACGGTTCGCTTGGCGCCGCCCCTCGCCTGATCCCAGCTCCTCAGCTTCCCAATCCCTCGGAGGTAGTCCCTCTGCGGGTAGCAAACCTTCGGGCAGTTCGGCTTCCGCCGGCACTTCACGCATGGATTATTCATGCGGAGCCTCCCTTCCAAGCAGATGATCTACGGTCACGCCGAGCACGTCCGCAATCCTGCAAAGATTTTCGATTGACGGCAGTCTCACGCCGCCCGTCCAGTAGCAGAGCTGAGCCGGTTCAAAACCGGCCGCTCTCGCCAGATCCATCTGCTTCATATTCCTGTCCGCCAGGTCTTCCTTGAGGATCTCGGCGAACGTCCACCGCAGCTTTGCCGCCGCGCTCGGCTCAACGGCCGGTGCTGAGAAAGCGGCCATTTTCATCTCTCGGCATCCTTTCATCTTGTTCTTTTGCGTGCATCGCTTGGTGCTCCGCCAGCGTCATAACTTCGAGGTTTTCCGGCCGATTGTCCAGGCGGTCATGGTTTTTGTGATGCACTACATAATCCGGCGACAAATAACGCTTTCCGTTGATTACTACGCTGTTCTCATTGGTCAGCAAATATTTCTCGGCAACGAGGCGATGCTCTAGGACGTAGCTGGACCTTCCAACACCGAACGGATGGCCGATCACCTGTATCATCCTATATCCATGAGAGGACACTTTCGAGCCTCCCGCCCATGTGGGATTGTCTTCACCCCTGAGCCCGTATTGGTGGTTTCCCGCGCCCTTCATATACTGCTTCCGCGCTTCGTTCTGGCACTCTTTTGAGCAGTAATGCGTTTTGAATCTTTTGACCGCGGACGGTTTCAGATGAAACCTTTGCCCGCATACTGGACACTCGCAATTTAGGTCCATGATTTCGTCTCCTCTCGTATTACTTGCCGCCGAACGCAGCCTTCAGGATATAAACCGGCAGCGTCACCGGGAACAGCAGGATCTTCAGCAGAAACTTCACGCGGCTCACCTCCTCACCATACGTTGATGTCGATGGTGCCGCGGACGCCCTCTTCTTTCTCCCACTCGGACGGAGGATCGGGACACACGGAGATACCGCTCGCATCCCAACCGTCGTCCGGCGTCCGCACGAGGATGTCCAGATCGCCGACCTCCTCAACCGCCTTTTGAAGCTCTCGGATCAACTCGCTCGCTTTCATGCTGCCCTCCTCAGCTCGATATGTCATAGCCCGTGTTCATGGCGAAGTCGTGGACGGCCTCCGCCAGATACTTCTCGTATATCTCTCCGTGGATCCTAAGCCACACGCTTGTGTCCAGATAGTTGTGGAAGCTCTCGATGTCCTCGTCCGGCTCCAGCCGGAGGAGGTCGCTGTACTCCTCGTGCTCCTCCTCGGTCAGATCCTCGTACGCTATCCCCGCGAGTTCGCGCAGACGCTCGTGGAGCGCATCCGCGATCTCGTCGATCCCCTTCTGGAAGACCACGCGCATGACGTTGTTCAGGTTGTAGTTCCCGTACCAGTCGTGACACATCTCCAGGATCTCGCTCATGTCGTACTCCACGTCGTCGAGGATGCTGAGATCCCCGTACCCGCACTCCATGACCTCGATCAGTAGATCATCCTTCCAGCAGTCACTCACGCCAGACTCCTTTCTCCACGCAGCTCGGACACACCCATCCGATGCTCCGGCCTACCTTCCATCCTCGACTCCGCAGGTACTCCTGAGCACTGGAGGATGCCATCGTGCGGCCCCACTCGACCTTTGTGTCGCCGCAGCAGTCGCACGTCACCACGCACTTATAGGCCATTACGACGTCACCTCTCTCTGTTTCTCTGCGAAGAGCTCCTCGCACTCGCCTCTGTAGACAACTTCAAAAGGACACCCTTTACACGCAGTATATTTCGCGCAGAAGTCGTCAAAGTCTTCCTCGTCGTATTCCTCCTCGATCTCCTGCTCGGGCTCGTCGATGTAGCCCTCACCGATCAGATGGTCGTAAAACCCATCATCGAGGAGCTGGAGCCCGTGCCAGTCAGTCAGCAGATTTAAGACGGTCTCCGCTTCCAGATCGCACAGCAGATCCCACATCTGCTCCTGCTTTTCGTTCATCGCTGTCTATTCCTCCCATCTTGTAGGTCTTCCGTCTTTTCTTCTTCGTACCCTTCTGGTACTCAGCGATCCAGACGACTTTGCCGGATTTATAATGCCTGTAATGCCCTCGCACGGTGAAGATGCCGCTAGGACTGGCGTGTGATCCCCGTGGCGAGGCCAGGAGCTTCCCGTTTCGCGTCTGAAGTATGTAAGTAGTCCGCCGCTGTCGTTTCGTGGCGGGGCGTTTACGGGTCTCTGGCGCTTTGCGGCTCGGAGCATCCGGCGCGGACATCACCGGGCGCTCGCCGTAGACCATGAGCGCCATTAGCGAGCAGTACACCGTCAGCGCAGACTGAACGTCCTCCTGCTTCATCTCGTCCCGGTTCTTCCGCAGCTGCATCTGCCCGCCGCCGGCATACTCGAACTCCAGATTGCCTACCCGCTGACCGTACCGCCCGATGTGAAGATCCAGACGGTGGTCGTCACGGATGCCCTTGATCGTATAGCCGGACTCCCGGACCGCGATCTCAACCGCCCTCAGCGGGGACGGAAAGGATCTGACCTCGGCCAGATGTCCGTCCCGCCACTCCAGCAGCCGATCCACGTCGGCGACGCTCAGCTCAACCCTGTCCATGCCGCGAACCTCACACAAGCCACGCGCACATGAAACGGTCGAATTTCTCGAAGTCCTCAAACGGGCTGGAGCTGTTCATTTCCATCGCTCCGTAGACCAACTTCAGATCCGAGTCATACCTCGCCGTGTCCACGTCCAGGTTCTTGTGAATGCAGTACGCCGTCCAGAGGGCTCTGAGTTGAGCCAGCGGCTCGTCATAACCGAAGTCTTCAGCCTGTTCCACAAAAGCGATGATGAAGTCCAGCTCCTCGTTCCGTCTCACGCTCATACCGAGCCCTCCTTCTCCGTCGCCGGGTCGTGCCAATGGAGCCCCCGCGCCCGGTACAGCGGCTCAAAATGAGCCTCCATAAACGAGTAGCCCGCACCGTCGATCCCAAATATGTACCCGTAGTCTTCCTGCTCGTAGACCCGGAACCCGCAGTCGGCCATCGCCTGAAGGCCGTTGCCGATGTACTCGTTGTCCAGCCATGCGTTGTCAATGTTGTCGCCAAAGGCCCACAAGGTTCCCCACATCGGGAGGTAGCCGTCGCGCTCGACCTCGAAATCGCTTGCGTCTGCCGACGCCAGCTTCCCGTCGTCAAGCTCGATGCAGTACAGCTCGTTCTCCTCGTCGTAGCCGCGGACATAGCCATCATGCGTGGTCGCGTCCTCCGGGATCTCATACACATACACCCGGTCCCCTCTAGCCGGAGGCGTGATCTCGTTCAGCTTGTCACAGCCGCCAGCCTTCAGCAGCTTCTCTACAATGCCGTAGGGAATGGCATTGAAGCCCTCGACCCACATCGCGGCCGCCTCGCGGACCGTCATTCCTTCTTTGAACATTTCTCTTCCTCCTCAGATCGACGCGCAGAAGTCGCCCAGCTTCTGCCACAGCCTCAGCGTCCCCGGCTTCATCTTGACTCGCTCCGGGACTCCGCGCCCCACATAGTAGTTATGGGCTTTCGGGAACAGCTCACTCGCCGCTCTCCGTTCCGCCTCGGTAAACTCCGCTGTCCAGCGGCGGCGCCGGCGGGACGTGTCCCACCGGGAGCCGTACCGGGTCTCGCATATCACCGCATAGGGGATCTCTCTATGTACCTCTTCCTGACTGAGCTCCAGATAAATTTCCATCTCACGCCTCCTTTGCCACGAGCACATCGTACAGCTTCGCCTTCAGGCGCATGATCTCGCACTCCAGAGCCTTGATCTTGTGGCTCTGTTCGATGTTCAGATCCTCGACGTTGCGGAAGCTCTTGTAGCACTCTGCCGTCTTCGCTTCCATATCCTTCGCCCGCTGTTCGGCCGCCGAAACCATTTTCTCGAACTCGTCGGCCGTGCTCTTCAACTTTGCGATCTGTGCCGGGATCTCCAGCGTGTACTTGTTGTAGAACTCCGTCGCCTGTTCCCAATGCCAGATGTTGAACAGAATCTGATAGAACTCCTTCCGCGTTCCCGGGCGCCCAGAGTAGTGGCTCCCTTTGGGATCTGGCTCGCCCCTCTCGTTGTCGCGGCCGATGTCGTTTGCCAGCGCCACCAGATCCTCGATGGCGGTATGCCCGAATATGTCCTGCGCCCTGCAAATATCTTCCTGAGCTAAGCTCAGACCGTGAGCGCTCACCTCAAGGATCAGATCCTTCGCGGTCTGGATGCTGTCATACTTGCTGCTCATTTTCTCCTCCTCCCTGCAATCATTCCGGCGACGGCCGTGCCGCCCTTGATAATTCCGAAAACGATCAGTACCCATCCGAGGGTTCCGATGAAACTCATAGCCATTTCCTTTCTTGACTTCCGGCGTCTGCCGTTGTAAGATATGGGCGGAGCGGTTGACCCCGCCCATACCGTGCTGTGGATTAGTTGATCCAGCGATCAACTAGGATAAGTACGGTGCCTACAATCAGGTCTATCAGCGCCCCGACCAAAACCTCCGGCCAAGAGATTTTCAGGTGCTGGTGGACCTTCTTTTTAGGCCCCTTCCGATGGCCCATAGGGTATCACCTCCAATTCATTCCCCCGCGGCTGGGTCTCGCTGCCGTGTTGTATGGGTTTCTTGTAACTATATCCTACCATAAATCCTTAAGTTTGTCAAGTAGTATTCCTTAAATTTTTCAGTTTTTTATCGCAAAGTCTGCGCCCGTGGTCGAACGTGCCACCGGCGCTCTTTTTATGCCGTCGCCACCCTGCTCAGCAGGTCAGCGTACATGGAGCGAAGCAGCTCGCACTGAGCCTCTGCCACGGCGAGAGCCTTTTCCTGCTCCGATACCCCCCCCCCCGCTGGTGTCGGGACAGAAACCTCCTTCACTACCTCAACCGGGACCTCCTTGACAACCTCAACGATCTTCTCCTTCGTCCCGCCAGTGCTGAGATCCAGCGAGATCAGCATAGCGATCTCCATGTTCGACATCTCCGCCGCCGTGATCTCGCCCACATAATCTCCGAGCCGGTCGATGGACACGCTCGTGATCTGCTCGCACAGTGCCACGCTCTCGCGCGGCGTGCTGCGGATGGTGACGTGCGTCGGCATATCGCGCTTCGGCTGCGTCGTCATGTAGACGACCTCTACCACGTCGCTGTGCTCGTTGCATTTCTCGTTTGACACGATGATCGCCGGCCGTCCGGCTCTTTGCTCGCTCCCTACGGAGTAGCACGGCTCCACATAGTAGATCTGGCCTCTCTTAACCATTCTGCTTTCCTCCCCAATACATCGCTATTGTGTTCTCCAGAAACTCGTCCAGCTCGTCATAGTTGAACATGACGTCGATGTTCTCGTTCAGAGCGTCCACACAAGCCTGAACCGCCTCCGGCGTCCGACGGCCTTCCGGTAGCTCAAGGATCTCCTCCAGCCGGAACGGGACCTCCTCCTCGATGAAGGCGCCCAGCGGATCATCGAGTGCGTCAGCCCCCATAAGAAGGGCTTTTTTCAGTTCTTCGTTTCCGAACACGATCATGGCGTATGATCTTATAAGTCTTACGGCCTTTCCCGCGGTCATATAGACACCTCCCAATTCGCGACATACCTCTCGATCCTGTACATGAAGTCTTTGCCGTCTATGAACGCCTTTGCCTCACGGTCGCTCAGGCTCGCATCCGTGACGGCGAAGTTCGCCGCCATCCATATTCTCAGATCGTCTTCGTCTACCGGCGGCTCACCCTCGCCCCAATCCCACGACTCACGCACATCGTCCAAAATTTGCGTAATCATGGACTCGTAGGCTGCGTCCTCCGAAGTATGGACAGACGCCCCGAAGTAGACCTCACAGCTCTCGTAGTAGACCGACGCGCTGCTCAGCACCCATATCTCCATCACCGCAAATCCCCCTCCATCAGTTTCTTCGCCCTGACAATCTCCGGCTCCATCTCTCCGATCTTCCGGCTGACGGTTTTGCAGAACAGCTCGAAATCCTTCTCTAGCTCCTCCAGCGTCCCGCTGATATACCCGTCGCCCATATCGTCCACATGGTACAGGACCCAGCACGGATAGGACGGCGGCTCATAGTCGTGGGCCACGCTGTCCGGCTGAAACTCCGCCATCTTCAGAGCCACGAGATCCTCCGGGCGGTCCAAGCGCACCCAGGCATAGCTGGCATAGAAATCACACGCCGGCGGCTCCTCGCAAAACTGAGGAAGCGTAGCAAGGCGCTCCTGCGCCCATGCGAACAGCTCGCCCTCCTCATACCGTTCACACGCCTCTTGGCTATCGAACTCCCTGCCGTCTCCGGCTATGTAGACCGTGGTCTCAATGACCTCCTGCCGTTTCTCGATCTTCATTCAGCGCACACCTCCAGGAACACAAAGTCGTGGCAACCACTGTCATCGTCCACATTTGGCTTCCGCCCGCAGACCATCGGCAGCCGGCAGACGCCGAACTCATTGTAGGCGCAGTCTGCGCTGTCGCAGTCTTCGCAAAGCATCTTGCGGAACGCGAGCTGGGCCATCTCAGGCGTCCGATCCACGCCGTTACCGTACAGGAGATAGGCAACACCGCGGCTATACCGCTCGTCAAACCACCTCCATATATCCTCACGCACAGTCCCGGCCTCGAAGCACATCCATTTCTCGCTGAGGACCAGGCGCCCGTCTTCGTCTTCATCGAACGGCACATCCGCGAGATCGGCCCACATCATTTCGAGGGCTCGGTCTCTGCTTTCCAGCGTGTCCATCTGGAAGATCGTAATGCTCACCCGAACACCACCTCCCCAAACAGCGCGTACTGGATGATGCAGTCGGCCGCCTCCGCGTCGATCTCGCCGGTGTCCACCCCCAGCTTCGAGACAGCCCCGTACACATCCCCGCCATTCTCCAGCCAACGCCGGAAGCCCTGCGCGAACTTCTCCAGATCCAGGTCCCACGTATCGTCGCTCTCGGCGTCGTAGAACCGCAGAGCTCCGCCGCGGCTGATCTGTTCGGACGCATACTCGCCCAGGTACTCGCCACCGATCACTTCGCACCGTCTGCACCAGTAGGCGGTGACGCCACCCTCCAGGACGATTACCATGATGTCGTCCACATCCTCCTGCTTCAGATCTACGACGATCTCCGCGTGGACCTCTGCCACCTTCTTCTTTCCGTTATCCATGCACTTCTCCTTTCTTTCGGCTAAGAACCGCCTCCAGCAGTTCGTCGTCAAATACCAACTCACGGCCCCGTGCCAAGAACCGCGGTATTCTGATCTCGGCGTAGACACCGTTCCTCACCATGTACCCATCCGGGAGCTCAGGCGGGACCGGCCTCAGCCCCGTCATGTCAAACCCCATGTCAAACAGGGAGAGCTGAACCGGCGCTTCCATCACCCGGCGGAGCTGGCCGTAATCGTTTATGATGTGGTTCCGCACCAGGTTCAGGTTCACCCCGTCCGGCCACGTCGGATCGGCGCACCCCTCGCTCATGATCTTATCCCATCGGGCAAAGTCCTTCTCGATCCGCTCGCGGATCTCCGCCTCGTTCATGTCGAAGACGGACACGTTCTTCCTGCTCTTCGCCATCTGTCACGTCTCCTCGTCGTCCCACCAGCCACTCGTCTCCATATCGACCACCGCAGAGCTCGGATGCTGCCAGTCGCAGAAGTCAAACAACTCCTCCGCCTTGCGGATGTCGCCCTCCATCTCGTCGATGAAGTCCTGCACGGTGTAGCAGTAGCTGAGGATCTCCTCGATCACGTCCGGCGTAAGGCCCTCCTCGATTGCCGGGATCTCGTTCAGCCGCAGGTCCGGAATATAGACCACCTCGTCCGGCTTCGCCGTGTCAAATGTGGAAGCCTTATAGATTTCGCACTCCTGACCCTCTGTGAGCTCCAGAACGTCGCAGAGCGATTTCCCGGTATTGAGATATTCCCGGATCTCTTTCGTCGTCATACGGCCTCGTACTCCCTTCTGAGCGTCCCACTCGTCCATGCGGAGGATCGGTAGCTCACATACTCGAATTGCTCGAACAGCGACTCCTTGATGCCGTCCAAATACCGCCGGTAGTGCCGCGCCTGAATTTTCTCCATCCATGGCTCGCCCCAGGGCTCCTCCTTCGGGATCAGCTCAAACGCGATGCTCCACTGGTTATCCTCCGTCGCAATCCAGAACAGACCGTTCTCCAGTATGGCGCGGCGGCTCCGGCTCCGACTGTACGAACCATCTGCCAGCCATCCGTCGATCTTCTGGAAGCTGGGGAAGCGCCGGATCATGTCGTTCTGGAACAGCCTGACAGCATCCTCGATCTCCAGCTCCGTCCCGAACTGATCGAACTCGAATCTCTCCAGCTCGTGATACGGCACGTCACGCATGAGGCGGATGTCGTCCTGGTCCTCCTTCGCCCGGTACACATACAGATCGTCGTTGTCTATGTAATATTCCCCGCCCACCGGCGAGAACACGCCCACGTTGCCAGCACCCACAAGATCACCCCCCCTTCTTGAGTTCTTTCCGCTTCTTCTGGATGGCCTTGTCGTATCGGTTGATGTACGGCTGCGCCTTGTTCATGGACACGCTGTCATCGGCCTCGCAATAGTGATCGTAGGCGCACAGCAGAGTCCCAAGCAACCACTTCGACGTGATCGACGTGTGCTCATTCGTCCCGGCCCTCTGGATGGTTGACCTCGCTGCCGTCACGGTCTTTGACTGCGGAGCGATCAAGCAGAAGTCGTTGCAAAACTCGGTCGCGAACACATCCGCGCCCAGCCATTCCAGCACCCAGAGGAAGTACCCGTAGATCACCGGCGCTCCTGTGCCGACACTCTTCTTCATAGCCCGTGCCTGTTTCGCTATGATCGTAAGCTGCTCCGCGTGATCGTTCACATACTCAATGCTCTCGGCCCGCGTGACGGTCCGACCGCCGTCGTTATTATTGCTCCCCCAATTAATTCTTGAATTTAGGCTGCATAGCTGGTAAGGGG
>CAYNZM010000032.1:0-18931 GCA_964401725.1 uncultured Oscillospiraceae bacterium
GGAGGTGGTATGGGCGGTAGTTGTTGGAGCAGCGGGAGATGGTCGCCGGGAGGCCGTAGGTGCGGAAATACGCCTGCACAAGCAGGTCCGCACCGGCCTTGGAGCTGGAATAGGGAGAGCTCGTATGGAGGGGGGTTTCCTCGGTGAAGAACAGATCGGGACGGTCCAGGGGCAGATCGCCGTAGACCTCGTCTGTGGAGACCTGGTGATAGCGAACGACGCCGTATTTCCGGCTGGCGTCCATCATGACGGCGGTGCCGATGACGTTCGTCTGCAGGAAAATGCCGGGGTCTTCGATGCTGCGGTCCACATGACTCTCCGCGGCGAAGTTCACAACGATGTCGGGATGCTCCTCTTCAAACAGGCCGTAAATGGCGTCGCGGTCGCAGATATCCGCCCGGACAAAGCGAAAGTTCGGCTCATCCAGAACGGGACGCAACGTGGATAGATTTCCCGCGTAGGTCAGCTTGTCCACGCAGACGATGCGATAGTCGGAATGGGCCTTGCGCATGTAAAAAATGAAGTTCGATCCGATGAAACCGGCGCCGCCGGTGACGATAATGGTCATAGTATTTCTCTCGCTTTGAAAAATGTATCAGTAGCGCATCGCGCCGCTGGCAACGTTCTGGAGGTGTTCACCGTAGGGCGATCTGCCATAGAGTTTCGCGGCGAGAAGAAGCTCCTCGCGGGTTATCCAGCCTTTGCGGTAGGCGATCTCCTCCGGGGCGGAGATCATGACGCCCTGGCGGGTCTCCGTCATCTGCACGAACATGGAAGCGTCCATCAGACTGTCCATGGTGCCGGTGTCCATCCAGGTGTAGCCGCGTCCGAGAATTTGGGCTTTCAGCGAGCCGTCCCGCAGATACAGGGCGTTGAGGTCGGTGATCTCCAGCTCTCCCCGGGACGATGGCCGTACCCGCGCTGCCTTCTCCGCCACACCCCGCGGGTAGAAGTACAGCCCGGTAACGCAGTAATTACTCTTGGGTTTTGCGGGTTTTTCCTCCAGGGAGAGGATGTTCCACTGGGTGTCGAATTCCATGATGCCGAAGCGCTCGGGGTCCCGGACATAATAGCCGAATACCGTGGCTTTGCCGTTTTCCGCGTTCTTGACGGCAGTTTTGAGGTAGGAGGAAAGACCGTCGCCGTAGAAGATGTTGTCGCCCAGGATCATGGCGCAGCAGTCGTCCCCGATGAACTCACGTCCGATCAGAAAGGCCTGGGCGAGGCCCTCCGGCGACGGCTGCACGGCGTAGGACAGAGAGATATTGAACTGGCTGCCGTCTCCGAGAAGCTCCCGGAAACGAGGCGTATCCTCCGGCGTGGAGATGATGAGTATATCCCGAATGCCCGCCAGCATGAGAGTGGACAGCGGGTAGTAGATCATTGGTTTATCGTAGATCGGAAGTAGCTGCTTGGATGTTACCATTGTGAGCGGATACAGGCGTGTTCCCGCGCCACCCGCCAAAATGATGCCGCGCATGATTATCCCTCCCGTCTGCCTGCGAAAAACAGACATTTTTCTTAAAACATCTTACCATGCGTCCGTCGAAAATTCAACCGCTATGTTTCCGGCGGATACCAGGCCGAAAACACAAAACCGACCGTCCCGAAGGCGGTCGGTTTTCGGTGTGCCGCGAGGATTCAGCGGCGTGTTCCGGGTTTGTTCTTTTCGTATAGGATGCGCAGACCGTCAATGAGAAGGTCCGGCTCCAGGTGGAACTCGTGCTTGCAGTAGGGAATGATCAGCGGGCTGAGGCCGCCGGTGAGGATGGCGCTCACCGGTTCGCCAAGCTCGTCCTCCAGCCGCTCCACGATGCCGTCCATCATGGCGGCGCAGCCGATGACCGCGCCGGACCGCATGCAGTCGATGGTGTTCGTGCCCAGGAGTTTCGTGGGACCCGTCAGGTCGATGTAGGGAAGCTGGGCTGCCCGGGCGGACAGCGCGTTCACCGACACCCAAAGGCCCGGAATGATCATGCCGCCGATGTAGTTTCCGCCGCCGGACACGACGGAGAGGGTGGTGGCGGTGCCCATGTCGATGATGGCGATGGGCGTGGGGTACTTGGCCCGGGCGGCTACGGCGCTGACGATGAGGTCGCTGCCCACCGCGCCGGGATCGTCCATGCGGATGTTCAGGCCGGTTTTGATGCCGGGACCCACCACCAGGATGTCGAGGTTCGTCAGCAGCTTGATGGCCCGGGGAATGACCGTCTGCAGATAGGGCACGACGGAGGACAGGATACCCCCTTCGATCTCGGCGGGACGTACGCCGTGCATGGTCAGCACGCCCTGGATGTCCAGCGCGTACTGGTCCTCGGTCTTGTTGCGGTCGGAGGCGATCCGGGCGGAAAAGACCTGTTTTCCGTCCCGGATGCCGCCGAGGACTATATTGGTATTGCCTACGTCGATGGCCAGGATCACAGTCGATCCCTCCTGTCACAGTATAGTGTCAGTCGATGTCCCGCTTGAGAGCGTGGGCGACGCCCTTGGCGACGCCGCCGCCGACGATGCAGCCGGTGACCCATTCCACGAGACCCTGCACGCCCACGAGAAGCACCACGAACATGAACGGACCGCTGGCACCCAGAGCGACGACCCTGTCCTGCACGAAGTCCGTGCGATAGAACACGAGGACGATGTACCCCATGAAGAGGATGGTATTCAGCATCGGCGCGAGAAGCCCGCCCGCGAAGTAACTCCAAACGTGTTTTTTGTCGATCTTCTTTAGAAGCTGGAAAATCCAGCCGGTCAAAAAGCCGACGAGGGTCCGGGTCACGACGCAAAGGACGATGGTGTGGAAGGGGCTGATCTGAAAGAAAACACCAGTCATGACCGAGGCGCCGGACACGGCGTCGTAGAGACTGGTGAAGCCGTAAACCAGACCCAGCAGAGCGCCGCCGAGAGGACCGAGAAGCATCGCGCCAATGGCAATAGGGATCATGGTGAGGGTCATCACCAGCGGTCCCACGGGGATGCTGGAAAGCCCGGTGAGCTTCATCACGAAGATGATCGCAATGAAGATGGCGTACTCCGCAATGGTGCGCGCGCTGAATTTCTTTTCCATATGAAATTGACCTCCTAGCTTGTGTTCCGTGATCGGATACACTGCAATCAGAAATAGGCGCTGCGGTTTGCCATCGCCGTCCTCCCGTCCGCCAGGGGTACGAGGGACAGGCCTCCGCACAGCCAACGGCATTATAGCGCATCCTTCGCCCTTATGCAACCATTTATTTTCCCGGATCAAGCGCCTCGTGTTTCGTTGCATTTATCGGGCGGGTATGCTATAGTATGAGCGAAAAAAGCTGAACATCGGCAAGGAGGCTCATCCATGCTTCAAGGAAAAACCGTGGTCCTCGGCGTGTCCGGCGGCATCGCCTGCTACAAGGCGGCGGCGCTGGCGTCCGCCCTCGTTAAGCAGCACGCGGACGTGCAGGTCCTCATGACGGAAAACGCCGCAAAATTCGTCACGCCCATCACCTTTGAGCAAATCACGGGACAAAAAGCGCTGGTGGACACCTTTGACCGCAGCTTCCAGCACAGCGTCCAGCACATAGCCGTGGCGGACCGGGCGGACCTCGTCCTCATCGCTCCCGCAACGGCAAACGTCATTGCGAAGCTCGCCCACGGTCTTGCGGACGACATGCTGACGACCACCGTTCTCGCCTGCTCCTGCCCGAAGGCGATCGCTCCGGCCATGAACACCGGCATGTACGAAAACCCTGTGACCCAGGACAACCTGAACACCCTTCGTCGCTATGGCTGGGAGGTCATCGAGCCCGCCTCCGGGCGCCTCGCCTGCGGCGCGGTGGGGAAAGGAAAGCTCCCGGAGCCGGAGGAGCTTCTCGAGGTCTGTCTCCACGCCCTCGCCCACGAAAAGGACCTGGCCGGAAAGCGCGTTCTCGTCACTGCCGGCCCCACCCAGGAGGCCATCGATCCTGTGCGGTATCTCACGAACCGCTCCTCCGGCCGCATGGGCTACGCCATCGCAAAAGCCGCGGCGAGGCGCGGCGCGGAGGTGACCCTCGTCTCCGGCCCTGTGGCTCTCCCCCGCCCGTCGTATGTAAATATCGTGGACGTGATCTCCGCCCAGGACATGTACGACGCGGTGATGGCAAACGCCTCCCATGCCGACATCATCATCAAAGCCGCGGCGGTGGCGGATTATCGTCCGGCAACCGTAGCGGACAACAAGATCAAAAAAACCGACGGGGATATGTCCGTTCCCCTGGAGAGGACAAAAGACATTCTCGGCACCCTCGGCATTCAGAAAAAAACCGGCCAGTTTCTCTGCGGCTTCTCCATGGAAACAGAGAACCTGCTGGAAAACAGCCGCGGAAAGCTCGCCCGGAAGAACCTGGACATGATCGCCGCGAACAACGTAAAAATCGCCGGCGCCGGTTTCGGCTTGGACACGAATGTCCTCACCCTCATCACCCCGGACGAGGAAACGGAGCTGCCCCTTATGAGCAAGGACGCCGCCGCGGATGCCCTGCTGGACGCCATCCTCCGCCGCATGGCATAAGCGCTCTGAAAAACATATAGCAACGCCTGTCAGACGAACTCATCGACCGACAGGCGTATGTATTTTTGTTTCAGCCGAGGAGCTTTTCCGCGATGAGGGCCGCGGCCTTCTTCCCGGCGGCCATGGCGTGGACGAGGGTATTCGCGCCGGTGACGGCGTCGCCGCCGGCAAGAGCGCCGACCTGGGAGGTCTCCAGCGTGTTCCGGTCCACGACGATGAGACCCTTGTCGTTGGAGGCAAGACCCTCGATGGGTTCCGCGGTGAAGCCAAGGGCCAGCACAGCGGTATCGGTCTCCAGAGTGAAGCGCTCACCGGTGGGACGGACATTCGCCCGACCGCCGGGGTAGTCCGGCGCGGTGAGCTCCATACGCTCGCAGGAGAGCCCGCAGAGCTTCCCGTCCTTCGCCAGAAATTCCGCCGGAGCGGTCAAGAAACAAAGCTCGATGCCCTCCTCCCTGGCCCGGGCGATCTCCTCCCGGCGGGCGGGCATCTCGGCCTCGGAGCGCCGGTAGGCGATGGTAACGCGCTCCGCTCCGGCACGGCGGGCACAGCGGGCGGCGTCCACGGCGGTGTTGCCGCCGCCGATCACCAGAACATGATGTCCGACAATGGGTTTGCCGTCCACATTAGCGGCGGTGAGGTAGTCGTTCGCGGTATAAACGCCGGGAAGCTTCTCCCCGGGAACGTGGGGCATGACAGGCTTGCTGGCGCCGGTGGCGACGAACACGGCCTTAAACCTTCCGCAGAGGTCCTCCACGGAAATATCCTTGCCGACCTTGACGCCGGAGATGAGCTCCACGCCGCGACTGCGGAGCTCATGGAGCTTCCGCTCCACCACGGCATTCGGAAGAACAAAGCCGGGAATGCCGTACACCGGGATGCCGCCCATGAAGGGCTTCGCCTCGTACAGCGTCACGGAAAAGCCCTTCCGGGAGAGATCGTCCGCGCAGGCCATGCCCGCGGGACCGGAGCCTGCCACGGCGACGGGGATGCCGTTTGCGGCCGCGCTGGGCAGAGGCTTGCCGTTTTTGGCGTGCCAGTCCGCAACGAAGGACTCCAGCCGACCGATGGAGACACTCTCGCCCCGGATGCCGCGGGTGCAGTTTTTCTCACACTGCCGTTCCTGGGCGCAGACCCGGCCGGTGATGGCGGGCAGGGCGTTTTTCTCGGAGATCAGCTCGTAGGCAGTCTGGTAGTCCCCCGCGCGGACGCAGGCGATAAACTCTGTCGTCGGCACATGGGCCGGGCAGCTCTCGGAGCAGTAACGGCCGGGACATTTCAGACAGCGGGAGGCCTCGGCATGGGCCATGTCCTCGCTGTAGCCCAGGGCCACTTCGTCGTAGTTGTGTACGCGATCGGCGGCGTCCTGCTCCGGCATGGGAGTCTTCGTCATGGAGAGGTTCGGGTCCTTCACGGGCACGAACACGGTATTGTCTCTAAGGTACATGCTCAGTTCCTCCCTTCGCGCGTGTCGGCATAGGCGGCGGCAAGACCGCCGGAGGTGTAGGCGGAGGCCATGGCCCAGGTGAGTTCGGAGATCACCGCCAGCTTTCCGCGGCGGTGCATGGCGGAGGTGGCGTCGCCCACGCCGTAAAGACCGGGGATGAAGCTGCCGTCATTTTTCAGGACGCGGCACTGCCCATCCACCATGAGACCGCCGAGAGACGCTTCCGAGAAGCGCTTGCCCAGAATGGCGTAATAGGGTCCCGTCTCTCCGACAGGAACGAGCAACTGGGCGGGTTTTCCGAAGTCCTCGTCTTTGGCGGCAGCGCAGAAGGCGTTGTATTTCTTCACAGAATCCATGAAAGCGTCCACGGGCATGCCGCACTTTTCGGCAAGCTCCGGAAGGGTGTCCGCTTTTTTTACCGGCGCATCCACCGGCAGGGCCGCCTCTTCCTCCAGCTCCGCCTCCCAGGTCTCGTAGAGATACGCCTTGGATGCAAACGCGGGATTGCCGAGGAAGCGATCCACCACGGCCTTCAGGCCGTCCCGGGACTGGATAGCCCAGGAGATCTCCTTCGGCTGCCGGGCGATGAAGGCCGTCATGCCGAAGAGACCGTCGGCTTCGCTGATCCAGCGCTGGCCGTTTTGGTTGAACTGCGGAACATCCGGCTCAAGCGCCATGTCCGCGAGGACGTTCGAGAAGGGGTGATGCTTCGGACCAAACATGGAGATGAACAGCCGCTCCGGGTCGGGCTCCACCCCCAGCTCCCGCAGCATGTCGATGCCGTCGCCGGTGTCCGTGGGGACCGAGAAGCGGTGAATCTCCGTCTCGCCCTCAAAAAACCAGGGGGCGAATTCCCGGATCTTTTCGTCGCTCTTGCCGAAGCCGCCGGTGGCGAGGATCACCGCCGGTGCCGTGATGCGGACCTCGCCGCCGCGATCTTCGCAGACCACGCCGGCGATCGCGCCGTCGTCGCCCAGGACCAGATGCTTTGCCCCGGTGCCGGTGAGTATCTCCACATCCAGCTTCTCGTCCCGGATGGCGTCCAGCATGGTGTATTTGACATAGGTTCCGCCCCAGCCAGGACCGATGGCGTCGTCCCGGCAGAGGAGATTGTCCCGGATGCGGGTCGGGAAATCCAGGAGCCCCGGACCGTAGATGGGACCGTGGGCGTCGGCGTCTCCCAGGTTCACAAGGTGATAGACCTCCTCCGCAGTGCCGAAGGAACAAAGCCAGTCGAAAAATTCGCCGCAGCCGTACACCGCCGTGCGGACGACATCCTCCGCGAGGACATGGTCCGTGACGTTCAGATAATGGGCGACGGCTTTTTCACGGCAGTCCTCCATCCCGGCTTTTTCGTGCCACTTGGTGTAGACGGGGAAATAGGCGTGGGCATAGTCGGTGTTTCCGCCCAGCTTGTCCGCCTTCTCGACGAGGATGACCTTCTTCCCCGCCTGGGCTGCCCGAACCGCCGCTACGATGCCGCTGCCGCCGCCGCAGACGACGACGTCCGCCGTTTTCTCGATGGGCTCGTGGGGGACGACCGGGATGGGATTGTCCACATCCTCGATGGAGCAGGTGTGGCATACCCGGGCACATAGACCGCATTCCACGCATTTCTCCGGGTCGATCTGGTATTTCGAGCCCAGGTAGTCGATGGCCTGCATGGGGCATTCCATGGCGCAGTTGTGGCAGCAGACGCAGTTGCGCTGGTTGATCTGATACATGAACGCACTCTCTCCTTTTCCGGACCGCGCAGGGCCGCGGTCCCAAGATCATGATCCGCCGATCATATTCGTTAGGATTATAACATATATTTCTGTTGGCGGCTAGATGAGGCAAGAAATTTACTTCAACTTATCCGATGTAACCTCCCAACAGAAAAGTTGGCAAATAAACGTTAAGATTTCGTCAAATGTACTGGACATAGTTTATTCATAAATGTTATAATTTGCGAAGAATATGCTAAGGGATATCTATGCCCTGGCAAAGAAAGAAGGAGACTGCGCCATGAAAAAATTTATGGTACTCCTGTCCGTGTTCCTGGTAGCGTGTATGCTGCTGACCGTGGGTGCGTTCGCCGCCGGCGACGCCTCCGGCGAGGTCGAGGCTGCCGCTGCGGGCGCGTTCGGGAGCACGAACGTATGGCTTTCCGGCCTGTTCGTGATCTTGTCGATCGCTGTGTTCATCATTCTCTGCTATAAGAATGTCCACACCGGCATCGCAGCGCTGATCGCCGCCATCATCGCGGCCCTCGGCTCCACCAACCCGTTCTACGTTTCCATCTTCGAGGTCTTCCCCTCCGGCGTCGCGAGCCTGGTGCAGATGATGTTCTTCGTCTTCACCATGTCCGGTCTGCTGGGCTACCTCATGGACGAGACGGGCTGCTCCAAGTCCGTGGGCAACACCATGATCAAGCTCCTGGGCACCGACCGGGCGTGGATGGCGATCTCCGCCACCGCCATCATCCTGATGCTGGCCGGCGTCGGCACCTTCATCTTCGTGGTCGTGGTCGTAGCGGCGCCCCTCATGAAGGCCGCGAACCTGCCCCGGAAGGTCGGCATGATCGCCGCCCAGGGCATTGCTCCCGCCATCAACTTCTGCATGCCCGTACCCAACGTCCCCGGCTCCCTGCCCAACATGTTCCTCGGCACCGGCCTGTTCGACGCCCCCATCCTCTCCATCGCCACCGGTCTTGTGGGCATCGCGCTGTTCCTCGTCTATCAGACCCGCCTCGTCAAGAAGGCCCGTGAGAACGGCGAGGGCTACGACGGCGACGACGTGGAGCTCGATCTTGACGAGTCCAACCTGCCCAACTTCTGGGCTTCCATCGCGCCGCTGGTAGCGGTTGTGGTCGCGGCGATCGTCTTCGCCCACATCGACCTGACCTATCAGACCTGGCAGACCCAGCTCGTGGCTCTGGCCCAGCTCGTCGGCATTATCGTCCTCGTCATCCTGCAGTGGAACCGCTGCAAGAAGATCGGCGTCGTCAACATCCTCTCCAAGGGCTGCACCGGCATGTGGGGCTTCCTCATGCTCGCCGGCTGCGTCTACGGCTTCGGTCAGGTCGTCACCACCAGCGCGGTCATCGAGCCCGTGCAGAACTGGGTGCTCGGTCTGAACCTCAGCCCGTACATCACCGCCATGATCTCCGTGGCCGTTATCGCCGCCCTCTGCACCGACGGCATCTCCGCCATGATGATCTGGCTGCCCATGTTCGGTCAGCAGTACCTCGACATGGGCGTCAACGCCGGCGCTCTGCGTCGTCTGCTCCTCTGCACCACGCAGACCTTCGACTCCCTGCCGCACGCTCAGTCCATCGCCAACACCCTTGGCGTGTTCGGTCTGACCCACAAGCAGGCGTACAAGGAACTGTTCATCACCACCGTCGTCTTCCCGACGATCTTCTCTATCTTCTGCTGCATCTGCTGCATCATCTTCTACGGTGTGGGCTGATCGCGCAGCCGCGTAAAACTTCGGAAAGGGCTGCCTTTGACGGCGGCCCTTTCTTCCTGTATACTATAGCTATATCCCATCCTACGGGAGGTGCTTCCCATGAAACTGAACCTGAACAGCCAGGATCCCATGCTGCGGGCATTATACATCATCCTTGTGCCCGTGGTGCTTCTCATCATCATCCTGAACACGGGATTTCTGCAGCGGACAGCCGTGGCGGCGAAAGTCCACGGCGAGAGCTATTCCGTCGTCCGCTACAACTACTATTACTTTGACAGCTACAATACCTTCCTGGACGAGAACGCCGACCGCCTGGACGAGCTGGGCTATAACCCCAAGCTCAACGACGCGAAGCAGTATACCGCGGACGGCATCTCCTGGAAGGCGTTTTTCCTTGCCGAGGCCGAGGCATCCCTCGCGGAGACAGCGTATTATTGCGATCTCGCGGAAGCGGCGGGCTATGTCTACTCCGACGAGGAGCTCCTCCCCATCGAGGTAAAGCTCGCGAAAAATGCCGCAGAGCAGAAGGCCGGCAACATTAATGCCAAAAACTACTACACGGCCTACTACGGCGCGGGCATGACCGAGGCCGTCTACACCGCGGAGCTCACGCGGCAGGTCAAGGCCGAGGCATATAAAGCGTATCTCATCCGCTCCGCCGCTCCGACCCAGGCGGAGATCGACGCCTACATCGCGGAAAACGCCATCCCGGACTATCGCACCGCGGACCTGCGCGTCATCACCCTGGAGGCCCAGCCCGACCGGGAGACCGGAGAGATCGGACAGGAACAGACAGACGCTCTGGGTTACAAGATGGAACGCCTTGTGGCCCGCTATGAGGCGGGCGAGAGCTTCGAGAGTCTGCAAAGCGCGTTTTCCACCTGTGCCGTAGGCGACAGCCAAGGCTATCTCTATAATGCCACGCGCCTGGACCTTCCGCAAAACATTGCGGATGATCTCTTTTTCGGCGGCGACGATCCCGCAGCGTATCCGGACGGCTATCCCGCCGGCTGGTATATGACCACGAGCAACGGGACCACGGAGTACTTCCTCCTTCTGGACGGCTGGGGCGGCTCCGGTCCGGAGCGGGAGGCGACCCTCGCCCTGGGCGAGGATGCCCTGCTGTCCCAGGCGGAGAGCGACATCGCGGCGGATTACCACGTATCCCGGCAGCGCTTCGGCATGCTGCTGGCCACGGCGTAAGGAGGGACGGACATGAGCAAGAGCAAAGGCAAAATGAAGTCCGCCCCCACCGGAAAACGCCGCCGGAACATCGGCGCGGAGCGAAAGGCCCGGAAGAACGTCGCCAAAAACTCCGTGATCGTCTTCTGGTTCACCGCCATCCTGTTGGTCGGGCTGTTCGTCGGCCGCTGGGTGACCGCCATCGCGAACGGCTATTACGGCAGCTTCGTGCAGGTGGATGCCTCCGCAGCTCAGGCCGTGGACAACATGAAGGGCCGTGCTCCCGGCGCGGACGAGCGGGAGGAACTCCTTCCCCTCCAGCGGGCGTGGGACCGCTTCACGTCGAGCCGTCTGCGGGACGAGGTCTCGACCACCGCCTCCGACGGCGCGGAGCTGCATGGGTATCTTTACAACGAGGGTTCGGACGTGACCGTGCTGGTCCTCCCGCAGTTTTACGACGACGGCACGGCGGACTTTCTCCCCGGTTCGGCGCTGAACGCTCTGACGGGCTGCAATATCCTCCTCATTGACCCTCGAATGCACGGCGGCAGCGGCGGGAACTACTTTACCTACGGCATCACCGAGCAGTACGACATTCCCGTCTGGCTTACCTGGGCGGAGGATGCCCTCGGACCCCAGACCTTCATAATTTGGGGCGTCGGCACCGGCGCGAACACGGCGCTGATGGCGGCGGTACATGGGCTGTTGCCGGAAAATGTAGCCTTCATCACAGCGGAGAGTCCCTACGCCTCCCTGCACGAGATGGCGTCGGCCAATATCGCCAAATGGTACACCGTCCCTGCATTCCCCTTCCTCACCGCCATCGAGTGGAAGATATCCGCGTCCAAGGCGGGGTTTGCCGTGAAGGACGTGGACCTGCCCGCGATCTTTGCCGCGGAGGATGCCATGACGCCGACGGTCCCGGTGCTGTTTCTTGCATCGGAATATGACGCCTACATCCGCCCCGCCTGGACCGAAGCCGTGGCGAATGCCTGGACCGGCACCGGCGAGACGATCATCGGCGGCGGCTCCCACGGAACCGTCTATGAGGCCGAACAGGAAAACATCGACGCCGCGCTCGCCCAGTATTGGGCGGTGTACGGCGCATAACATAAGGAGGTTTCCCCATGCAGGAAAAGCGCTGTGACATCCTCGTCCTCGGCGGCGGCGGTTCCGGCCTCGTGGCGGCGGTCCGTGCCGCGGAGCTCTCCGGGAAAAAAGTCATCGTCCTGGAAAAATCCAAGGTCCTGGGCGGCGGCATGCTCTTTGCCTCCACCATGCGGACCTTTGGCAGCCGCTGGCAGGCGGAGCGGAACATCCCGGACCAGTCCCTCGACTTCATCCGCGGGATGATGGACTTGACCCGCTGGAAGCTGGACCCGAAGCTGGTCTCCGGGGCCGTGCGGGCCACGGGCGAGTTCTTCGACTGGTACAGCCGGCACGAGCTGCCCGAGGTCCTGGCGCAGTACGAGCCGCGGCCCTATGTTTTCGATATCCCCGTGAACGGTCAGCCCGGACCGCAGATCGACAAATTCCACGACGGCTCGGGAAAATACATCATGAAAACCATGCTCCGCCGATGCGAGGAGCTGGGCATCGAGCTTCTTACGGAGCACCGGGCGATCGACGCAGAGGTAAAAGACGGACGCATCACCGCCATCCTGGCGAAAAAGCCGAATGGCGAGGCGGTGCGGGTCGCCTGCAAAGCCTGCGTGCTTGCCATCGGAAGCTGGATATGCAATAAGGAGATCGTGGAAAAGGTCTGTCCGGCCTTCAACCGGGCGGAGGTCCTGCCCAGCGCCCACCAGAACCCGAACTATACCGGCGACGGTCTGCCCATCGCGGAGAAGGCCGGTGCCTTCATCGACTGGGACAGCTTCTGCCTGCGTCTCATGGGTCCCATCTGCGCGCTGGGGGATCGCTCCAGGCTGGACGTCCTCACGCATTCGGAATACACCGTCCTCGTGGACAAAAACGCGAAACGCTTCGTCTCCGAGCCCATGGTGCCTCGCATTGACCCCTTCGACACGGGTATGGTGCTTCTTGAGCACCCCGCCGGAAAGACCTACTTCCTCTATTCCGCCAACACCCTGCGCCGCGCCATCGAGGAATCCCGCCAAAACGGCGACAGCCAGGATTTCGACCCCTTCGGCATGCCGCCCCTGCCGGAGCTGGACACTCTGGACGACTGGTTCCGGGAGGCCATGCGCCGTCACCCCGGCGAGGCCGCCGCGGCGGATACCATTGAGGAACTGGCAACCGCCATCGGTCTGGACCCTATCGCACTGAAAACCACGGTGGACGAGTTTAACGCCGGATGCGACCGGGGCGAGGACTGGGTCTGTTTCAAGGACGCGAAGAGCCTGGAACCCCTGCGGGACGGTCCCTTCTACGCCATGGGTGGAAAGCTCGCTACGGACGGAGCCTTCGGCGGTGTCCGAGTGAACGCCGACATGCAGGCTTACGCCGCGGACGGCGGACTGGTGGATGGTCTTTTCGTCACAGGCGATTTCGCCTCGGGACGTCACATCGTCCTGGGCGGCGCAAAAAAACAGGTGCTGAACGACATGTCCTGGGCTCTGGCCTCCGGCTTCCTCGCCGGAAAGAGTGCAGCGGGCAGCCTGAACTAATACCGCATACAAAAACACGAGGCACACAGCAAAAACGCCGTGTGCCTCGTGTTTATTTACATTACGGACGAACCTCGATCCGGCCGGTGTATTTCTTTCCGGCTTCGGGGATCAGCTCCTCGCCGTCCAGAAGGACCTTGCCGCTCAGCTTCGCCCCCGCCGCCACGGTGAGGGCGGTGAGGATGCCGGTCTCGGTGACATTCCAGACGGACCCGGCCTCCAGGACCACCTCTACGTCGTTATCGCCGTTATGGAACACGCGGTTCGCCACGTGGCCGAGGTAGTAGTACTCCGCGCTGGTGAAGCTGGTGTTCTGCTCCCCGCGCTCGTTCACGTGGATGGTCTCGGTGGCGGAGATTCCGCCGGTGAGGACCGCGTTCGCGCCGAGGGTCATATAAAGCTGCTTCGAACCCTGGCCGTAATAGCCGGAGCCGTTGTAAAGGCTGCCGTTCAGGGTAACGTCCGACGCGGTGAAATGCACGTCGAACTGCGGCTCGGGCATGGGCTCCACATCGTCGCTCATGGGCGGCATGGGAGGCATGTCCGCGGGATCGGGGGGCGGCATGAGCCGGGTGATCTGCCCGTTTTCACTGGGCCAGCCGACTTTCTCGTGGAAGACGGTGAAGAACTCCAGTTCCTTTTCGCTTCCCCAGTTGACGCCCACGGATTTGTCATCGTCGTCAATGATCTGCAGAAGGACGCCGTCCGCCGCGCGGACCTGAGCCTTGTCCTCTACGCGGATGTGCACGCCGCCGGCCCGCAGCAGAAACGCCGCGTTCTGGGTGTCCATGATCGTGCCGTCCGTCAAGGTTAGTTCCGCCCGGTCGTGGGCCATGATGCCAAAGCCGTCGGAGATGAGCTCGCAGACCCGGCCCCTGCCCTCGCCTTCATAGAGGACCTCGCCGGTGGTGGGAGAGACGATACGCGCGCTGCCCTTGGAAGAGCGATAAATGGCGTTGCCCTCCCGGGCGATGCCGATGTAGGTGCCGACCTTCATCTTCACGCCGCGGAATTCCTCGTCGCAGCCAAGGATGTACGTGCCGTAGCCGCTGCCGTAGGTTTTGAAGTAGGGGTTCTTCTTATCATCCTCCCCGCCGACAAGGGTCAGCGTGGAATCAATGACGGTGAGACGGTTGTTTTCGCCGTTATCGGTGGAGAGTACGCCCCAGTTGCGGGCGGTGACGTCCGTGTTCACGAGGACGGTAGAGGACTTCTCCCCCATCAGGTTCGTGCCGCGGGCGTTGCCCATGATGCCGAGGACCCAGGGGGTCGCCACCATGAAGTTGAAGTCCGCGGAGTTCACATACCCGTCGTAGAGCTTGCCGCCCAGGACAGAGAGCTTGGAGTCCTTCACGACGACGTCCGAACCCTCGTCGCAGAAGACGGTGCACTTTGCGACGCCCTCCGTGGCGATCTCGGAGTTTTCGATCTCTACATGCGCGCCGCCGAAGGCCGCCACCGCGGAGCCCAGGCCCACGAAATCGCAGGTATCGCTGCCGTCCGCGTCGGAGATCATGTGCAGCTTCGCGTTTTTCAGGGTATAATTCCCGCCGTCCACGATGACCGCGCTGAAATCATGGCTGTTGGACTTGACCACAAGACCCTCCGAACCGGCGCCGTCGAAGCTGCCGCCGGAGATCGCGGCGGAGGCGGAACGGGCGGCGTCCACGCCGTCCTTCGTGATGTACAGCGCCGTGCGGTAGTCGGTCTTTTTCGTCTCCGCCAGCTCACAGCTATGATGAATGGGCAGCGGATCGGTGAATACGACCTGCGCCCCGTCTGCCTCCTTCGCCGTCTCAACACCGCCGCAGACGACTGTTTTCAGCTTATCCATGGGCATATTACTCCTCTATCTTTCCGATTTCCCGGTGCGACCGGTGCCTCCATTATACGGTTTTTTTGCCTCCGACGCAAGGGCCGCGGATAGGAAATTGTAATTTTGCAAAAGTCATGGTAAAATCAAAGCATGGATCATCTGAATGACAACATCCAATATATGAAGGGCATCGGCGAGAAAAAAGCCAAGGCCCTGGAAAAGCTCGGCATACGCACCTACCGGGATATGCTGTCGTATTTCCCACGGGCATATGAGGACCGCCGCACGTTCTACACCATCGCGGAAGCTCCCGCGGAGACGCCGGTCTGCGTCCGGGCCATGGTGGCCGCGCCGCCGAACGCCGTGCGTGCCCGTCGCGGCATGACCCTTGTTAAGCTCCGGGCCGTGGACGAGACAGGCACGCTGGACATCACCTACTTCAACCAGGCGTGGCTCAAAAACCAGCTTACCCCCGGCGAGACGTACATCTTCTATGGGCGCGTCGGTGAGAACGGACGACGCCGCACCATGACGAATCCAGCCTTTGAAAAGGAAGGCGCGGAGGGCGTCATCACCGGGCGCATCCTGCCCATCTATCGTCTGACGGCGGGCATCAGCCAAAAGGTCCTGTACGCCGCCGCGCGGCAGGCGCTGGATTCCTGCGAGACCGTACCGGACATCCTCCCGGACGCCGTGCGGCGAACATATGAGCTGGCCCAGGCGCGGTTTTCCTACGAGAACATCCATTTTCCCCGGGATGACGCCGCCCTGGAACAGGCACGTCGGCGGCTGGTGTTCGAGGAGCTTTACATCCTCGCCGGGGCCATGGAGCTTCTGCGGGAACGGCGAAAGGATCACCCCGGCCTGGTGCTTCCGGCTCACTCGCCGGAGGAATTCTGGAAGGAGCTTCCCTTCTCCCCTACGAAGGCCCAGCGTAGGGCGGTGGAGGAGGCTCTCGCGGACATGCGCTCGGGAAAGCCCATGAACCGCCTTTTACAGGGAGATGTCGGAAGCGGCAAGACCCTGGTGGCGGCGGCGCTGCTGTGGCAAATGGTGCAGGCGGGGCATCAAGGGGCCTTTATGGCCCCGACGGAGATTTTGGCGGAGCAGCATTATCAGACGCTGTCCGGCATGCTGGAGCCCTATGGCGTGCGCGTCGTGAAGCTCACCGGCTCCATGACCGCCGCTCAGAAGCGGAAGGTGAACGAGAAGCTTGCCCTCGGGGAGGCGGATGTCGCCGTCGGGACCCATGCCCTGCTCACCGACGCCGTGACCTTCCGGGACCTGGGCCTTGTGGTGACGGACGAGCAGCACCGCTTCGGCGTGGAGCAGCGCAGCACACTCACCGGCAAGGGACAGCATCCTCACGTACTCGTCATGTCCGCCACCCCCATCCCACGGACGCTGGCCCTCATCATCTACGGCGACCTGGACATCTCCGTGCTGGACGAGCTCCCCCCCGGACGGACACCGGTGGAGACTTTCTCTGTGGGCGAGGAAATGCGGGAGAGGATATGGAATTTCGTCCGTCGCCTGGTGCGCGAGGGACGGCAGGTGTTCATCGTCTGTCCCATGGTGGAGGAGAACGAGGAGCTGCCGGAAAACGTCAAAAGCGCGCAGGAATACGCAAAGGAGCTGCAGGAGGACATTTTCCCGGACCTGCGGATCGCCTGCGTCCACGGTCGGATGAAAGCGAAGGACAAGGACGCGATCATGACGGCCTTCGCCGCCGGCGAGGCGGACATCCTCGTCGCCACTACCGTTATCGAGGTGGGCGTGGACATCCCCAACGCCGCGCTGATGATCGTGGAGAATGCAGACCGCTTCGGGCTGAGCCAGCTTCACCAGCTCCGTGGCCGGGTTGGGCGCGGTCGGCACAAGAGCTACTGCGTGCTGTTTTCCGATTCAAAAACCGACTCCGCGCGCTCCCGTCTGAAGATCATGACCCAGACCAACGACGGGTTTCTCATCTCCCAGGAGGACCTGCGGCTGCGGGGCCCCGGTGATTTCTTTGGCTCCCGTCAGCACGGCCTTCCGGAGATGCACGTGGCGGACCTCTCCGCGGATATGCGGGTTCTGAAGGAAGCCCAGCAGGAGGCGCAGGCTGTCCTGGCGGCGGACCCGTTGCTGGAACGACCCGAAAATGCGCCGCTGAAAACCCGCATCCACGAGCTTTTCGAGCTGCACGCGGACACGTTCAACTAAACCAAATGGAAATGCCGGAGGCGGTCTGCCTCCGGCTTCGTTTTATCGGGCATGGCGTGGGGCCATATATTCCGTGAGAACGATCTCTCCGGATGCCAGTGTGGCGGGTACGTCGATAATACGCTGGTTGGAGCTTCCCCGGAAGCGCAGAGAAATATTCTTCTCCGCCAGGTGAAATTCCCCGTCTACCAGAACATCGATGCAGCGCAGCACCTCGTTCGTATGCTTGCCATGGCAGCGGGGATTGCCGGGATCGGTCAGTCCTTCAAAGGTGTAACCGGAATAGATCCAGATCGTCTTTCCCGGCAGGTCGCGGACCCGGCGCAGGAGCGGCAGCAGGGCTTCCTGATTCGGAAGCTCCATGGGCTCGCCGCCGAGGACGGTCAAGCCGTTTACATAGGGGCTTTCCAGCGTGGAGACGATGAAATCCTCCACCTCCGGCGTATAGGGCTTACCGTAGGAAAAATCCCAGGTCTCCGGCTGGAAGCAGCCGTTGCAGTGGTGGGTGCAGCCCGAGACGAAAAGGCTCGTGCGGATGCCGACGCCGTTAGCGCTGTCCAACTGAAAAATGGCTCCGTAGTTCATGCTGAAAAAATCGGCAGAAAGCCTTGGATATTGAAGCGCATGTTCATCTCTCCTTACTTTTTGCTCTTGAGGGAAAACCTGGATTCCGTTCCGTTTTTCAGTCGGAGAATGTTCTCCCGGTGACGCAGGATCATAAACGCGACGCAGGCGATCACCATCAGAAGCTCCGCCAGGGTCTCATATCCCCCCATCAGCATCGCGATCGGCCCGGCGCAGGAGGCAATGATCACCGACAGAGACATATACCGCGTGCAGGCCATGAGAATGAGAAACAGCACGAATACCGCAACTGCCGCCCGCCAGTCGATGAACCAAATGGATCCGAACATGACCGCAACGCCCTTGCCGCCCCGGAAGTCGTACCAGATGGGATAGGCATGGCCCAGGAGCGTGAAGATGGTCACGAAGGCCGCGCCGGTATGATAGAGACCGAAGGCATTGCGAAACAACGCGCCAAAGACCCCGCACAGGATCGCCGCTTTAGCAAAATCAAAAAAGAAAACAGTGTAGGCGTGCTGATCGCCAAAGACACGCTTGAAGTTCGTGAAACCGGGATTGTGGCTTCCGAAGCGGCGTACATCCGCCCGATAAATAATCTTGGAGAGGATGATCGCGGGATTGACGCTGCCGAGCAGATACCCGGCAGCTGCCGCGGCAAAAAACAGCCAGATTTTCACGGACCTTCTCCCCTTCAATGTATGATGGATGGTATAAAAAATCCCGGAAAACATAGGTTTCCGGGATTCATGGGTGGTGGACGATACAAGACTCGAATTTTAAAACGCCCGTTTATAGCGTCTAAAATCATTGTATCCACAATTTTTGATATTGGAAACCATGTTGTTTGGTGCCTATTTGTCCATTTGTTCTGCTTGGTCAAATGCTCTAAAGGGTCAAAATAAGGGTCAAAAATTGTATCGTAGTAAAGCGACTTAAAAACCACGCTAAACCACATTTTATCAACAAGGCGGCCTCGGCCGCCGCTTTGCTGTTAAACAGTCTCGTCGGCTTCTTTCAGTACATAGGACACGATCTCGTCGGAAATGAACATCCCGTCAGCCCTGAGCGCCGCCAAAACAGGTTTGACCGCA
>CAYNZM010000033.1:0-18855 GCA_964401725.1 uncultured Oscillospiraceae bacterium
CGACCACGCAGGGGCCGGCCTCGATGACCGTCACGGGGACGACTTTGCCCGTCTCGTCGAAGATCTGCGTCATGCCGATCTTCTTTCCGATGATGGCGTTTTTCATTGTTTTCCTCCTTCGGTTATTGGTTGGGCGGTCGGTAACGGCGGCCGCGCAACATGACCCGTCTGCCCTGTTAGCAGACTATTGGTGAACCGGATCGCCAGGTCCGGCTGCCAACAAATTAAATAAGGTGAAAATCACCTCTCCGCCGCGATCACTCCGCAGCAGTTTCCCATCCGCAGGGGGGGTACGTAATAGATTAGAGCTTGATCTCGATCTCGACGCCGGCGGGGACCTCGAGGTTCATCAGAGCCTCGACCGTCTTCTGAGTCGGGTTCATGATGTCGATGAGGCGCTTGTGCGTGCGGCGCTCGAACTGCTCGCGGCTGTCCTTGTACTTGTGGACGGCGCGCAGGATGGTGACCACTTCCTTCTGCGTGGGCAGAGGGATGGGGCCGGAGACCTTGGCTTCGGTGCGCTTGGCGGTCTCCACGATGGTCTCAGCGGCCTTGTCGATCAACTGATGGTCATAGGCCTTGAGGCGGATGCGGATCATTTTCTTTGCTGCCATGTGATTTCCTCCAATAAGATGTACGAGTTTTACGTGTTCCCGTACGGGCGCCGGAGTTCTATACACTCAACCGTGCGTATCAGACTCTGTCCCAAAAAACAACCCGGCCATGCCGGTGGAATTCTGAACCAGACGATATACGCGGTACGGAACGCCGGTTCCGTCCGATTCCAGGACCCTCCCCCGGAGGACCCCCGGACTTGCTCCGCGATAGTTCCCGCCCGTCGGCGCAATCTACCGCTTCAACGCATGACTCACCTCCCCCGTCGAGGACGCGAGCCCTGCTAATGTAACAAAAATCCCCCGGAATGTCAAGGGGGATTTTCTTTAAAATAGGATATTTGGTTGATTGTGACAACGTTTCCGTGTGTTCGTGTTAAATCATCCGCAAATTCACCGCAGAACGAAGGCGTGCGGCATCAGCTGGCTGAGGCGATAGCTGACGTACCGTCCGCCCGCCCGGGTGCATAGGACCTCCATGTCGTCCTTTCCGGCGAACTCCGCCAGGACCTGCCGGCAGGCGCCGCAGGGCATGCAGTAGGTCTCCCCTTCGCCGTAGATGGCGATGCGGACGAATTTCCGTCGGCCCTCGCTGACCGCCTTGACGACAGCGGTGCGCTCGGCGCAGATGGTGGAGCCGAGCGCGGCATTTTCCACGTTGCAGCCCGTGAACACCGAGCCGTCGGCGCATTCCAGTGCCGCCCCCACCGGGAAGTGGGAGTAGGGCACGTAAGCGTTCTGCGCGGCCTCCCGCGCCATATTGAGAAGGTCTCTGTCTGTCATGGTCGGTTCCCTCCGTCAGCCGATGTCGATGGTCCAGTTTTCCATGCCGTAAAAAATGTTGTCCTGCGTAGGGGAAAGACCCGATAGCACTCCTCGGTGATACAGCACTTCGCTGCGCTCGAAGCAGATGGGGGTGATATATCCGTTGCGGCCGATGTGCTCATACAGCGCCTGGGCCGCGGCGGGAAGGCTCTCCTCCGGGCTTGCCAGAAACTGCGCCAGCAGCGAGTCCATCTGGGAGTCCCGCACGCCGCCGTAATTCAGACTCTGGCCGGAGCCCAGCAGCAGGGTCAGATCCCAGTCCGCGCAGAGGCGGACCTCCGCGTAGTAGATGTCGTACTTCCCCTTCTCCAGGGCTTCCAGGTAGTCCTCATAGCCCAGCTCCCGGAGATTCACGTCGAAGCCCGCGTCCTGCAGGGCCTTGGTGATGCTGCGGGCCACGGCGACTTTTACCGCGCTGTCCGAGCAGACGATGAAGTCGATGGTGTACTTCATGCCGCCCAGCTCCAGGGTCCCGTCGCCGTCCAGGTCCTGGGCGCCGACGCTCTGCAGCGCCGTTTCCAGGGCCGAGGGGGAGTAGGCAAGCTCCTGGGCCAGGGCCGAGGGATACAGCTCGCTTTGCGGCGATACGGGAACGCTGGCCGCCACCGCCGCACCCGCCATGATCTCGGAGACGATGGCGTTTCGGTCGATGGCGTAGGTCATGAGCAGACGATAGATGCTCTGGCCCAGAATGACGCTGGAAGCGTTGTAGCCCAGGTAATGCAGGCTGGAGGTGTTCACGTATTTTGTGATGTTGGTGCTGGAATAGCCCAGGCTCGACATGCCGTTGGGGTCGTTGATGACAAGGTCGAGATAGGAGTCCTCAAAGGCCTGGAGGATGTCCACCGCGGCGGAGTATTCCTTGAGGTGGATCGTATCGAGAGGCATATCCGCCGACCGGGGATACGCGCTGTTCAGGGTGAGGTATCGTCCGCTTTTCGAGAACATGTAGGGTCCCGTGCCGGGGGGACGGTCGCTGTAACCGGAGCCGTATTCGATGCAGGGGATGTCCAGGAGAGTGTAGAAGCGCATGTCCGCCTGGTTCAGCGTGACGACGAACCGCTCGGAATCCAGGGAATAAACGCTGGTCACATGGCGGAACCGGGTGCGGAACGGGCTCAGGTCATAGTTCATGGCGAACTCCAGCGTATACATCGCGTCCAGAGCCGTCATGGCACCGCCGTCATGGAAACTGCGGGAGGTATCCACCGTGAAGGTCCAGGACACCCCGTCCTCCGTCTCCCAGGCGGCGATGAGGTTCGGATGGGCCTCAAAGCTCTCGTCCAGCTCCACCATGGATTCATACACGAGCATCCCCACAACTTTATTCCACGCGCTGGAGGTGATATAGGGGTTGTAGGAGGCGTCGGACACGCTGTTCAGAGAAAATATCTGGTCCGCGGCATAGGTCGGTGCCAGCTCCTGACCAATGCTCTGACCGACGATGACCTCCGGCTCTTCCTCCCGAAGCTCCAAGCGCTCCTCCTGGGAGAGGGTGAGGCCGCAGCCGGTCAAGGTCAGCGCCAGGGACGCCGCCATGAGAAGGGATATGGTTTTTTGAAAAAAAAATTTCATAGCATGATGATATTCGCCTGGGAGCCTCGGCGCAGGCCCATGGCCCGATGGGACCAGAACATGGTCGGATCGCACATAGTGCAGGCGTCCAAAACGTCCATCTGAACCGCCGGGACGCCGAGCTCCGTCAAACGCCGAGCCACGGTCCCCGGGAGGTCCACGCGGAATTTTCCGAAAGCCTCCGGGTCCGGAGCGTATAGGTACGAAGCGCCGTCCGCCAGAAGCTCCTCAAAGGCCGCCGGGATCTCCGGCCCGGTCTGGAAGCAGCAGCGGTGGATGCAGGGTCCGATGGCGGCGCAGATGTGCTCCGGCTTCGCGCCGAGGGAGGTCATGGCCTCCACCGCGTTTTTCATGATGTCCGCCGCCGTGGGACGCCAGCCGCAGTGCACCGCGGCGATGACCCCGTTGACCGGGTCGTGCATGAGAAGCGGCGCACAGTCCGCCGTGAACACGGCCAGCGGCAGACCGGGAATGTTCGTCACATACCCGTCCGCCTCGATGGGGGACGGCTCCGCGATGCCGTGAGCGTCCTCCGGCCGGGCGATGAACACGGTGTTTCCGTGGACCTGACGGCCGTGGACGAAGCGGGTCGTGTCGATGCCCGCCGCCCTGCCGAAACGCCGCCAGTTCTCCCGTACCCGGTCTTGGTCGTCCCCCAGGGTGTCGATGCGGCCGAGGTTCAAGCTCGCGAAAACGCCCTCGCTGACGCCGCCGATCCGGGTGGAGAACCCGTGGGGACAGGCGATCTTCCCGGAGCGAAGGATCACGGGTTCACTCATTGCGTCCGCAGCATTCTTTGTATTTCAGGGGACGGCTGCCGTCCGCCTTCCACTTGCCGCAGGGGCAGGGATCGTTGCGCCCGGGTTTCTTTGCCTTTTTGACGGGCTGCTTTTTGGCTGTCCGGTCGCCGCCGACGTTATTGACGTTCGCCTTGGCGACGCTCTTGCGCTCGATAGTCTGCTCCTTGCGGACCCGGACAGTAAAGATGCGGCGCACGACCTCCTCCCGAATACCCTGGACCATGGCCTCAAACATGTCGAAACCCTCCTGCTTGTAGGCGTCGATGGGCTTGACGTTGCCATAGGCCCGCAGGCCGATGCCCTGGCGCAGATCGTCCATGGCGTCGATGTGCTCCATCCAGTACTCGTCCACGACCCGCAGGAGGATGACCCGCTCCAGCTCCCGCATGACGACGGTGCCGTCCGGCAGGGTTCCGAACTCCGCCTCGCGGTGGGCGTAGACCTCGTCCGCGATGGCAAGGAGCTTCTCCGTGAGGGTATCCGCCGTGAGGGAGGAAATCCCCTCCGCCGGGATCTGTCCCCGCAGGAGGAATATCTTGTAAAACGGCTCAAGGATGGTTTCGAGGTGCTCGGCGTTTTCGGGGTGGCTCACCCCGGCGAGGCCGTCTGTCACCGTGCTGCGGACTGTTTCCTCGATCATGCCGCGAATCGACTCCCGCACGTCCTCCCCGTCCAGGACCTTGCGGCGCTGCTCGTAGATCAGGCCGCGCTGGACGTTCATCACGTCGTCGTACTCGAGAGTGTTTTTGCGGACCTGGAAGTTCCGGCTCTCCACAGTCTTCTGGGCGCGTTCGATGGAGTCGGAGAGCATCTTGTTGTCGATGGGGGTGTCCTCGTCAAAGCCCAGGGATTCCATCATGCCCATGACCCGCTCGGAGCCGAACAAACGCATGACGTCGTCCGTCATGGCGATGAAAAACCGGCTCTCACCGGGATCGCCCTGACGGCCGGAACGGCCCCGGAGCTGGTTATCGATGCGGCGGGCGTCGTGGCGCTCGGTGCCGAGGATGAAAAGGCCGCCGGCGGCCCGGACCTTCTCGGCCTCGGCGCTCGTGATCTCCTTGTGGGCCGCCATGCGCTCCTGGTAAAGCTTTCGGGCCTCCAGGATCGTTTCGTCGTCGGTGTCGGCATAGCCCGTGGCCTGGGAGATGACCTCGTCGTCGTACTCCGCCTTGCGGAGGTCCTGGCGGGCGAGATACTCCGCGTTGCCGCCGAGGGTGATGTCCGTGCCGCGTCCGGCCATGTTCGTCGCGATGGTGACCGCGCCGAGCTTGCCCGCCTGGGCAACGATCTCCGCCTCGCGCTCGTGCTGCTTGGCATTCAGGACGTTGTGGGCGACGCCTTCTTTTTTCAGGAGCTTCGAGAGGTATTCGCTCTTCTCGATGCTGACGGTGCCCACGAGGACGGGCTGACCCTTCTCATGGCACTCGATGATCTGGCGGAGGATGGCGCGGTTTTTTCCGGCCTCGTTTTTATAGACCACGTCCGGGCGGTCGATGCGGGCAATGGGCTTGTTCGTGGGGATCTCGATGATGTCCAGGTTGTAGATGGACATGAACTCCTCTTCCTCGGTCAGCGCCGTGCCGGTCATGCCGGAGAGCTTGCCGTAGAGGCGGAAGTAGTTCTGGAAGGTGATGGTGGCGAGGGTCTTGTTCTCCCGCTGGACCTCCACATGCTCCTTCGCCTCAATGGCCTGGTGCAGACCCTCGGAGTACCGGCGGCCCAGCATGAGACGGCCGGTGTGCTCGTCCACGATGATGACCTCGTTGTCCTTCACGACGTAGTCAATATCCCGCCGCATGACGCCGTGGGCCTTGATGGCCTGGTTGATGTGGTGGGCCAGGGTGGTATTCTCGAGGTCCGAGAGGTTTTCAATGCCGAAATACCGTTCGGCCTTGGCAACGCCCTTGGCGGTGAGGCTCGCGGTCCGGGCTTTTTCGTCCACCAGGTAGTCGGCGTTTTCATCGGCCTCCTCGAACTCGGCTTTCTCCTCCACGGAGACCACCATGCCCCGGCGCAGGCCGGAGACGAAGTCGTTGGCCTTGGTGTAGAGGTCGGTGCTCTCATCCCCCTGGCCGGAGATGATGAGGGGGGTGCGGGCCTCGTCGATGAGGATGGAGTCCACCTCGTCCACGATGGCGAAGAAATGGCCCCGCTGGACCATATCGCGCTTGTACAGGGCCATGTTGTCCCGGAGGTAGTCGAAGCCCATTTCGTTGTTGGTGCCGTAAGTGATGTCGGCGTTGTAGGCCGCCTGGCGTTCCTCCCGGGTGAGGCCGTGGACGATAAGGCCCACGGTGAGCCCCAGGAAGGCGTGGACCTTCCCCATCCACTCGCTGTCGCGCCGGGCGAGGTAATCGTTCACGGTGACGATGTGGACGCCTTCCCCCTCCAGAGCGTTCAGGTAGCTCGGCAGGACCGCCACGAGGGTCTTGCCCTCGCCGGTTTTCATCTCGGCGATGCGGCCCTGATGCAGGACGATGCCGCCGATGAGCTGGACCCGGAAGGGCCGCATGCCCAGCACCCGGTCCGAAGCCTCCCGCACGGCGGCAAAGGCCTCGGGGAGGATGTCGTCCGTGGTCTCCCCGGCGGTGAGACGGGCTTTGAACTCCTGGGTCTTGGCCTTGAGGGCCTCGTCGCTGAGGGCGCGGTATTCGTCCTCCAGGGCCTCGATCTTGTCTACGATGGGTTTTATCTTTTTCAGCTCCCGCTCGGAGTGAGTGCCGAAGATTTTTTGCAGCAGTGCCATGGATATTCGCCTTTCCTTGTGCGCTATGCCCGCAAGCATAGCCTATCTCGATAATAATTCATTGTATTATACCACACTTCCCCGCCAAAGAAAAGAGAAAAACATAAATTGCACATCCCGGGGATACGGTGTATAATGGGATCGGAGAAACGGAGGTGTCGACATGGATCCGACAGCACACTACAAACGGCATCGCTTTCTGTGGCGGCTCGTGTGGTGGCCCACCTGGCTGTGGATGCGGCTGAAATACAACTACCACGCGAAGACGGAACCCATCAAGGGCCCCGCCCTCATCGTGTCGAACCACGTCACGGACTACGACCCGTTCTTTTTGGCTCTCACCGTGAAAAATCCCGCGTACTTCGTCGCCTCCGGGCATGTGCTGGCCAATCCCCGCACGGCAAAGCTCATCCAGTGGGCCCAGGCCCCCATCGGACGCATGAAAGGCACCACCGCCAGCGACACCGCCCTCACCGCCATCCGCCGACTGAAAAAAGGCTTCTCCGTGGCCCTGTTTGCCGAGGGGAACCGCACCTTCAACGGCGTCACGGCGGACATCGTCGAGTCCACCGCGAAGCTGGCCCGGGTCTCCGGCGCGAGCCTCGTCACCCACCGCTTCCGGGGCGGCTACCTCACCAGCCCCCGCTGGGGCGGACGCAGCGTCCGCCGGGGTCTCTTCACCGGCGAGATCGTGCATGTATACTCCCCCGAGACTCTCAAGGCCATGACTCCCGACGCCATCGCGGACGCCATCCGGGCGGACATCTACGAAAACGCCTACGACACCCAGGCCCAGTGGCACATCCCCTATAAAGGCAGGAACCTGGCGGAGCATGTCGAGCGCACTCTCTGCCTCTGTCCGGTCTGCGGTAAGCTGGGGGCGCTGGAGAGCCGGGGGGACACCCTCTCCTGCACCGCCTGCGGCCTCACTGCCACCTACACCGCCGAGGGGTATCTGGAGGGGGACGGTCTTCCCTTCCGCACCGTGCTGGAATGGGACCGCTGGCAGGCCCGGGAGCTCAAAAAACGGGCCGACGCCGCCGGGGAGGACTGCCTCGCCCAGGACACGGACATGGAACTTCTCGAGGTGGCGGACGACTACACCGAAAAGCCCGTGGTCCAGGGCCGCATGGCGATCTTCCGGGACCGAATGGAATTAGCCGGGAAGATCATGCGCTTCTCGGAGGTCTCCGGCATGAGCCTGAACGGTCCTCAGACCCTCATTTTCACCCTCCGGGACCGGCACTACACCGTCAAGAGCCGCCGGGTGCGGAACCTCCGCAAATACCTCACCTTCTACCACGCCATCACCGCACCGGACAAGCTCATGAGCCTGTAGCGTAAACACCGCCTGTCGGACATGCTCCGGCAGGCGGTTTCTTATTCGGTTTCGGACCGGATGCGCTGGATGTATTCCTTGGGGTATTTGGGGTTGATATGGCGATAGACCGCGCCGTCCGGGCCTTCGAGCTTCGTGGAGGCTCCCGCTCCCATGGCCAGGATCGGACAGAGCTCCTCCATCATGAGAATGTTGTAGAGGTTCACCGTGCCGCCGCGCCGCCAGCCCACGTTCTCAAGGCCGCCAGACATGTATTTCTGCCGGTAGAGGTAGTAGGGCACATACCCCGCCGCTTTCAGGCGGTCCATGGCCTCGTTTACCATATGTCCCACGGCCTCGGCGTCCGGGAGAAGCTCGGGACGCCCCGCAAGATACGATCCGTTTTTGATGGCCAGGGTGTGGACGGTGATGTTCTCCGGGGCAAGGCCCAGGACCGTGTCCAGCGTCCGGGAAAATCCCTCCGGGGTATCCTTCGGAAGTCCCGCGATGAGGTCCATGTTCACCTGAAAATCCCCGGCCTGCCGCACCAGCGAGAGGGCATCCAGCACGTCCCGGGCCGTGTGCTTCCGGCCGATGGCCTCCAGGACCTCGTCCGACATGGTCTGGGGGTTCACGGACACCCGGGTAATTCCGTGAGCCTTCAGCACCGCGAGCTTTTCCGCCGTGATGGTGTCCGGGCGTCCGGCCTCCACGGTGTACTCCCGCAAATGGGAGAGGTCGAAATGCTCCGCCAAGGCCGAGCAAAGCCGGTCCAGCTGCGCCGGGTCCAGGGTCGTGGGCGTGCCGCCGCCGAAATAGACCGCCACGGGCCGCTGATGAAACTCCCGGGCCTGCCGGCCGGTGCGTTCGATCTCCAAAAGCAGCGCGTCCAGGTACGGCTCGACGAGCTTCGCGTTTTTCCCCACGGCGTTCGAGATGAACGAGCAGTACGCGCAGCGGGTCGGACAGAAGGGAACGCCAACGTACAGTCCCACATCCCCGGGCCGGAGGCTGTTTTTCGCGGCGATGGTATGGCGGGTCGTCGTCTCGCAGAGGGCGGCCCGGTCCGGGTCCACGTCGAAATCCCGGGCGAAGTCCTCCGCGGTTTTTTCCTCCGCGAGATACCGGGCCATGAGCTTGCCGGGCTTCACGCCGGTAAGCATCCCCCAGGCGGGCTTTTTCCGTCCCGCCGCCAGCGCCGCCCGGTAAAAGGCCCGCTTCAGGGCATGCTGCTCCTGCCGGACCCGCTCCCGGTCGGAATCATAGGGTCCCACGGACGCCGACCCGGTGTAAGAATCCCCCTGCCGCACCAAGGTGCAGGCGGCGGTGCCTCCCGCGAGGCGAAGCTCCGCCCGATCCCCCTCCGGCTCCCCGGCGGGATACACGGGCCGCTCCCGGGGGAACAGGGTCAGCAGCATCTGCTCCGCGGCGTATTTATAGTCGTGTCCGGTAAAATAGAGCTTCATGGCGTCCTCTTGACATTTAGGTTGTATAAAGTATATCATAAGCCCGTGCGAAACGCACGATTTTTCTTCCGGGAGGTTCCCTTTATGAACACCGACATCGTCATCGTCGGCGCAGGTCCTGCGGGCATATTCACCGCCATCGAGCTTCTGCGCCTCGGCAGCCATAAAAAGCTCACCATTCTCGAAAAGGGCAAGGCCGTGGAGGACCGCCGCTGCCCCAAGGCCATTACCAACAAGTGCATGAACTGCAAGCCCTACTGCGCCATCACCACCGGCTTTTCCGGCGCCGGCGCCTTTTCGGACGGCAAGCTCTCCCTATCCTATGAGGTGGGCGGTGAGCTGCCCTCCCTCATCGGGCCGAAGCTGGCCCAGGAGACGATAAACTACGCCGACGGCATCTACCTCGAATTCGGCGCGGACGAGCACATCGAAGGCGCGGAGGAGACGGATGAGATCCGGGCCATCCGCACCCGGGCCATCCAGGCGGGCCTGAAGCTCGTCTCCTGCCCCATCCGGCATCTCGGCACCGAAAAAGCCCACAAGCTCTACGAGGACATCGAGCACTGGCTGCAAAAACGCGGCGTGGAAATCCTCTTCGACTGCGAGTGCACCGGCCTTCTCATCGAGGACGGACGCTGCCGGGGCGTCACCTACTCCGACCGGCACCAGGAGCACACGATCTATGCCGGCGAGACGGTGGTCGCCACCGGACGCCGGGGAGCGGACTGGCTGGAGGGCATGTGCTCCACCTACGGCATCGACCATGTCCCCAGCACCGTGGACATCGGCGTTCGCGTGGAGGTCCGGAACGAGGTCATGGAGACCGTGAACCGTGCGCTGTACGAGTCGAAGCTCATCGGCTATCCCGCGCCCTTCAAGAACAAGGTCCGCACCTTCTGCCAGAACCCCGGCGGCTTCGTCGCGCAGGAAAACTACGATAACGGCCTCGCCGTCGTAAACGGGCACTCATACAAGGAACTGAAAAGCGACAACACGAACCTCGCGATCCTCTGCTCCCACAATTTCTCCGTTCCCTTCAACCAGCCCATCGCCTACGCGCAGAAGGTCGGAGAACTCACGAACATGCTGGCAAACGGCCAGCTTCTCGTTCAGCGCTTCGGGGACATCCTGGACGGCAAGCGCACCTGGGACCGGGAGCTGAGCCGGTCGAACGTCGTCCCCACCCTGCCGGACGCCATCGCGGGGGACATCACCTCCGCCATGCCCTACCGGGCCATGATCAACATCATCAACTTCATCAAGGCCATGGACCAGGTGGTCCCCGGCTTCGCGGCCTATGAAACGCTTCTCTACTCCCCGGAGCTGAAGTTCTACTCCAACCGCATCAAGATGGACGCGGACTTCAACACGAATGTGGCGGGACTGCACTGCCTGGGGGACAGCTCCGGCTGGACCCGGGGCCTCATGATGAGCTCCGTCATGGGTGTTCTCATGGGCCGGAAGCTCCTGTAAAAGGCTCTATACATACCGCACGCGGCGTCCCGAAAGACGCCGCGTGGTTTTTTGTTCGGCCGATAAAATCCGGGGAAGCGAAGGGCTTCCCCGGAAGACGTTGGACGGGGTTTACTTGCTGGGCTCGCCGGAGGCAGGCTCGGCAGAGGCAGGCTCAGCGGAAGCACTTCCCGCGGCAAAGGCGGATTCGACGGAAGCGAGGTCCGCGGCGAGCTGGTCGGCGGAGGCGATCTCCACGAGATTGATCTCGCCGTCATAGAGGCCCGTGATGGTGAAGACGCCATCCTCCGTGACGGTGCCGGTCACCAGAAGAACGAACTCCTGGCCCTCCAGGTTCTGTCCGGTCTTCTCCATGGAGAAGGTGAAGTCCTCCGCGATCACGAGGGTGTTCTCCCCGTCGGTGTAGGTGCCGGGAGTCACCGCGCCGCCGGCTTTTCCGCCGGCAAAGGCAGCCTCCACCGTGGCGAGGTCCGCGGCGAGCTGGTCCGCGGAGGCGATCTCCACGAGATTGATCTCGCCGTCATAGAGGCCCGTGATGGTGAAGACGCCGTCCTCCGTGACGGTGCCGGTGACGAGCATGACGAAATCCTGACCTTCCAGGTTCTGGCCGGTCTTTTCCAGGGTGAAGGTGAGGTCCGGGTTGATGACGAGGGTGTGCTCACCGTCGGAGTAGGTACCGGCGATCTCGGAGCTGGCCTCGCCGGAGGGTTCCCCGGAACCGGCAGGCTCGCCGGAGGCTAAAACCCCCAGAGACAGGACCATGCACAGAGCGACGATCAGCGCGAGGATAGCGGAGATGCGTTTCATTTTTGTTACCTCCCTGTTGTGTTGTCAATTATGGATTTAGTTACCCGCTTTCATTGTACCAGCGCCGGCTCGTAACCGCAAGGTTATTTTTTCACGGGAGTGCTTTCCATGGTATAAAGCCGTCTCGAACCCGTCAAAGTGACACAAGTTCCTGTGGAACTGTCAGAAAATCATTGATTTTTCCGTGGATTTTGCTATAATGATACGAGGATTGTACTATTTCGTATATGTATATTTCTCTTTGTTAAACAATCTACATTTTTACAGCTTCCCCCGCGCCTAACGCCAAAGCTTTACAAACACCGTGCCCACACCATACCCCAGCGACCCACGACGACGTATAATTTTTAACATACGGAGGAGACGCAATGAAGAAAGCAATGAGTGTGTTCCTGGCCCTGGCCCTTTGCCTGTCCATGCTGACAGCCGGTGTGCTGGCCGCCGAAGACGATCCGGTGATCTCGGAGCCGGAAACGGCTGTGGAGACGGAAGGCTCCGTTTCGGAAGCACCGAACGAACCCGCTCCCGCAGCGGATGCCCCGGCGGAAGAACCAAATCCCGGCGACCTTCCGGCGGAGGATGCCCAGGAGGAGGCCACCCTCGACCAGGAGCCCGCCCCGACGGAGGCCGTTCCCGCGGCAGAGGACATCGACGGCACAGCGGAGGACGACGAACCTGCCGAGGTCCCGGAAAACTCCGACGCGGACAAAGCGGAGGAACCCGAACCGGAGGGCGACGCCGAGGAGCCCGAGGAGGAGTTCATGAGCCTGGATGAGGACCTGGCCGACGAGGAACTGGCCTCGGAGGAACCAGCCCTCGCCTCCACCTCCTATAGCAGCACCACCGGCGGACAGAATGCCCTGACCGTCACCGACGCAAAAACCCTGTCGAACATCTCCGTCACGAAATCCGGCGACGAGAGCTCGGAAAACTCGGACTTCACCGGCACCAATGCGGCGATCCTCGTGAAGGACGGCGGCGTGCTGACCATCAGCGACAGCTCCGTCACCACCAGCGGCGGTCACGCCAACGGCCTCTTTGCCTACACGAGCGGCACGGTGTACGCCACGAACGTGACCATTTCTACCACCAAAAACAACTCCGGCGGCGTGATGGTCACGGGCGGCGGCATCCTGACCGCCACGGACTGCACCGTCACCACCGAGGGCGGTTCGTCGGCTCCCATCCGCAGTGACCGGGGCGGCGGCACCATGACCATCCGCGGCGGCACCTACACCTCCAACGGTCGGGGCTCTCCCGCGGTATACTCCACCGCTGACGTGACGGTGTACGGTGCGAAGCTCATCGCCAACCATTCCGAAGGCATTGTCGTGGAGGGCAAAAACTCCGTCACCCTGAACAACGTCACCCTGACCGACACGAACGACACCCTCAACGGTCAGTCCACGACTTATAAAAACATCTTCCTGTATCAGTCCATGTCCGGCGACGCCTCCGTGGGCATGGCGCAGTTTGCCGCTTACGGCAGCACCATCACCACGAACAAGGGCGATACGCTTTACATCACGAACACCACGGCGGCCATCACCCTCAGCGGCAACACCATCGTGAACAACGACGGCACCGGCTACTTCCTGCGCGCCCAGGCCGAGTCCTGGGGTACCAGCGGAAAGAACGGCGGCACGGTCACCCTCACCCTGGATGGTCAGTCCGCGTCCGGCGGCGTCTATGTGGACAGCATCTCCACCCTGGACATGACGCTGAAAAACGACAGTTCCTTCTCCGGCGCCATCAACGCCGACAAGACCGCGAAGTACATCTCCCTGTCCATCGACGAGAGCTCCCGCCTGTCCCTGACCGGGGACATGACCGTCTCCAAGCTGGTCGTGAACGGCCAGGAGATCGAGGTCGGCGCTTCCATCCAAGACGGACAGTTTGCCAACCTTGCGCTGAACGGTCACACCATCACCGTCACCGGCGGCGATCCCGGAAGCAGCGGAGGCTCCGGCGGCGGCAGCACGCCTCCCGCAAAGCCCGACGGCGAGGGCGGCGGCAGCACGCTCATAAAGCCCAGCGATTCCGGCTCCACCGGCAGCGGCGGTTCCACCAGATCGAAGCCCAGCGGCAGCTCCGGCGGCAGCGCTCCCTCAAAGCCCAGCGGAAGCTCCACCCGAAGAGAGGAGGCCGGCGAGCCCTCGGCGGAGATGACCGAGGATGCCGAGACGGAGGAGGCTCTCGCCTCCGAGGAGCCGGAGGTCCCGGAGGAAGAACCGGTCCCTGCCGAGGCCGAAGCCGCGGAGCCGGAAGCTGAAGCCGCGGAAGAACCGGCTGCGGAGGAAGCGGCGGACGACAGCATCGCGGAAGCCGAGACCAAGAGCGGCAGCCACACCGCTGCCATCGTGATCATCGCCGTCTGCTGCGCTGCCGCAGGCACCGGCGCGGTGGTCCTGATCCGCAGGAAAAAGCACACGGTAGTGTAATATCCCAAAACTCCATCAATCAATGGCCGAGGGACGGATCCAGCGATCCGTCCCTCGGTTTTTTTCTCTACGGGGTAATGCGGTATCCGGCCGACGTCAGGACCTCCATAGTTCGGTCAAAGCATACGGTCAAAGCATACGGTCAGATCGTACGCCGGTGTATCAGTTCCATGCCGTCACTCCTCCGGTCGTCACGCATCCCGGGAAACGTCGTGGTGAAGGAACGTGCTTATGCGCCGACGGAGGCCGCGCCGCTGGCATCCCCGGAGGGCTCTCCGGAGCCGCCGGACACGGTGAGGATCACGTTTTCATAGGTCCCCGCCGTCAGCGAGCCGAGCTCCGTGCCGCCCAAGTAGGTCCCGTTGGCATTGGAGGCGTCCGCACCCACGTACACCGTGAGGGTCATGCCCGCCGGAGCTTTCACCACCGCGCCGGGAGCCAGCGTCAGACTGGACAGCGTGGAGGTATCGGTGACGACCCAGGTGCCGCCGGCGGCCACGGTAACGTCCGCGCCCAGGTTTTCCGTGGCGGCGTAGGCCGCGTCGTCCGCCAGGGTGAGGTTCTCCTGCACCTCCGCGGCCCAGGTGTCGCTGGCAAAGGGAACGTCGGTATAGCCGTCCGCTTTCAGAACGCCGAGCAGGGTCTCCTCGCTCCACAAATCGAGCCAGCCCTGCCAGGTGCCGGATACGATGGCGCCGGTCAGAACGGCGGAATCCCCCACGGTGACGTTCATGCGGCGCTGATAGTCCTGATGCAGGATGTCGCCGGTATAGGAGCCGTTCATAAAGGTTACGGCCACGCCGGGAAGACTCTCCCCTTGGCCGACGGAGAGATACCCGGAGGCGGAGGGCGGATCGAAGGTGACCACCGTCTGCACCAGGACGCCGTCGGAGGTGCGGGCATCGGTGTTGTCGAAGGTGAAGTCACCGTTCATGGAGCGGACCAGGATCAGCGAGCCATAAAGGTTGCGATTGTAGAAATAGGAGGTGCCGCTGCCCACGCCGAAGGGAGCGTCCGGGTCCATGAAGAAGGGATCGTCCGCCGCCATAGGCGTGACCGACGCGGGAATATCCTCCGGCATCGTGGAAAGGATCGCATCCTTGAAATTACCCTCCGCGATCATATCGAGACTCGGCAGGGAGTTATGGACCACGATGGCGTTGAAGGGAGCCGCGATGACGGTGGGCTGCTCCACGGGGATATAGTCCGGGGTCTTGCTCATGGCTGCGGCATCCGCCAGAGCGTCGGCGGCGGTGCCGGTCTGGATGGTGGAGGTGCCGCACATAAACGCACCGTACTGCCCGCCATAGAGCTGGGAAGCGTAGAGCTTCATGCCATAGGTGAGGTACGTGGCATAACCGCCCTCGGTGGAAATGCCGCTGGAGTTGATTACATAGGTGAAAGCGTCCACGGAATCCTGGGAGATGGCTCCCCAGTTGTTGGAGGTAACGGTGCTGTTTACGAACCAGCTGTTGTTGCGGGTCATGAGCAGCGTGGCGCGGCTGCCCCCGGCCAGGAGCTTGAAGGGCGGCATCCAGATGTCCGCCGCATCGGTGTGGGTAGTGATCTCCGAGTCCACCACCACAAGGGACGTAGCGTTGGGCTGGGAGGTGCTGAACATATACACCGGGGTGGAGCGGGCGCCCTCGGAGGTGATCTTACTGTTTTTGATCCACAGCTCGCCGGTGCAGACGCCGACGCCCACGCCGTAGGCCGCCTCGTAGCCAAGCTCGTTGTTTTTGAGGCCCGCTGTGGCGGTGATGGTGGAGTCTTCGATGACGTAGGTGTCCGCCTCCCCCGCCAGCGTGACGGCAACGCCGTTTGCCTCCTCTGCGGTGATGACGGCGTTTTTGATGCCCGCGGCGGAGATTTCACCGGAGGCGGTGCCGTTCCAGCCGTCGGCGTAGGTGACCGTGCCGTCCTTCACCAGGATGCCGGCGGATTTTTCGATCTCGGCAAAGGTGCCGAACTCCTGTCCCGCGGAGCCGCTTCCCTCACCGCTTCCCTCACCGCTTCCCTCGCCGCTGGCCTCACCGGAGGCAAAGGCCGCGGCGGAGCCAAGAGCGAGCAGGAGCACAAGGGTCAGCAGGACGGCAAGACTTCTTCTCAACGCTTTCATGGCATATCTCCTTTTCGGTCAGGGATTGGCGGCGGGTTCCTCGGTGGGTTCGCCGGTGGGCTCGCCGCTGCCCGTGGCGGCGTCGTCGGTGAAGTCCGCATTGTAGGTCCCCACGCCGCCGGCAGCCACGAATTCATCCCAGGTGGAGGCATCGAACGCATCCTCCGCGAAGAGCTTGTCCCACGGACCCACGGTAACGTCGATGTCGTCCCAGCTCTTCGCCTGGAAGAGGAGTGAGCGATAGGCCTCCGGGTCGGGAGAATCCCCGCCGAAGGTGTCCGCCAGCCAGTTCAGGTAATCCTCCCAGGTCACGTCGGACGCGGCCGGAGCTGCGTCCGGAGCTGCCGCCGCGGGTTCCTCGGTCTTGGACCCGCCGCAGGCCGCACAGGCCAGAAGCATCACAAGCGCCAGAAACAGTACAAGTGTTTTTCTCATGGTCGTTCTCCTTTAAATTAATAAAATTAATTATATTATAACGCACATTTAGGAGAATAGTGGATACAAAACGGTGACAAAATTCATTGGCAATCAACCCTAGTGGTTCATAAAGCCAGAATCTACAATAATCTATGGGCGGGATTTCCGGTGTCTGTGTTGCGCCAAACGGTGTCCAGAGGTAGGGTTGATGAACTAAAAGGTGTCTACGGGAAGGGATAGAAAACTATGTTTCGATAAATTGTATGCGCAATTCTATCTTGAAACAGGCAAATGATTATGATGCTATTTCTTTATTGTGTATATGTCAATCGAAAAATAGGTCAAGTGCTCATCGAAAAATACTGCCGCCCATGTGCAGGGCAAGGCCGAGATTGTCTGCCGTGTCCTGCACAGCTTCCAGGCTGATGCCGTCCGCAAACGCACCGGGCATACTGTAGAGCGGCGAGCTTCTGTCCAGCGGTTCTACGCTGAGATCACTTACCCGGCAGTGGTTCCACCGGCTGTTCTTTGCCTGCTCCTCGTGATACTCCCGCATCGCGAGGCAGGTCCCGAAGGTGGTAAGCGTCAAACGGCATGAAAAAGGACCCGCCCCAAAGCAGGTCCAAGGAAACAGTATGGAATCAGTTGTCGGTGAGGAGTCTGAACTCAGAAGGAGCGTACTGCGGGAGTAAAGACATCGCCCAGGTGGGGTCATCCCGAGCTCTTTTAGGAGCTTCCCGGAATACCCACACGAGATAGCGGTACGGGTCAAGGCCTTCTTCCTTGGCTGTCTCAATTAGACTGAAAAGGACAGCGCTGCTTTCAGCTCCTGCTGGGGTGTTGGCAAACAGGAAATTTTTCCGGGCTATCACGAACGGCTTAATGCTCCGTTCGGCTCGGTTGTTGCTCGGCTCAATGCGCCCGTCCTCCAGATAGGCAGACAGGTACGGCCATTGGTTCTTGAGATAATTCAAAGCAATGCCCAGCTTGGATTTCGGTGCCGCGTTCCTGGTATTTGCCCACGCCAACATAGCGTCCAGAACAGGCTTTGCCTGCTCCAGCCGCTTCTGCTTCCGTTCTTCCGGAGGCAAGTCTTTGAATTTGGTTTCCAAATCAAAGAGCTTTGAGCAATAAGCCACGCCTTCCTCGGCTGTGGGAGAACGTTTTCCCTTAGGAACAGCTTGGCGTGCCTCTTCAAATTTTCTCCGAGCATGAGCCCAGCAGCCAACGTGGACGACATCCTTCAAGCCGTTGTATCCAGAATATCCATCCGTTTGCAGGTAACCATGGAACCCTTTAAGGAAAGACTTCGGATATTCCTGCCCTCGCCCCGGCTGGTAATCGTACAGTACAATGGGATGCTCGGCGTCGCCGCTGGTGCGGTACAGCCACATATAGCTTTTGCTCTGCGGCGTCCTGCCCGGTTCATGGAGCACCTGTACTTCCGTCTCATCCGCATGCAGCAGATCATGCCGCTGGATCATTTCCCGGCGCAATTCATCGTATATGGGCTTGCACCAGTCCTTCGAGCAGCGGACAAGCCAGTTCGACATCGTCTGTCGGGAAATCATGATGCCTGCCGCATTCCATTCCTGCTCCTGGCGGTATAGAGGCGAGCCCATCTTGAACTTCTGGATAGCTATATGCGCCACCGCTTCCGGAGAGGTATAGCTTCCGGGGATCAACGCCGGTTCCTTCGGGGTCTGGACCACCGGCGTAGACTCCGCGTTCTCCTTGCAGTTCTGGCAGGCGTAGGTATAGTAAACGTCCTGGCGGATATAGGCTTCCGCGGGCTTGAACACAAGCGTTTCCTTGACTTCCTTGCCAATGACCGTCATCTGGCTCCCGCACTGGGGACACGCAAGCTCTTCGTCGGACAGAGGATGCTCTACTACTTCTACGGGAATATCTTCAGGAACGATGTCTCTTACATTGCCGGATTTTTTGGTTCTGGTATAAGCCTTGACTTCCACAGCCGGAGTTTTTGCAGCTTCGTGTGCTTCCGCATCCACAAAAGCCTCGGCCTCGTTGAACAGGAGGCTGAGCTGCTCATACACTTCTTCGGATGCCTTTTCAGAGGAAGCGCCATATGTCCTCTTCTTGAGTATCCGGAGCTGCTCCATAAGCCACTGGTTCTTTTGTTCCAGTTCAGAGATATAGGCTTTATCCGCATTATATTCCGCACGGGAAATGGTCATCATTTCCGTGTTGCTTGTCTCCAAAACGGCTTCGTTTTTCATGGCTTTATTAT
>CAYNZM010000034.1:0-18651 GCA_964401725.1 uncultured Oscillospiraceae bacterium
AAGATGGCGGTGTTCTCGCCGTTCATATCGGTGTTGGCAGAGCAGTGCATGGAGGCGATGCCTTTCAGCGGCAGGTAGTAGTTCATCATGGAGAACATGCCTTTTTTCATCTCGCCGCCGTACCAGGTATTGAGGATGACCTGCTCGTGGCTCGTGATGTTGAACATCACGGCGGTATCGGAGTTGAGGCCGAGTTCTTTGTAATTCTCCACCTTCGCCTTGGACGCGGTGTAGACCAAAAAGTCGGGCTTGAAGTTCTTCTCCTCCTCCGGGGTGGGCTTAATGAACATATTGCGGACGAAATGGGCCTGCCAGGCCACTTCCATGATGAAGCGCACCGCCATGCGCGTATCGGCGTTGGTGCCGCAGAAACCGTCCACCACATAGAGCTTCTTCCCGGAGAGCTCCCGGATCGCCAGGTCCTTCACAGCCTTCCAGGTTTCTTCCGAGGCGGGATGGTTGTCGTTGGGGTAGGCGTCCGTCGTCCACCACACGGTATCCCGGGAGTTCTCGTCCATGACGATGAACTTGTCCTTGGGGGAGCGTCCGGTGTAAACTCCCGTCATGACGTTCACCGCGCCGAGCTCCGTGAGCTGACCTTTTTCGTAGCCGGTCAGGGACGGGTCCATTTCCGCGTCAAAGAGATACTCATAGGACGGGTTATAAACGATCTCCTTGACGCCCGTAATGCCATACTGCTCCAGATTGATGTTTGCCATGTTTAATACCTGCTTTCTGAAATTTTTTTGAAACGGACGGGATGGGAAAACGCTGAGGGTCTGCTGGTTGCTTATACGGATATGCTTTGGTTGACGACATCGGTAAGAGCGGCAAAATCCGCGAGGGACAGGGCCTCGCCCCGGACCGTCTCGGAAAAGCCGCAGGCGGAAACGGCGGCCCGAGCGATTTCCTTGCCGCAGACGCCCTCCAGGGCGTTCACGAGGGTCTTGCGGCGCTGGTTGAAAGCGGCCCGGATCAGCCGAAAGAGCATGACCTCGTCCGTCTCCACGGGAGGTGCGCTCCGCATGGAAAGACGCACCACGGCGCTGTGGACCTTCGGTCGAGGCACAAAGCACTCCGGACCCACGGTGAAGAGCATCTCCGGCTCGGCGTACCATCGGGTCAGAAGGGTGAACGCGCCATAGTCCTTCTGGCCGGCACGGGCACAGAGGCGGTCCGCCACCTCCTTCTGGACCATAACGGTAACGGTGTCGAAGCATCGCGCTTCATAAATATGGGTCAGGACCGGGGTGGTGATATTATATGGCAAATTCGCGCAGAGGATGGGCCGCAGGCCGGGAAAGCTGTCCCGCACCTCCGCCGCCAGGTCCGCCCGCATCACATCCCGGAAGACGACCTCGATATTGTCGTAGGGCGCGAGGGTCCGGGCGAGGACGGGCTTAAGAAGCTCATCCACCTCGTAGGAAACCACCTTCGCCGCCCGGAGGGCCAGTTGCTCCGTAAGGCATCCGACGCCGGGACCGACCTCCACCACGCCGGCGGCTTTGTCCGCGCCGCACTCCTCCGCGATACGCCCCGGCACCCAGCGGGCCGTCAGGAAGTTCTGGCCCTTGGCCTTGGAAAAGCGGAACCCGTCCGTCTGGGCGAGCAGCGCCTGGATCTGTTTATAGTCGCATAGGTCCAAGGTCATCCTCCCCTACAGCGGCAGAAGCCCCACCACCACCGGAATCGTGAAAACGGACAGGACCGTAGTGACGAAGACGGTTTTCGAGGCCATGCGGACATTTCCGCCGTACTGGATGGAGAGCATCGTCGCGAAGGCCGCCACGGGCATGGAGCCCAAAAGGACCATGGTCCCGAGGAACACGGAATCCCGCACGAACAGCCGAAGCACCGCCCAAAGGACGACGGGAACGACGATGAGACGCATGGGTGCGAAGACATATACCCGCCAGTCACCGAAGACGTCCCGGAGCTTCTGACTTCCGAGAGACGCGCCGATGATGATCATGGAGCTGGGCAAAATCATATCCCCCAGCATGTCCACCGCCCGGCCCACGGGACCGCCGCCGAGACGGACGCCCAGGCACAGCAGCACCACCGCCGCGAGAGAGACGATCATGGGAACGTTCAAAACGAGCTTCCAGTTGATCTTCCGTGCATCGCCGGAGCTCCGGCTCAGAAGCACGATGCCGAGGGTGTAAGCCAGGATATTGAAGGGGATGTTCAGCAGGGCGGCATAGAGCCCCGCCTCGCTGCCGAACAGCGAGCTTGCCACGGGGATGCCCATAAAGCCCACATTCCCGAACATGGTCATAAAGCTGTAGATGCCCTTGTCCTCCGGCTTGCAGCGATAGAGGATCGGCGCGAGAAGACCCAGCGCCACCAAGATCGCGTACATCACAAATCCAATGCCCAGGATCGCCAGGATGCGGAGGGGCGGAATGTCCGCCTCCGCGCCGAGGATGCTGCCGAGGATCATGCAGGACTGAGGGATCAGGAGGTTGAAGCTCGTGAAACGGCGGGTGGTGTCTTCGTCCATCACCCCGGCCTTCGACGAGATCACCCCCGCTGCCAGCAGCAGGAGCATCACAAGGGTCTGTTCAAATATCAGCATCATATCCATATTTCTATATTACTATTCAAGACTCTTATTTGCAATAAAAAATTCCCCCAAATCCTAGATAATGGACAGGGAGAAAGTGACGATTTCACATTAATAAGCATTACTTTTGGCCGGCATTGATTTTTTTAATGATGTTCTATCCGCCGATGAGACGCAGCCCAAAATACGCCGCGGCCGCCAGCGCCGCCACGCCGCCCGCGATGACTGCGCCCCAGGGAAAGGATGCGCGGCGTTCCGGCGCACCGTGACGGCGCAGATACTCCTCCGCCGCCTGACGGGCTTCCTCCACTACCTGCTCCGCGCCCCGGGAGCGGACATAATCCTCCTTCAAGACAAAGATCGCCTCCTCGAATACCTGCGGATCGGGGGAGCGCACGATGATGACGCGCCTGCCCGTGCCCCGGACGATCAGCCGAGGCCCGCGTTTCTGCTTCCAGTATGGCCCGGTTTTGGCAGGATCATACAGCCGCCGGAGCAAGTTCTCCCGGAGGATCATTGCCGGACCTCGACCCGCAGGGCCAGCGCCGTCATGTCGTCCGCGCTGCCGAAGCGGGACGCCGCGGCCCGGAGGGTCTGCCGCGCCAGCTCCTTCGTCTCCACCCCGTCGGCACTCGCAAGAAGCTGTCGCAGCCAGCGGTCGTCGTCCTCCGCCAGCACCCCGTCCGAGGCGATGAGAGCGATGTTCCCAGGCCGGAGCTTCATGCGGATGGCGTCGGGGGAGCCGTCGTCCCCCGCTAGCATCCCCGCGGCGAGCGAGCCGCATTTCACCCGGCGGATGGTCTTTCCCGTCTTCACATAGGACGGCGCGGCGCCGTATTTATAGAAGCAGGTCTCCCCGGTGAACAGGTCCACGCAGCAGAGGTCCACCGTGGCATACCCCCAGTCCTCGCCGTTACGCAGCATGGCGGCGGAGTTCAGAAGCCGCATGGCGGTCAGGGGCTCCATGCCCGCCCGGAGAAGCTGCTCCAGAATCGCCACGGCGCAGGCGCTTTCCCCCGCTGCGGCCTCCCCCGTGCCCATGCCGTCGGACAGGATGACGCACAGAAGCCCCGCATCGGTCTTGAAGTAGGTCCCCCGGTCGCCGGAGACACTCTCCCCCTCCTTTTTCATGCAGGCAATGCCCACAGACACGGCCAGCGGCTCCGCCTGCCTCAGCAGGACCCGGCCCTTTTCGCTCAGATTTACCCGGCACAGCCGGACCCCCAGCGCCGCGGAGAGCTTTTCGAGGTACGCCGGTTCCTGGGCGATGACCTCGATGTCCGCCCCCTCGATGGAGGCATGCAGCCGTCCCCGCCCGTCCCGGAAGGCGGAGCATACCCCGTCCAGCTCCCGGCTCTTGAGATACCGGATGAGCCGCCGCTCCGCCGAAAAATCCGGTCCCGCCGCCCCGGAGAGCTGCCGCGCCGCGTCCGCCATGACCTCCGCCATGTCGAGAAACTGACCATAGGCCGCCGCCCGGCCCTCCCGCAGCCGCGCGTCGTACTGCCGGCGATACAGATGCCCCCGGAGTTCCCCGTTCACAGCACTCACAAACCCCTCCGGCGCAACGCATTTCTGTCGGAACGCCACGGGAAGGTCCTCCACCGACACCGTTCCCCGCCGGGCCATGCCCTCCGCCATGGAGGCCAGCGCCGCCACCGTCTCGGTCTGGTCCGATTTCCAGCAGTGGTCCTTCCCGACACAGGTGCGGCACACGATGTCCGCCGCCCGGTCGAACACGGCGGTCATATCCTCCGCCGCGGAGCGTTCCTTTGCCGGCTGGGCCACGGCGTCGTAGAGGCCCATGAACCCCCGGGCAAGCCGGTCAAGCCGATCGGACTGGTACAGCCGGAAGCTGGTCTCTCCCTGACCCCGGCCCACCCGCAGCAGCGAACCCACCGGCGTCAGCACTGCCTGGGGCAGCAGCATAAAGATCACCGACGCGGCAAAGCTCTCGTACAGCGCCGCTACCGGAGCGCCGCCGCTCCAGCCCAGCAGCACGGACATTGCGCAGCCCGCGCAGTAGGCCGCGGAGAACGTGAGCCGCCCATAGCGATACAAGGCCCCGGACAGCAGCCCAGCCAGGGCATATGCCCCGCAGAAAAAGAGGGCTGCCCCGGCGGCAATGTCCATGCCGAGGCCCAGGGCCGCCCCCGCCGCGCAGCCCGCCGCCGGTCCGCCGCAGAACCCCGCCGCCATCACCACGAGGCAGGCAAGAAACCGCCCGATGGAAACGACGCCGAAAAGCTCCACCCGCGCAAGTCCCATGAGGACGCAGGCCGCGAGGATGGCGGTGCTGATGCTCCGGCGCAGCTCCGCCGCCTCGCTGACCCGGCTCTCCGGCGTGAGAGCAAAGCCGAAAAGATACGCGCAGCCCCCGGCCAGGACCACCTCGAGAAACAGCCGCACCGAAACCGGGACGTTCGCGGCGGAGCTCATGGAAAGTATCCCCGTCAGCGCCGTCAGCGCCGACGCCGCGAGAGGCATGAACCACCGGCGTTTCCGAATTCTTCCTCCCCGGGTAAAAAATCCGACGGTATACACCATAAAGACTGTGGCAATATAGCGGAGGGCACCAAACACGCCTCCCGCCAGGATATACCCCGCGAGAGACCCGGCAAGACAGGCGAGGCTCGTCATCTCCTCCCCCGCCGCCGCCACCGCCGCGACGCCGAAGGGACCGCAGCCGGAAAACAGCGACGCCGCCCCCGTCGCGAGGCCCAGCGCACCGTATCCCGCGTATTTCGCCGCCGCCCGCACCGCCGGACGCCGCCACAGCGCCTCCGGCGAAAACCCGCCCAGTCTCCTTGCTCCTGTCCATGCCGCCATGGGTTTACCTCCAATATCTTTTATTTACATAATTATATCTTATGTAAATCCTCAAATGCCGTCGGACAGAGGCGGGACAAAAAAATAACCGCGTCGAAATCGACGCGGCCATAGAATGGCGGTTCAGGCGTTGGATTTTGCCACCAGGTCCTCTCCGATCTTGTAGACGTCCCCCGCTCCGACGGTGAGGACGATGTCTCCCGGGGCAACGGACCAGGCCAAAGCCCGCTCCAGCTCGTCGAAGGACGGGAAAAACAGGCTGTTGGGGATTTTCTTCGCCAGGTCCTCCGAGGAGATGCCCAGGGTGTTCTTTTCCCGGGCGGCGTAGATCTCCGCCAGGAAGCAGAGGTCCGGGCGGTTCAACTGCTCCACGAAATCGTCGAACAGGGCCTTGGTGCGGGAGTAGGTGTGGGGCTGGAAGACGATGACGGTGCGTTTATACCCCATGGGTTCCACGGCGTCCAGCAGGGCCTTCAGTTCCCCGGGATGGTGTGCGTAGTCGTCATAGACGTCCGCGCCGTTGAACTTGCCCTTGAACTCGAAGCGGCGGTTCGCGCCGGAGAATCCCGCGAGGCCGTATTTCACGGCATTCGGGGAGATGCCCAGCTCCATCGCCGCGGCGGTGGCGGCCAGGGCATTCATGACGTTGTGGACGCCGGGGACCCGGAGCTCCAGATGGGCAAAGAGCTTGCCCTCCCGGACCACGTCAAACACCGTCGAGGCGCCGTTCGCGATGATATTCACCGCCCGGACCTGGGCTTTGTCGGTCAGGCCGAAGGTGACGATATGCCGGTCCAGGCCCGCCACGGTATCCATGGCGTTTTCGTCGTCCGCGTTCACGATGACGGTGCCGCTCTCCGCCGGGACCAGCGCCGCAAACTTGCGGAAGGACTCCTTCACGGCATCCAGGTCCTTGAAGTAGTCCAGATGGTCCGCCTCCACGTCCAGGATCACGGCGATGGTGGGGAAAAAGGACAGGAAGCTGTCGTAGTACTCGCAGGATTCCAGAACGATGGTATCCCCCTGGCCGACCCGGTGTCCGGCCTGGAGCAGGGGCAGGGTGCCGCCGATCATAACGGTGGGGTCCTTCTCCGCCGCCATGAGGATGTGGGTGCACATGGAGGTGGTGGTGGTCTTGCCGTGGGTCCCGGCGATGCACAGAGCGTTGCGGTAGGCCCTCATAATGGAGCCCCAGGCCTGGGTGCGTTCGAAGACGGGAATGCCCAGGGCGTGAGCCGCCTGAATTTCCGGGTTATCGTCCCGGACGGCGGCGGTGCGGACGATGAAGTCCAGGTCCGGCGTGATGTTTTCCGCGGCATGGCCGATATTCACCCGGATGCCTTTGCTCTCCAGCTCCACCACCTTGGCGCTGCGCTGGATGTCGGTGCCGGAGATGATGAGGCCGTCGTCGTGGAGGACCTCCGCCAGAGGCGCCATGGAGACGCCGCCGATGCCGATAAGATAACCCCGTTTGCCGGGGACGTGAAAGCTGTCAAAGGAGGGCATACGCTTACCTCGTATCTGCGTTATTCATAGACATCTAATTATATGCCGCCGCAAAGGATTTTACAAGGGTTTTCTTGCGGCGAAAAAAGACGCCCGACAGGAAGGTCGGACGTCTTTTGATGTTCTATGGTAATTATTCCGCCGGAGTGACGGGCTCCACCGCCACAGGTTCCGCAGCGGGAACGATGGGCGCGGGCTCCGGCGCGGGGACCACCGCCACGGGTTCCGCGGGAACCTCCGCCACGGGAGCGGCAGCCTCCGGGGGGAGGATCTCGTCGAGTTCTTCCTGCTTCACGGCGGCGACCATGGCCGTACCTTCGGCAATGGCCTCGTCCCGACGGGCTCTGTGGTTGCGGACGGCGATGACGGTCATGGAAGCCAGGTCCAGAAGGGCGTTGACACAGAAGCCGATGCCCAGCATCATCATGCCGCTGTAGAAGCTGTTGTACTGGCCCTTGTCCGTGACGAGGCCCATACTGCCGCCGAGACCATACAGGAAGCTGGCAGGAGTGGTGGAGGGGACGGAGGTCAGATTGAAGTCCGTGACGGTCATCACACCGACGCCCATGCCGAGGACCGCAAAGATCAACACGAGCCACCAGCGGGGGAATTTCATCCGGGCGATGTCCACGGAATACTGGAGCTTCAGCAGCGCGTCGGCCAGGATGAGGATGCCGAGGATGCGGACCGCCAGAACGTAGCCCACGCCGGTGCCGCCGGTGATGAAGCCGCTGAGGGCCACATACGCCCCGGCGAACAGAGCCAGCAGGCCGATGGCAAACTCGGAGCGGTATTCGCCGCTGACGGGCTTTGAACAGAAGTAGATGATGATGTAGACGATGCCGAACACGGCGATGAGTCCGCCGACGCCGTACCCGCAGTAGAGAGAGACCTCATAGGGCTTTACGATGAACGCGACGCCGAGAAGAATGCTCGCCACCGCCGCGACGATGAGGTTGCGGATGGGGTGGCCGAAGGCGTTCTGCATCCGGGTGGTAGTTTTGGTTTTTTCCTTCTTGGCCTTTTTGGTTTTCTTAACGGACGCAGCCTCCGCGCCCTTGGTTTTCTTCGCCATCACGGACCGATCCTTTCCTGTCAGTGTTTTCAGTCAATCAAAGGGGCTGCCGCCGTCCCGCCAGACGACGCAGCAGAGTACAGGACACCAAGCGGCGCATCCAATACCCCGATACATAGTATCACGCAAACGGGCAAAAGTAAAGTATATTCTATGGAAACACCAAAATTCGTTAAAAATCGAACAGGGTCATCTGGCTCGTTTCGGGCATGGAACCAAAGGCTCCCAGCCGGCGCAGAGCCTCGATATGAGAGGAGCTGACCTTGGGGCAGGCGTCCGCCACCTCCTCGACGGATACGAAGGTCCGTCCCCCCTGGGTCGCCGCGGCCAGGTCCGCCGCCGCCGTATCGCCGAGGCCGGACACCGCCACGAAGGGGACCCGCAGGAGCCTGTCCCCCTCCGGGATGAAGCGAAACGCCTCGGATTTATACAGGTCGATGGGCGCGAAATCGAAGCCCCGCATGTAGAACTCGTACACCATCTCCAGGGTGGTGGTGAGGTCGATCTCCTTTGCGGTGGCGTCGGGGTTATCCCGGATCTGCTTGAGCTTTGCGGCGACCTTTTTCGCGCCGCCCAGCATCATCTCCGCGTCGAAGCCGTCCTTCCGGCTGCGGCGGTAGAACAGCGCGGCGTAGAACGCCAGGGGGTAATGGACCTTGTACCACGCGATGCGGAAGGCCATCAGCACATACGCCACGGCATGGGCCTTCGGGAAGAGGTATTCGATCTTGTGGCAGGAGTCGATGTACCACTGGGGCACGCCATGGTCCACCATGGCCTGGACCTGCTCATCCGTAAGCTGTTTGTTCTTTTTGCGGACGTTCTCCATGGACTTGAAGGCGGTGTTTGCGTCGATGCCGCAGCTCATGAGGTAGATCATGATGTCGTCGCGGCAGCCGATGGTCTCGGAGACGGTGGCGGTCTTGGATTTTATGAGGTCCTGGGCGTTGCCGAGCCACACGCCCGTGCCGTGGGAATAGCCCGACAGCCGCACCAGCATGTCGAATTTGTCCGGCTGGGTGTCCACCAGCATCTGCCGGGTGAAGCCCGTGCCGAACTCCGGGATGCCGATGGAGCCGGTCTGGCCGATGATGGGGTCGTTGTCGGGCAGACCGAGAGCCTTCGGGGACTTGAAGAGGCTCATGGTCTCCGGGTCGTCCAGGCGTATCTCCGTGGCGTTCGTTCCCGTGAAGCGCTCCAGCATGTTGATCATGGTGGGGTTATCGTGGCCCAGCTCGTCCAGCTTCAGGAGGTAGTCCTCCATGAAGTGATACTCGAGGTGGGTGGTGATGATGTCGGTGCCGGTGTCATCCGCCGGGTGCTGGACGGGACAGAAATCCGTCACGTCCATGTCCTGGGGGATGATGACGAGGCCGCCGGGATGCTGACCCGTGGTGCGCTTTACGCCCACGAGGCCCTGGGCGAGGCGGTTCATCTCCGCCTGGGAGAAGGTCTTTCCCCGCTCCTCGGCGTATTTCTTCACATAGCCGTAGGCGGTCTTTTCCGCGATGGTGCCGACGGTGCCGGCCTTGAAGACGTGGTCGTCGCCGAAGAGTGTGCGGGTGTAGGCGTGGGCGTTTGCCTGATATTCGCCGGAGAAGTTCAGGTCAATGTCCGGGACCTTGTCGCCCTTGATGCCCAGGAAGGTGGCAAAGGGGATGTCGAAGCCCTCTTTTTTCATCTCGATGCCGCAGTGCGGGCAGAGCTTGTCCGGCATATCCGCGCCGCAGCCGTAACCCTTGCCGGACTCAAAATCCGTGTGGTAGCACCGCGGGCAGAGATAGTGCGCGGGGAGGCTGTTCACCTCCGTGATGCCGGAGAGGTACGCCACAAGGCTCGATCCCACGCTGCCGCGGCTGCCGACGAGATACCCGTGGGCGACGGAATCCGCCACCAGCTTCTGGGCGGACATATAGATGACGTCGAAGTGACGGCCGAGGATCGTGTCCATCTCGTGCTCCACCCGCTCGGTGATGATGGGGGCGGGGTCCGGGCCGTAAAGCTCCCGCAGGCGGCCGTAAACGAGGTCCTTGAGCTGTCCGTCGGAGTTTTCGATGACGGGAGGATACAGCCGCAGCTCCGGCAGCAGGTCCACCTGGCCCTCGATGCGGTCCGCGATGGCGTTGGTGTTCTTCACCACCACCTCATACGCCCGGTCCTCCCCGAGATAGGCAAACTCCGAGAGCATGTCGTCCGTCGTGCGGAAATACAGCGGCATATCCCGGTCCGCGTCGGAAAAGCCCTTGGCATTTAACAGGATGTGGCGGAAGATCTCGTCCTCCGGGTCCAGGAAATGCACGTCCCCGGTGGCGCAGACTGGCTTGCCCAGCTCGTCCGCAATGGCCAGGACCCGGCGGTTCATGTCCCGCAGCTCCTCCACGTCCTTCGCCATGCCGTTTTCCAGCATAAAGGCGTTGTTGGCGGTGGGCATGATCTCGAAGTAATCATAAAACGAGCCGAGGCGCAGAAGCTCCGCGTGGCCCCGGTGCCGCGCGATGGCCTGGAAAAACTCCCCCGCCTCGCAGGCGCTGCCCACCAGCAGGCCCTCCCGGTGCTGCAGGAGCAGGCTCTTCGGGATGATGGGGACCTTGCGGAAATGCTTCAGGTGGCTCTCGGAAATGAGCCGGTAGAGGTTTTTGAGGCCGACCCGATTCTGCACGAGAAGGGAGATATGCCTCGTCCGCGGCGCCCGTCCGTGGCCCTGGCGCTCCGTCCGGCAGAAGTCGTTGAGCTCCGACAGCCGGGTGACGCCCCGTTCCTCCAGCATGGTCACGAGCCGGGCCAGGATGCGTCCGCAGGTGTAGGCGTCGTCCGACGCCCGGTGGTGGTTGAACGGCGGAAGCCCCAGCCGGTCCGCCACGATGTCCAGCTTGAATTTTTTGAGGTCCGGCAAAAGCGCCTGGGACAGGGCCAGCGTGTCCATATACGTAGGCGCAAACGCCCGCCCCATGCGGACCGCGGCCTCGGTGATGAAGCCGATGTCAAAGTCCGCGTTGTGGGCGCAGAGAGGCCGGTCCCCCGCGAACTCCAGAAACGCCGCCACGGCCTCCCCCTCGGAGGGCGCGTTTCGCACGTCCAGGTCCGTGATGCCCGTGAGCTTCTGGATCTCCGCCGGGATGGGCATGCCGGGGTTCACGAAGGTCTGGAAGCGCTCGCCCTCCTGTCCGTCGCGGAACACCACCGCGCCGATCTCCGTGATGCGGTCGCCGGTGTCCGAAAGGCCCGTGGTCTCGATGTCGAAGGCGACGAAATCCCCGGTGATGGGTCCATCCACCTCCCCGCGGACCGCGGCGCTCTCGTCCACGTCGTTTACATAATATCCCTCCATGCCATAGATGACCTTGATGCCCTTCGCGGCCTTCGACGCCGCGGGAAAGGCCTGGGCCACGCCGTGGTCCGTGATGGCGATGGCGGGCATGCCCCAGGAGGCCGCCCGCTTCACCGCCGCGCCGACGTCCGTCAGGGCGTCCATGGAGGACATCTGGGTATGGAGATGCAGCTCCACCCGCTTTTCAGCTGCGGTGTCCTGCCGCACGGGAGGCGCCTCCGCGGTCTGGATGCAGCGAGGCTCAAGAACGACCTCCTGGGTGAATTTGTCGAAGCGCATACTGCCCGTCACGGTGACGTACATCCCCGGGGCGACGACGCCCTTGGCCTCGCCCACCTCTTCCTTGGGGAAGAACTTGGTCACCCGGAGGCTGCCGCTGCCGTCCGTCATGTCGAACTGCAGGACGTAGGCCCCGCGCTTCGGGATGTCCCGGCTCTCCTCCGCGAAGACCCGGCCGGAGACGGTGACGGATTTCATTTCGGGGCTTGCCTCCGCGATGGGAATGATCTTCGCTCCTTTGGCGTGACGGCCAAAGAGGGTCCTGGAGGCGGTTTTTTTCTTCGGCTCGGCTTTCAACTCCTCCCGGGGCGCTTCCACCTCGATGGCGACGCCCCGCAGGCCGTATTCCTGCCGCAGCCGCCATTCCAGCGCCGACACCGCCGCCGGGGCGGGCACGGATGGAAAGAATGCCTTGACCTCCATCGTCATGGTCTCCCGGCGCACGACGACGGAGAGGACCTGGACGTTTTCCAGCTCCCCGGCGTTTTCTCCCCCACAGCAGGGGAACATTTCGATGAATGGTATCTTTTCTTCCAAGCTATGTATTCTCCGGTATCACGCGTCCCGCTGGATGAGGGCCATGAGCTCGTCCAAAAGCTCCGCCTCCGGGATTTTTGTCTTGACCACACGGCCCTTCACGAACAGGCTGCCGAAGCCCTTCCCGCCCGCGACGCCGTAATCCGCCTCCGAAGCCTCGCCGGGGCCGTTTACCTCGCAGCCCATGACGGCGACGGTGATGTCCCGCCGCACGCCCTCCAGACGCTTTTCCGCGGCGGTGGCAAGGCCGATGAGGTCGATGCTCGTCCGCCCGCAGGTGGGGCAGGAGACAAGGCGCAGACCCGCTCTCCGCAGGCCGCAGGCTTTCAAGATGGCAAGCCCCGCCCGGACCTCCTCCGCCGGGTCGGCGGTGAGGCTCACGCGGACGGTGTCCCCGATGCCCTCCATGAGCAGGGTCCCGATGCCCGCCGCGGAATTCACAAGGCCCGTGTAGCTCGTGCCCGCCTCGGTAATGCCGACGTGCAGCGGGCAGTCGAAGCGCTCCGCCGCCAGGCGATACGCCGCCACCGCCGTGGGAACGTCCGACGCCTTGACGGAGAGGGCCACGTCCCGGAAGCCGAAGCCCGCGAGGGTCTGGAGCTCCCCCGCCGCGCTCTCCACCAGAGCCTCCGCCGTAGGCCCGCCGTATTTGGCAAGGACAGCTTTTTCCACGGAGCCGGAGTTCACCCCCACGCGGATGGGGATGTCCCGCTCCCGGCAGGCGTTTGCCACGGCCTCCACCCGCTCGGGACGTCCGATATTCCCGGGATTGATGCGGATGGCGTCCACCCCGGCCTCCGCCGCCGCGAGGGCGAGGCGGTGGTCGAAATGGATGTCTGCCACCACGGGCATCGGCGCTTCCGCCAGGATCGCCGGCAGAGCCGCCGCCGCGTCCATATCCGGGACGGCGACGCGGATGATGTCGCACCCCGCCGCTTTCAGACGGCGCATTTGGTCCAGGGTCGCCGCGGCGTCGCAGGTTTTGGTATTGCACATGGACTGGACCGTGACCGGCGCACCGCCGCCCACGGGAATACCGCCCACGAGGATCTGTCGGGTGTCTTCTCTCGTCATGGTTTTTCTCCGTCAGCCCGCCAGGATGCGGGCAATGTCGTTATACATCACATAGGCCATGAGCCCCAGCAGGGCCACAAGCCCCGCCGTATGGACATAGCCCTCGTATTTACCGTCGATGCGGCGGCGCAGAAAATGCTCCGCGATCCAGGTCACGGCAAGAAACAGGATGCGTCCGCCGTCCAGCGCCGGGAGAGGCAGAAGATTCATCACGGCGAGGTTGATGGCGATGAAGGCCGTAAGATTCACAATGTTCAGGAACGCGTCCCGGGAGGTCTCCGACTGGGTCCCCACATCTGCGATCATGTCCACGATGCCCACGACGCCGGTCATCTGCTGCACTCCCACCGCGCCGGTGACGAGGTCCTCAAGACCCAGCCACACCATGCGCACGAAATCCATCGCCCCGTACCAGGAGTATTTCAGCGTCGCCCCGAGGCCCATCTCCTTCACGCCGAAGTAGAAGCCGTAGCGCGTGATGGTCTCCCCTGTCTCCGGGTCGGTGTACTCCCGGGGGAGCATGGGATAGTCCTCCAGGGTGATCTTCTTCCCGTCCCGGAGAACCGTGATGTCCGAGGTGTCCCCCGTGCGGCGGGCGAGGTAGGTGCCCACGTCGCTCGTGAAATATATCCGCTGACCGTTGATGCGGTAGAACGTATCCCCCGCCTGCAGGTCGCCCTCGTAGGGGCAGCCATCCATGAAGTCCGTGATGGTGGGCGAGGAGAACATGCCGATTTGCGTGAAGAGGACGACGATGAGCACGAGGCCCAGCAGGAAATTCATCGCCGCGCCGGCGACCAGGATGATGAAGCGCTTCCAGGCCGCGGCGTTCGAAAAGGCCGCGGGATCGTCCGACGCCTCATCCTCCCCCTCCATGGCGCAGTAACCGCCGATGGGCAGGGCCCGCAGACTCACCTGGGTGCCGCGCCGGTCCTCCCGGTGCCACAGAAGCGGTCCCATGCCCAGAGAGAACTCCAGCACCCGGACCCCGCAGGCCCGGGCCGCCACGAAGTGTCCCCACTCGTGGATGGCGATGAGGACGCCAAAGATCAGGATCGCCAGCAGGATGTAAAGAACAGTACTCATGGGCTTAGTTTATTCCAAACGCGCGGAAATATTGCAGTTTTTCCCGGACGAGCTCCCGGGCGGCGGCGTCGGCGGCGAGGATGTCGTCCAGCGTATCCGCCGGAGCGTTTCCCAGCCGATCCACCGTCTCCGCCACGAGGTCGTAGATGTCGTTGAAGCCGATGTGTCCCTCGAGAAACAGGGCGACGGCGGCTTCGTTTGCCGCGCTCAAAACGCAGGGAGCCGCGCCGCCCCGGCGAGCGCAGTCCATGGCAAGGCCGAGGCAGGGAGTCTTCTCCGGGTCCGGTTCCTCAAAGGTCAGGTCCTTCATTTTCCAGAAATCCAGCCGCTCATAGGGCGAAGCCCTCCGCTCCGGCCAGGTCAGGGCGTACTGGATGGGCAGGCCCATATCCGGCACGGCGAGCTGGGCGAGGACGGTCCCGTCCTTCAGCTCCACCATGGAATGGATGACGCTCTGCGGATGCACGACCACCTGGATGTCGTCCGGCGTCACGGCGAAAAGATGCATCGCCTCGATGAACTCGAGGCCCTTGTTCATCATCGTTGCGCTGTCCACGGAGATCTTCGCCCCCATGGACCAGTTGGGGTGGGACACCGCCTGGGTCGGCGTCACGTCCCGGGTCCGCTTCCGGGACCAACCCCGGAAGGGTCCGCCGGAGCCGGTGAGAAGGATGCGGGAAAGCTGGTCCCGCCGGCCTTCCAGACACTGGAAGATCGCGGAATGCTCCGAGTCCACGGGCACGATCTCCGCGCCGTAGTCCCGGGCCGCCGCCATGACGAGGCTCCCCGCGCAGACGAGGGTCTCCTTGTTCGCGAGGCAGACCCTCTTTTTTTCCGCGATGGCGTCCAGCGTCGGCTGAAGTCCCACGGAGCCGGACACCGCCGTAACCACCGCCTCGACGGAGGACAGGGCCGTGGCCTGGCGCAGACCGTCCATGCCGACGCCGATCTCCAGATTCAGGTCCGCCGTGGCAAGGCGCAGGTCCGCCGCCGCGGCTTCGTCGTACACCGCGGCATAGCGCGGACGGAATCGCCGAATCTGCTCCTCCAGGAGCTTCACGCTCTTCTGGGCCGTCAGCGCCTCCACGCGGATGCCGAGACGCTCCGCGGCGTCCAATGTCTGCCGTCCGATGGAGCCGGTGGACCCCAGGACGGAAATCGAATTCATCATGTGTTTGCCTCGTTTTCTTTTTTTGCGCCGCCATAGCGCCGGTCACGGCGTTGGAACGCGGCGACGGCCTTGTCGATCTCCCGCTCGTCGAAATCCGGCCAGAGCACGTCGGAGAAATACATCTCCGCGTAGGCCATCTGCCAGAGGAGGTAGTTGGAGATGCGGGTCTCGCCGCCGGGACGGATGAGAAGGTCCGGGTCGGGGATGCCGCCGCTGTAGAGGTAGCCGGAAAACCGGTCCTCCGTCAGCTCCGGGCAGCCCTCCGCTGCCCATTGTTTGGCCGCGCGGACGATCTCGTCCCGCCCGCCGTAGTTCAGGCAGATATTCACCTGCCCGCCGGGATAGCCCTTGGAGCGCTCCTCGGCGTCGGTGCAGAGCTTCCGAAGCTCCGGGCTGAGGGCGGTGAGGTCCCCGAAAAACCGCAGCCGGGTCTGCTCCTTTTCCATGTCCCGCAGGGCCTCGTCCAGATACTTCCGGAGAAGGACCATGATGCCCCGGACCTCGTCCTCCGGGCGCTTCCAGTTTTCGGTGGAGAAGGCGTAGACCGTCAGATACTCCACGCCAAGGGAGCGGCAGTACCGCGCCGCCCGCCGGAAGCTCTCGGCCCCCGCGGCATGGCCCGCCGAGCGAGGCAGACCCCGTTTTTTCGCCCAGCGCCCGTTGCCGTCCATAATGATGGCGATATGGCGGGGAGGTCTTGCAGAAGACCCCTCCGCCAGCGTCGTATCGTTTCGTTCGCTCATATGGAGAACAGTTCCTTCTCCTTGGCCTCGGTGAGCTTATCGACGGCCTTGATGTTGTCGTCCGTGAGCTTCTGCAGCTCTTTTTCAAGGTCCTTCTGGTCGTCCTCGGTGATCTCGCCGGACTTCTGCTGTTTTTTGATCTTGTCCATGGCGTCCCGGCGGATGTTGCGGACGGCGACCTTCGCGTCCTCACCGTACTTGCGGACCTGCTTGGCAAGCTCCTTACGGCGTTCCTCGGTGGGCTGGGGGAAGACGAGGCGGATGACCCGGCCGTCGTTCTGCGGGTTGATGCCGAGCTCCGACGCCTGGATGGCCTTTTCGATGCCCTTGAGAACGGAGCCGTCCCACGGGGTGATCATCAGCGTGCGGGGATCGGGGGTGGAGACCGCCGCGACCTGGTTGATGGGCGTCGGCGTGCCGTAGTAGTCCACGGTGATGCCGTTGAGAACACCGGCGTTGGCCCGTCCGGCCCGGACGGAGTCGAACTGGGAGCTCAGGAAATCCTGGGCTTTTTTCATTTTTTCCTCAAATTCTTTCAGCTCGGACATGATGCTTCCTCCTGTTTCATAGTAATCAGTGTGGACGGGACTTTCACCCGGTTATTGAACGATGGTGCCGATGCGCTCGCCGCGGACGACCCGGAGGATGTTCTCCGGGGGATCGAGGGCAAAGATCATGGTGGGGATGCCGTTATCCCGCAGAAGGCAGGCCGCGGTGGAGTCGATGACGTTCAGATGCTCCGCCAGGATGCGGTCATAGGTCATGGTGTCCAGGCGGACGGCGGAGGGATCGGTCTTGGGGTCGGCGGTGTAAACGCCGTCGATGTTTTTCGCCATGAGCAGGATGTCCGCGCCGATCTCGGCGGCCTTCAGCGCCGCGGCGGAGTCCGTGGAGAAATAGGGGTTTCCGGTGCCGCCGGCAAAGATGACGACACGGCCCTTGTCGAGATGGTGCATCGCCCGGCCGTGGTTGTAGCTCTCCGCCACGCGGGGCATGTCCACGGTGGTCATGACCCGGGCGGGAACGCCCTCCTGCTCCAGGGCCTCCGCGAGGGCCAGGCTGTTCATCACGGTGGCCAGCATGCCCATGGAGTCCGCCCGGGAGCGTTCCATTTTGCCGCCGCCGTCCTTCACGCCGCGCCAGTAGTTGCCGCCGCCGGTGACGACGCCCAACTGCACGCCGGCTTCGGCGCAGGAGCGGATGCTCCGGCAAAGGGCGCGGATCACGTCAAAGTCCAGTCCCCGGCCGGCTGCGCCGCCCAAGGCCTCGCCGCTGACCTTCAGCAGCACGCGATGGTATGCGAAATTGGTCTGTTCCATAGGGCACTCCCCCGTTTCTTCCGTTTCCTGAAGATTTTACCACATCCGTGCTCCGATTTCAACCGGCTTCGCGCAAGAAGGGGCATACAATGTCCCCATGAAGACCGTGTATCTGGATGAGCTGTTTCTCCTAAACCTCGTCATCGACTACTTTCTGCTGCTGGCCACGGCAAAGATCTGCGCCCTGCCGTTCCGCCGGGGACGCTTCGCCCTCGCCGCGGCGTTGGGCGGGGCCTGGAGCGCGGCGTCCCTCGTTCCGGCGGCGGCCTTTCTGCGGCTGCCCGTCCTGCATCCCGTGCTGGCGGCGGGGATGACCCTGGTGGCCTTCGGCGGGGAACGGCATCTTTTTCGGTGTCTTCTGGCCTTCGGCGGGGTATCGGCCCTGTTCGGCGGCGCGGTGTACGCCGCGGGAATCTATCGCGGCATAGCTTCCGGCGGTCCGCTCGTCCGGCTCGACATGCGCGTGCTCGTTTTGTCCTTCGCGCTGTGCTGGGCGGCGGTGTCGCTGGTGTTCCGAAGAAGCGCGAAAAACGCCGCCCGGGTCATCCACGAGATCACCCTCGAGAAAAACGGACGTCGGGCCGTGTTCCGCGCTCTGGAGGACACGGGGAACGGGCTGTGCGATCCCCTCACGGGCTGCGGCGCGCTGGTGGCGGAGGCGGACGCGATCGCCCCGCTCTTCCCGGAGGCCGCGGAGTTTCTGACAGGGCCTCCCGCGGACGCCGTCCCGCACATCCCCGGCTCTCGGCTCCTGCCCTATGCCGACGTAAGCGGAAAAACCCGGCTTCTGCTGGTTTTCCGTCCGGATGCCGTGACCGTGGACGGAGAAACCCGGGACGATCTTCTCGCCGCCGTCGCGCCGGGTGATCTCGGCGGGAACGGCAGCTATCAGGCCATACTGTGACATATCGGAAAGGAGACGCCATGACACGCCTGCAGCTTCTCATTCTGGACCTCCGTCTCGCCGTGGAGCGAGCGCCGAGGCTCTTTTACATCGGCGGCAGCGACATCCTCCCTCCCCCCCTGGAGCGGGAGGACGAGGAGGCCGCCATCACCGCCCTGGCCCAGGGGAACTACGATGCCCGCCAGACTCTCATCGAACACAATTTCTGCCTCGTGGTCTATATCGCCCGCCGCT
>CAYNZM010000035.1:0-18642 GCA_964401725.1 uncultured Oscillospiraceae bacterium
ACCTGGTCCAACGAGAGCCGCACCCAGGCCGTCAGCGACATCAGCCGCATGATGAAGGTCACGGCAAAGGAGTTGGGCGTGCCGCTTATGTGCCTGAGCCAGCTCAGCCGTGCCAACGAAGGCCGCACCAACAAGCGTCCCATGCTGTCCGACCTGCGCGAATCCGGCGCCATCGAGCAGGACGCGGACGCCGTCATCGGCCTGTATCGCGAGGGGTACTACGACGAAAACTGCGAAGACCCCAACGCCGCTGAGGCGATCCTCCTCAAAAACCGCCGGGGCCGCACCGGCACGGTGTACCTGCGATGGCTGCCGGAGTTTACGACCTACGTAAACGATGACCGCCGCCACGACGAGGATGACTACTGAGCTTCTCCCGGCGGGGGAGCTGATCCTCTGCGCGGTCTCCGGCGGGGCGGATTCCATGTACCTGCTGGAAAACCTGCGGGACATGGGCTATCCCGTGGCTGCGGCCCATTATGACCACGGCCTCCGAGGGGCGGATTCCGCCGCCGACGCGGCCTTCGTCCGGGACTGGTGCGAGACCCACGATATTCCCTTTCGGTGCGAGAGGGGAGACGTGGCGGCCTGCGCCGAAGCCCGTGGCCTCGGCATCGAGGCGGCGGCACGGGAGCTGCGCTATGCTTTTCTGGAACGGACGGCGGATGCTCTCGGCGCGTCGGTCATCGCCACGGCCCACACCGCGGACGACAACGCCGAAACCGTCCTCCTGCATCTGACCCGGGGCACCGGCCTCCGGGGGCTGGGAGGCATCCCGCCCATCCGGGGAAGAATTGTCCGGCCTATGCTAGACGTGACCCGGGGGGAGGTCCTTATTTGGCTGGAGGAACACAGCGTTCCCCACGTGGAGGATGCCTCCAACGCTTCCGATGTCTATGCCCGCAACCGCCTCCGGCATCATGTGATCCCCCGGCTCCGGGAGGAAAATCCCGCCCTGGCGGAGACCATCTCCCGCACCGCTCGTCTCCTGCGGGAGGACGAGGCGTTCCTCGGCAGCCTTGCGGAAGGATTTATCGCGCAAAACGCCCGGGACCATGCCCTGCCGCTTAAGGCTCTGGCTACCCTGCCCGACCCGGTGGCTCGGCGTGTCCTGCGCCGAATGGCGGGGGAGAGTCTGGGCTTTGAGCACACCGTCCGGGCGCTGGATGCCCTGCGGCAGGGGAAAAACGCTCGGCTTCCCGGCGTAGAGCTGGCCGTCTCCGAAGGCTGGGTCCGGTTTTCCCGGGGAGAGTTTCCGAGGCTGAAAGAACATATTCTGGTTCCCGGCGAGACGCTGGAGCTTCCCGAAGCGGGCCTCACCGTTTCCTGCAAAAAAATCGACATTTTTCCATGCGATGTTCACACGTCGTTCAACACTTTTTTCTTTCGATGTGCGAATATAAATGATACCGTCGTCCTATCGGCGCGGCGGGCGGGGGACCGTTTTCGTCCTCTGGGCCGCGGCTGCACGAAGACCCTCAAAGCCCTGTTTCTCGAGGCGCATGTGCCCCTCTGGGAGCGGGACGTCGTTCCCGTTTTGCGGGACGCGGACGGCATCCTCGCGGTGCGGGGCTTCCCGCCGGACGAGCGGGCCGCGGCCCATCCCGGGGATCGGGACATACTCTCTGTTGAATTTCTCCGGCTTATGCCGGAAAAGGAAGGATAAAAACACATATGGCTATGCGAGACGATATTGCCAAGGTCTTGGCGTCGGAGGAGGACATCCGCGAGCGCATCGCGGAGCTGGGGTGCCGGATCACGGCGGACTACCAGGGCAAGGAACCCCTGTTCGTCGGTGTTCTGAAGGGGTGCTTCCTCTTTATGGCGGACCTGGTCCGGGCTTGCGACGTGAACTGCACGGTGGATTTCATGGTGGTTTCGAGCTACGGCTCCGGGACCGTTTCCTCCGGTGCTGTGGAGATCGTGAAGGACCTCTCCCAGGACATCGCGGGACGGGACATCATCATCGTGGAGGACATCCTGGACAGCGGCAACACCCTGAGTTATCTCAAGCGCTACATGAGCGCTCGTGAGCCTGCCTCCATCCGCATCGTGACCCTGCTCGACAAGCCGGAGCGCCGCACGGCGGACGTGGATGCGGACTACATCGGCTTCACCATCCCGGACGCCTTCGTGGTGGGCTATGGCCTGGACTACGACCAGCGCTACCGCAACCTGCCGTATATCGGCGTGCTGAAGCCGGAAGTATATTCGTAAGGAAACCAACGAGGTAATTGTATGGAAAACAATCCCAACAACCGCAAGCGTGCCAGAGACGTCGGCGTATACGCCCTGGTGGTCGTGATCCTGCTGGCGACGATCTTCACCCTCTTCAGCGGCGGGCGCATCACCCCGACCTACTCCGAGATCATCGATCTTTTTGAGGCGAAGCAGGTGGAGTCCTTCTCCATCAAGGGCAGCCGCCTCACCATGTCCCTCCGGGAGCCCCATGATGGCGTCACCGAGGTCACGAAGGTCCTGCGCAGCGTGGACCAGTTCAACGACGACCTTGGCGATACCATCCGCGAGCAGAAGGCCGCGGGCATCCTCACCGAATACGACTATACGGACGACAGCATGTCCGCCATTCTCATTTCCTTCGTGCCCTACCTGCTGCTCATGGTCGTCATGGGCGTGCTGTGGTTTTCCATGATGAATCGGGCGGGGGGCGGCGGTGCCGGCGGCGTGATGAAATTCTCCCGGGCCCGGACCCGCCTTGCCACCGAGGACCAGAAGCAGAAGACCTTTGCCGACGTCGCCGGCTGCGACGAGGAAAAGGAGGACCTGCAGGAGATCGTTGAATTCCTCAAAAACCCCGCGGCCTACACCGAGATGGGAGCGCGCATCCCCAAGGGCGTTCTGCTCGTGGGACCTCCGGGCACCGGCAAGACCCTCATGGCGAAGGCCGTCGCCGGGGAGGCGGGGGTGCAGTTTCTCTCCATCTCCGGCTCCGATTTCGTGGAGCTCTATGTCGGCGTCGGCGCCAGCCGCGTCCGTGACCTCTTCGACCAGGCCAAAAAGGTCGCTCCAGCCATCATCTTCATCGACGAGATCGACGCCGTGGGCCGTCAGCGCGGCTCGGGTCTCGGCGGCGGTCACGACGAGCGGGAGCAGACCCTGAACCAGCTCCTGGTGGAGATGGACGGCTTTACGAACAACGAGGGCGTCATCGTCATGGCGGCCACGAACCGGGCGGACATCCTCGATAACGCCCTCCTGCGTCCGGGCCGCTTCGACCGCCAGGTATACATCGGCCTGCCTGACGTGAAGGGCCGGGAGGCCATCCTCCGGGTCCATGCCAAGGGCAAGCCTCTCGGGGAGGACGTGGACCTCAACTCCATTGCCCGGGGCACCCCCGGCTTCTCCGGCGCGGACCTCGAAAACCTTCTGAACGAAGCCGCGCTCCTGGCTGTCCGCCGGGGCCGCCGCTTCCTCATGAACACGGACATCGACGACGCCATCCTCAAGGTCGCCATGGGCCCGGAGAAAAAGAGCCGGGTCATCTCCGACAAGGAGAAGCGTCTCACCGCCTACCACGAATCCGGCCACGCTATCGCCGCGAAGTACCTCGAGAATGTGGACCCCGTCCACTACATCACCATCATCCCTCGCGGACGTGCCGGGGGCTTCACCCTCATGCGTCCGGCGGAGGACAAAACCTTCGAGTCGAGGAGCGCCATGTTCGAGGACATCGTCATGTCCCTGGGCGGACGGACCGCGGAGAAGCTCTTCCTCGACGACATCTCCACCGGCGCTTCCGGGGACATCCAGCAGGCCTCCAAAATTGCCCGGGCGATGGTCATGCAGTACGGCTTCTCCGAGCGTCTCGGACCCATCAGCTTTGACGATGCCGGTCACAGCCTGTTCATCGGGCGTGATTTCGGCACCACCAAGGCCTACTCCGAGGAGACGGCTGCCATCATCGACGAGGAAGTCAAGCGCATCTTCGACGAGGCCTCCGCCCGCTGCGAGCAGATACTCACGGAGCACCGGGATACGCTGATCTCCGTGGCGGAGTACCTCCTGGAGCACGAATCCATGGAGGGAGACGACTTCGACTACTTCTGCGAGCACGGCGAGCTTCCCCCGAAGGCCGACGCGGTGGCATCCGATGCCCCGGCGGAGGCCCCGGGCGATGGCCCGGGCGAGGCCTGAGGTGCGGACATGCGTCTTGACAAGTACCTCAAAGTCTCCCGGCTTATCAAGCGCCGGACCGTGGCAAACGACGCGGCGGACGGCGGACGGGTGACCGTGAACGGCGCTCCCGCGAAGCCCTCCAAGGACGTGAAGCCCGGGGACATCATCGAGATCCGGTTCGGACCCCGGACCGTGAAGGTGGAGGTCCTCTCCGTAGCGGAAAATGTCACGAAGGCCGATGCCCCCGCCATGTACCGGGAGCTTGCGTGAGCAGTCCGTTCGACAAATATCGACAGAATACACAGATCATCGCGAGCTGTTTTCCGGTTTTTTGTGCAAAATACTGTGGAAATTGTGGGCAACTGCCTATCTCCGGGCAAATACTGCCGCAATTTCCCGTGCTGGACAAGTGACATATTCGAGCCGACACCCCCATATCCATTGGACATGGGGGTGTTTTTATGAAAAAAATCCTGGTGCTGGCCCTGTCCGTGCTGCTTACGCTGTCTCTCGCGGGGAATGCCCTCGCGCTGGAACCGCTCGCGGGGGAGGATATTCCCATCGCCGCGCCGTATGCCGTCCTGATGGAAAAGACTACCGGCACGGTCCTCTATGAAAAAGACGCCCACGAGCATTGCTCGCCTGCCAGCGTCACGAAGGTCATGACCATGCTTCTCGTGATGGAAGCGCTGGACGCCGGGACCATCACGCGGGACACGGTGGTGACGGCCTCCGACGCCGCGGCGTCCATGGGCGGCAGTCAAATCTGGCTGGAGCCGGGGGAGCGTATGACGGTGGGGGAGATGCTCAAATGCGTCGCCGTCGTCAGCGCGAACGACTGTGCGGTGGCTCTGGCGGAGCTTCTCTGCGGCTCGGAGGAGGCGTTTGTGAAGCGCATGAACGAGCGTGCCGCGGAGCTCGGTATGGCCGACACCCATTTCACGAACTGCACGGGACTTTTCGATGACGACGAGCATTATACCTCGGCCTATGACATCGCACTCATGAGCCGGGAGCTATTATTGCACGACGGCATCCGGGAGTACACAACGATCTGGATGGACAGCATCCGGGACGGCTCTTTCGGTCTGTCGAACACCAATAAGCTCATCTACTACTACGACGGCGCCACGGGTCTCAAAACCGGTTTTACGTCCAAGGCCATGTACTGCCTGTCGGCTTCGGCGGAGCGGGAAGGCGTCGAGTATATCGCGGTGGTCCTCCACGCCGATACGTCCGCGGAGCGCTTTGACAGCGCGAAAGCCCTTCTGAGCTATGCCTTCGCCAATTACGAGCTTGCCTCTCTCACGCCGCCGGAGGCCCTGCCGCCGGTGCGGGTGGCCATGGGGGCGGCGGACAGCGTGCAGCCGATTCTTGCCGGGAGCGGCACGATCCTGGAGGGGCGGGGAAAGCTCGCGGACCTCACGTTTTCCGTGGAGCTGCCGGAGAGCGTTCCCGCGCCGGTGCAGCCGGGGCAGAAGCTGGGAGAACTCACCGTCCGCAGCGGGGAAGAGGTCCTCGCCGTGGCGGACCTCGTTTCCTCCGCCGGGGTGGAACGCCTCGGCTTCGGGGATGTGTATGGTCGTCTGATCGGTGCGATAACCGGTCATTTGATGTAGGAATTCCCCATTTTTAAGAATAATTCGGAGGAATATTCAATGGTATTCCCCACCTGGGCGAGTTTTAACACTTGCAATTAGCTTTACAAAGGTCTATAATGGCATAAAACAAGACGACTCTTCATAGGGAGGCGAAGCTCATGGTAAAAGTAGACCTTTCCGGTGCGATCGGATTTCTGGACGGCAAGGGACCGGATTACGGCGCGGCGGCGGTAGCCCATCGCGCGCTGGCGGAGGGGACCTGGGCCGGCGCGGAATTCACCGGCTGGCGGCAGCTACCTCGGCGCGTCCAGGGTGACGAACTCAAAAAGCTCCTCGCGGCGGCGGACCGCATCCGCTCCAGCAGCGAGGTCCTCGTCGTGGTCGGCATCGGCGGCAGCTACCTCGGCGCCCGGGCAGGGCTGGAGCTCATCCAGCCGAAAAACGGCCCGGAGGTCATCTTCGCCGGCACCGGCCTCTCGGCGGACGATCTGTACGACAAGCTGACCCGCCTGGGGGACCGGGATTTCTCCGTGAACGTGGTCTCGAAATCCGGCACGACCCTGGAGCCTGCCGCGGCCTTCCGCATCTTTAAGGGCCTCCTCGAGAAAAAATACGGAGCCAACGCCAAAAAGCGCATTTACGCCACCACGGACGCCCACAAGGGCGTCCTGAAGGGCATCGCGGACGCCGAGGGGTATGAGACCTTCGTCGTCCCGGACGACGTCGGCGGGCGGTTCTCCGTCCTCTCCGCGGTGGGGCTTCTGCCTCTCGCGGCGGCGGGCTGCGATATCCGCACCCTCGTCGGCACCGCGGCGGAGAGCATGTATGCCCTGGACCAGCGAGGCCCGGAAAACCCCGCGTGGCAGTACGCCGCCATGCGAAACGCCCTCTACGCCGGCGGCAAGAAGATCGAGCTTCTCGCATGCTACGAACCCTCCTTCCGGTACATGGCCGAGTGGTGGAAGCAGCTCTACGGCGAGAGCGAAGGCAAAAACGGCGTGGGCATCTTCCCGGCGTCGGTGGAGTATAACGCGGACCTGCACTCCATGGGCCAGTATGTCCAGGACGGACCCCGGACCCTGATGGAGACCGTTGTGAGCTTCGACCGGCCCCGGAAGGACTACGAGATGCCCTTCGCCATGGGCGATCCTGACGGCCTGAACTATCTTGCCGGACGGGGTCTCTCGGACATCGCCCGGGTGGCGATGGAGGCCGTGAAAGCCGCTCACATCGCCGGCGGTGTGCCGAACATCGGCATTTCCGTTCCCCTGCGAGACGAGGCGGGCTTTGCCGATCTTGTGTGCTTCTTCGAGATGGCCTGCGCCATCAGCGGGTATATGCTGGGGGTCAATCCCTTCGACCAGCCCGGGGTGGAGGCCTACAAGAAAAACATGTTCCGCATGCTGGGAAAGCCCGGAGCGTAATGACCTAATATCTGGAAAAGCCTGAGGTGTCAAACGTTTCAGGCTTTTTTTTATTTCTTAATAATTTTTTCATTGCAGGAACGTCGGAATGATGGTATGATAAAGGTAACTAAAGCAAGGGAGCGTGACCGATTTGGTACGATTGATCATGGGTCTCAAAGGGACCGGCAAAACAAAGACACTGGTTGAACTGGTGCGTAAGGCAGTGGACGAAGAGCACGGCGACGTGATCTGCATCGAAAAGGACAAGGTCCTTACCTACGACATCCCCTATCAGGCACGGCTTGTGCATGCCTCTGCGTACGGCATCAACTCGCTCGAGCTCATGCGCGGCTTCATCAGCGGTCTGTCCGCCGGAAACTTCGACATCACCCATGTCTTTATCGACAACCTCTTCAAGATCATCGGTCAAGTTGACGCCCAGACTCTGGCCTGCTTCCTGGCGTGGCTGGACAGCTTCAGCGAGGTGGACTTCACCCTCACCGTCTCCGCCGACCCCGAGAGCTTCGGGGAGGCCGTCACGAAGTACATCGTCTGACCCCATTCGCACGAGAAAGGCGGAGCCCGTCGGCTCCGCCTTCTTTGCGGTCACAGCTTGGGATAGAGCTTCTGCGTGGCTCTTAGGAGCGCCTCGCAGAAGCCGTCCACGTCGGCCTCCGTCGTGAACCGGCACAGGGACACCCGGATCGTCCCGTCGATCACCTTGGCCGGCAGGCCCATGGCTTCCAGCACATGGCTTCGCGCGCCCCGCTTGCAGGCCGACCCCATGGAGACGCACACACCCCAGGAATCCAGAAGATTCAGCAGCGTCTCGCTTCGATACCCCGGCAGGGAGAGGCTCAGGATATGGGGCGCACCGCCGCCGTTTACCCGAAACTCCGGGATCGTCTCCCCCAGGGTGGCAATGATCCGCTCCCGCAGGGAGGTCATGCGGGACATGGCGTCCTTGTCCGCCCGGGCGGCGTTCACCGCGGCGGAAAAGGCGAGGATGCCGGGCATGTTCTCCGTGCCGGAGCGCTTGCGGTCCTCCTGACCGCCTCCCACGAGAAGCGCCGGCAGCCGCAGTCCGGACCGGACGTACAAGGCACCGGTACCCTTCGGAGCGTGTATTTTATGCCCCGACAGGGTGATGAGGTCTGCGCCGAGAGTTTTGGCGGTGAAGGGGACCTTCAGAAATCCCTGCACCGCGTCGGTATGCAGAAGGGCCTGGGACCTGGCGGCCTTCAGAGTGCGGGATATGGCGGGGATGTCCGTCACCGCCCCCGTCTCGTTGTTCACGAGCATGAGGCTCACAAGGGCTGTGTCCTCCCGCAGGGCGTTCTGCACGGCCTCCGGGGCGATGGCTCCGTCCGGTCCCGGCGCGAGGCGCGTGACCTCAAACCCCTCCCGTTCCAGGAGGTCCAGACTCTTCCGCACGGCGTCATGCTCCGCGGCGGAGCTGATGATATGCTTGCCTCGGCGGACCATGGCTGCCGCGCCGGAACGGATCGCCCAGTTATCCCCCTCCGTGCCGCCGGAGGTGAAGAATATCTCTTCCGGCTTCGCGCCGATGGCGGCGGCGACGTCCCGTCGGGCGGATTTGAGGGCGTTTCGCGCCTCCCGGCCGGGAGCGTGGGTGGAGCTGGGGTTTCCGAAGCCCTCCGTCATGGCGTTGATTGCCGCCTGTGCCGCCTCCGGGCATACCCGGGTGGTGGCGGCGTTATCGAGATAGATCATAAAATTCACCGTTTTCCTGAACTTCGCCTATTATAAACGCAGAGGAAAGAAATTACAAGCGCTATGAAATATGCCGTCTACACCCTTGGGTGCAAAGTAAATCAATACGAGACTCAGGCCGTCGAGACCATGCTCCGGGACCGGGGGTTTGAACCTGCCGGGATCGGGGAGATCGCGGACGTGATCCTTGTGAACACCTGCGCCGTCACCGCCGAGAGCGGACGGAAATCCCGCCAGGCCATCCGCCGCCTCCAGGGGCAGCATCCCGGCGCGCTGACCGCGGTGTGCGGATGCTTCTCCCAGCTGGAGCCGGAGGCCGTGGCGGAGCTGGGGGCGGACATCGTCTTCGGCAGCGGCGAGAAGGAAAAGCTGGTGGAGGCCATTGCCGCGGCCCTGCCCGCCGTGGAGGTGGACGATCCCTTCCAGCGCCGGGTCTTCGAGCCGCTGCCCGCCGGGGCGGTCACCGGCCGGACCCGTGCCATGCTCAAGATCCAGGACGGCTGCGATAATTTCTGCACCTACTGCGTCATCCCCTACACCCGGGGACGAGTCCGCTCCCTGGCGCTGGAGACCTGCGCGGCCCAGGCGTCGGAGCTTGCCAGGGCGGGGTATTCCGAGATCGTTATCACCGGCATCGAGATCGCCTCCTACGGCAAGGACCTTCCCGGAAAACCGAATCTTGCCGACGCGGTGGAGGCCGTTTCCAACGCCGCGCCGAACCTGCGGCTTCGCCTCGGTTCCCTGGAACCCACGGTGGTGACGGAGGACTTCTGCCGACGCATCGCGTCCCCGGGGAATGTCTGTCCCCATTTTCATCTCTCCCTCCAGTCCGGCTGCGACGATACCCTCCGACGGATGCATCGGAAGTATGACACAGCGGACTTCGCGGCGGTCTGCGCCCGGCTGCGGGAGTGTTTTCCGGACTGCGGGCTGACGGCGGACCTCATCTGCGGCTTCCCCGGGGAGACGGAGGCGGATTTTGCCGCGACGCTGGCGTTTTTGGAGCGGGTCGGATTTCTGTTCGTCCATGCGTTCCCATACTCCCGGCGTCCGGGGACCAAGGCCGCGGACATGCCGGACCAGCTTACCAAAGCCGCGAAGGAGGACCGGGTCCGGCGGGCGGGGGAGGTCATCCGCCGGATGCAGGGGAAGTACCTGACGTCCCAGGTGGGGAAGACCCTTCCCGTACTCTTCGAGCGGCCCCGGGAGGGCCACAGCGGGAACTATTGCGAGGTCCTCACGGAGAACGCCTACCCCCGGAATACTGTGCAGAATATCCAAATTACCGCCGTGGACGGCGGCCGACTTTTGGGCATTTGAAATTTGCAATTGCCGGGGCATCTGGTATAATAATAAAGTATATCAGCAGTTTAGCGCAATAAATTACTTATATAAGCTCAAATAGAAGAGGTTATGACATGAAACGAGAAGAGGTTTTCAATTTCTCCGCCGGCCCCTCGGTGCTTCCCCGGGAGGCGCTGGAGCGGGCAGCGGCCGAGATGCTCAACTACAACGGCAGCGGCATGTCCGTCATGGAGATGAGCCACCGCAGCGCCTTTTTCCAGGAGATCTTCGACGCGACGAAGCAGAAGCTCAAAGCCGCGCTGAACGTTCCCGATACCCACGAGATCCTGTTCCTGCAGGGCGGCGCGTCGCTGCAGTTTTCCATGATCCCCCTGAACCTTCTGGAAAATTCCGAGGGCATCGCGGACTACGCCGTCACCGGCAACTTTGCCCGCATCGCCATGAAGGAAGCAAAAAAATACGGCGACATCCGCGTTGCCGCGTCCTCCGAGGCGGAAAACTTCACCTTCATCCCGGCGCAGGAGGAGCTTCAGCTCACCCCCGGCGCGAAGTATTTTTACTACTGTGCCAACAACACCATCTACGGCACGGAGTGGAGCTACGTCCCCGCGACGAATTCACCCCTGGTGTGCGACATGAGCTCCGACATCCTCTCCCGTCCGGTGGACGTGTCGAAGTTCGGCATCGTCTACGCCGGCGCTCAGAAGAACATGGCTCCGGCGGGCGTCACCGTTGTCATCATCGACAAAGCCCTGGCAGGGAAGGAGATGCCCATCACGCCGCTGATGATGTCCTACAAGACCATGATCGAAAAGGACAGCATGTACAACACCCCGCCCTGCTGGTGCATCTATATGCTGGGCCTTACCCTGGACTGGCTGCAGACCCAGGGGGGCGTCGCCGGCATGGAGAAGATCAAGCACGAAAAGGCGGCGATGATCTACGAAATCCTTGACAACAGCAAGCTCTATAAGCCCCATGCCCGGGTGGACTCCCGGAGCGAGATGAACATCACCTTCCGCACCGGCGACGCCAATCTCGACGCGCTGTTTGCCAAGGAGGCCCAGGCGAAGGGACTTATGAACCTCAAGGGCCACCGCAGCGTCGGCGGCATCCGGGCGAGTCTCTACAACGCCCAGCCGATGGAGGGCGTCAAGGCTCTGGCCGACTATATGAAGGAATTCGAGGTAAAGCATCATGTTTGAGATCAAAACGATGAACAACATCGCCCAGGCGGGGCTGAACGTTCTCAGCTCCAAGGGCATCATGGTCAATGTGGAGGCGGAAAACCCCGACGCGCTGCTCGTCCGCTCCGCAAAGCTCCACGACATGACCTTCGGCGATAAGCTCCTTGCCATCGGTCGGGCCGGTGTGGGCGTGGACAACGTCCCCATCGACCGCTGCACGGAAAACGGCGTCGTGGTCTTCAACGCCGCCGGAGCCAATGCCCAGGCGGTGGTGGAGCTTGCCGTCTGCAGCTTGATCCTCGCCTCCCGCAACATCATGGACGGGGCCTTCTGGGCCAAGTCCCTGGCCGGGCGGGACGGCATCGACGCGGAGGTGGAGGCCGGCAAGAAAAACTATGTCGGACCTGAGATCATGGGCAAGACCCTGGGCATCATAGGCCTCGGCAACATCGGTTCCCGCATCGCAAACGCCGCCATCAGCCTGGGCATGGACGTCATCGGCTATGATCCGTATATGTCCGTGGAATCCGCGTGGCGCATCTCCGGCGAGGTCCGCCACGCCGAGGACCTGGCCACCGTATACCGCCAGGCCGACTATATCCTCATCCAGCTCCACCTCACTGACAAGACCCGGGGCATGCTGGGCGCGGACGCCTTCCGTCAGATGAAGGACGGCGTGCGCATCATAAACCTCGCCCGGGGCGGCCTCGTGGATACCGACGCCATCCTCGCCGCCATCGCCGCCGGTAAGGTGGCCCGCTACGTCACGGACTTCCCCGACGACAAGCTCATCGGCGCGAAGGGCGTCGTGGCCTTCCCTCATCTCGGCGCCTCCACCCCGGAGAGCGAGGAAAAATGCGCGGTCATGGCGGCCCAGGAGCTGGCGGACTACCTTCTGGACGGCACCACGAAAAACTCCGTGAACCTCCCGGACGTCAGCCTCGACCGGGCCGGGGAGGGGAGACTCTGCGTCATCCACGAAAACGTTCCCCGCATGATCAACAGCTTCCTTGACATCATCAGCGCCGAGGACATGAACGTGGAGCACATGATCAACAAAGCCCGGGGAGACATCGCCTACACCATCATCGACGTGGGCAGCCCCGTCACCGAGGACATGGCGGCGAAGATCCGAGCCCTGGAGCATGTCCGCCGGGTGCGGGTCCTCTGATCCAACCGAATACACCGTTCGGGACAGGCTGCTTCGGCCTGTCCTGTTTTTTCGACGAAAAGTTACAAAAACAACAAATTATTTCAATTTACAGTTGAAGTTGTCACTATTTTATGGTATAGTACCGATGTACGGGTGTATTTAAGCCCATTTATACGAACGAACCATCGACACATGGAGGGACCTATGAAATACGGAACCAGGCTCCTGGCCTTTGTGCTATTGCTGTCTCTGCTGGTTTCGCTGGGGGCGTTTGCCCTGGCGGACGGTGAGCCGGAGACGGAGAATCAAGTGGAGGAGGTCGTCACGGGACCGACGGAAACCGACGACCCCGCCGGGGAGGGGGAAGAGATTCCCATGCCGGAGGCCACGGAACCGCCTGTCCCGGCGGATACCCCCGTGCCGGAAGTGATCGAGAGCGCCGAAGAGCTTGCGGAAGAAGAGATCGCGTCTCTCGAGGCGGCAAACGCTGTGGCGGAGCCGGAGGAAGAACCGGCGGAGCGTCCCTGGGTGCAGCCTGGGAACACCGACGTGGAGATCCTCGGCGGCGGACGCTTCCTGCGGGACGGCGGCACGCTGTACTTCTCCGACGGCGGCATCTGGGCCTCGGAAAACGGCGCGGAGCGTCTCGTCAGCGGGGAGGAGGGCGGCAGCCTGAACCTCATGGACGGCTGGCTGTACTACACCGCCGACGGAAACGTCCGGCGCGTCCCGGCCTCCGGCGGCAGTGCCGAGACGGTCTATGTCTTTGGCGAGGCCATCAAGCAGATGTACGTCATGGGGGACGAGCTTCGCTTCGTTTCTAATGGCAGCGTCTATTCGTACGACATGACCGTCGGCGAGCTTGCTTCGCTGGAAGCCCCTGCCGGTGTCCTGGGCCTCATCCCCACGCCCTACGGCAATCTCTACCTCACCGGCTCTGTGCTGGACTACACCCTCTGGGCGGGCATGAACCCGGTCCTCTCCGACGTGGAGCAGTGCTGGACGGACGACGGCTGGCTGGTCCTCGTCACGGACGGACGCACCATGCAGACCACACTGGAGGAGCTTTTTGAGGGAAGCGTTTCCCTGCAGGATTACTCCCTGCACCGGGACGAGCTTGTCGGCAACGGTCTTTCCGACGAGCAGCAGCTTGCAAACGAGGCGGCGTTCCTCCAGTCGGACGAATATGCCATGATGCAGGACGGCCTGTCCTTCCACGCGGACGGCGCGTACACCGCCACCAACAACAAGATCGCCACCGTTGCCTCCCTGGACGCCAACCAGGAGAACATCGTAAAACGCTCCCGTCAGATGGCGGAGGTCTATTGGACGCCTCTGGCCTGGCGCTATGCCTGGGGCGGCGACAACAGCTCCTATGTGAACAACAACCGCGGCGGCAAGGTCTACGACGTGAACGGCGACCTCACCTGGGGCTACTTCCAGGGCGGCAAGACCTACCAGGGCATTCCTTACTCCCAGGCGGTCTACACGGGCTATGTGGGCTGGAGCATCTCCATCGACGATTTCGTTGCCGCGGTGAGCGACACCTCCAGTAAGTTCTATTCCGGATATTCGACCTACTCCCAGACCGCGCCGTACTACGGCAGCGACTGTTCGGGCTTTGCTTCCTGGGCCTGGGATCTGCCCTATCGCTGCACCTGCACAAGTCTGAAGACATACTCCACTTACATCGGCAGCAGCCTCTCCCAGCTCCGGGTGGGGGACGTGCTCAATAACCCCAACAGCCACGTGGTCGTGATCACAAACATCGGCTACGATGCCAGCGGCAACATAAACGCCGTGGAGATCACGGAGCAGACCCCCTGCAAGATGCGGGTGACCTGCTACGGCGAGCTCTTCCCCGGCAAGACCTACGAAAACACCGGCAACCTTTCCTACATCACGTCCTATTATCTGAACGGCGGCTACGGCATCTATCGCCGCAATTACTCCGGCAGCGTAAAATTCACGGAGAGCAACGCCGTCAGCCTGCAGGAGAGCGGCTACGCTCCCGCGCCGCTCATCTCCATGACCATGAATGACGCCGGCAACGCCAAGGTCGTGAAGCTGCTCCATTCGAATTCCAACGCCGTCATCTACTACACCACCGACGGCTCCACCCCCACGAAAAACAGCAAACGCTACACCGGCGCTTTCGAGCTGACCCGCACCACCACTGTCAAGGCTATCGCGGACTGCGGCGATCCCTATACCGGCAGCTACACCCTGTCCTATGAGGTCAAGGTGGAGAAGGCGGAGAAGCCCTTCATCGTTCTGGTGGACGGAGCCCTGGAAGGAAACGTCGTTTCCTACGGCACGAAGATCACCGTCCAAAACACCGCCGGGGACACCATCTACTACACCACGGACGGCTCCACCCCCACGAAGCTCAGCACCAAAATGACCGACGACGGCGTCACCATCACGAAGGCCGTGAACTTCAAGGCCGTGGCCGTCAGCAGCTCGAACCTCAACAGCGATGTGGCGGAGATCAACGTCACCATCGGCGACTTCCAGACCATCACCTCCTCCGCCGGCAGCGGAGGCTATATCTCCCCGAACGGCCAGACCCAGGTCCTGCGGGGTTCCGGCACGACCTACACCATCACCCCCCTGGAGTTCTATGAGATCGAGGACGTGCTGGTGGACAACAAGAGCGTCGGCGCGGTGAAGAGCTATACCTTCTCCGATGTCACCGGCGACCACACCATCACCGCGAAATTCTCCGTAGCTCTGCCCTTTACGGACGTTTCAAACAAGTGGTACACCGAGAGCGTGGCCTTTGTATACTCTCACAGCCTGTTTTCCGGCACCAGCGCCACGAAATTCTCTCCCGACAGCTACATGACCCGCGGCATGTTCATCACGGTCCTCGGCCGCTATATCGGAAACGGCCAGTGGAAGGACCTGGAGAGCTGGTCCGGCTGCCTCGGCATCACGAACGGCAGCAAGATTTCCGTCCGGGAGAACACCAACACCAGCGATGAGACCTACATCCGCACCCTCACCGGCGCCACGGGACAGCACATCCAGGTCCTGGGCAGCATCCCCGTGGGCAACGACGGCGCCCAGTGGTACCACGTAAAGGTAAACGGCGTGGAGGGCTATATGCGGGAGAAAATGACCGGCACCAACGGTAAGACCCTCCTGTATGTCTACAACGGCGAGTTCACGGACCTCCCGGACGGCGCGTACTACAAGGGCTACGCGGAGTGGGCGAACATCTACGGCATCATGAACGGCGTGAGCTCTACGAGCTTTGCTCCCAACAACAAGATCACCCGACAGGACATATGCGTGATGTTCTACCGCTACCTGAAAAACTACACCAGCAAATCCCCCTCCACCAGCGCCACCGCTTTTACGGACGACAGCAGCATTTCGAGCTACGCCAAGGACGCCGTGTACGCTATGAAGAACATCGGCGTCGTCACGGGCTACACCGACGGCAGCTTCAACCCCAAGGGCTATGCCAAGCGCTCGGAGGTGGCTGTCATGTTCCAGCGGCTGTACGATTACCTCCATAGCTGAAAATCAAAAAACTGTACCCCCTTCCGAGGGACCTGCATAGAATGGTCCGACACGGAAGGGGGTATTTCTATGGACATCGAACGTATGACCGATTCGCTTCTGCAGGGGCAGGACAAAGCCTCCCTGCAGGCGCTGGCCCAGTCGCCGGAGGCTGCGCGGCTTGCCTCCCGGGTGGACGGAAAAGCGCTGGAACAGGCGGTGAAGACCGGGGATGAAAACGTCTTGCGGGGCATGCTGCAAAATATGCTGTCCACACCGGAGGGACAGAGGCTTGCCTCCCGGGTCCGGGACGCGGTAAACGGTCATGGACGGTGATCTCGGGTCGCTGCTGTCCTCCGTGATGTCGGACCCGGAGCAGATGGCAAAGCTTACCGCCGCCGCTCAGAGCCTTATGGGGAGCATGGACAGCGGCGCATCCGCCCCCTCGGAGCCCCCGGAACCCGCACCCATGCCCGGGGGAGGGGGAGATTCCAAGCTCCTGGCGGCGCTGGGACAGGCGCTGGGCGGCGGCATGCCGGGAAAGACATCCTCCCGGTCCACGGCCCTTCTCGGCGCCATGCGTCCCTATATGCGCCCGGAAAAGCAGGAAAAGCTGGACCGCGCCATGCAGATCGCCCGGATGGTGCATGTGGCTGGTGTGGTCCTGGGACAGATGAAAGGAGATGACCATGGCCTATAGCGGCGCGTTTCACTATCCCTCTGAGTCTCACCCGGAGCCGCCCGCGTCCGTCCCCGTGCCGATGGGGTCCCTGCGGCAGGAAAAACGGTCATCCCGGCCCTTCCTGGACCTGGGCAGTCTCTTTCAAAACACGGAGGCCGTCGGCTGGGAAACCGACGACCTCCTGCTGGCGCTCGTGTTGTATCTCATGTACCGGGAGAGCGGAGACACGGATTTGCTTATTATGCTGGCAGTAATGCTTCTTACCTGACGGATGCACATGGACGGGGAAACCCGGCTATGTGCTTTTTAACTATACAGAGTACACTTATTGTCTGTAGACGTTTTGTATGTCACAATTTACAATTATTTCGAGAAAGGTGGAGCGGATCGAAATGGATATTAAAAAGGTTTTTGGTGTTAATCTTCGTCGTTACAGAACATCCATAGGTGTTTCGCAGGAACGATTTGCAGAAATGTGCGGTCTACACCGGACGTACATCAGTGACATAGAACGATTTCGCCGAAGTATTTCCCTTGATAATATACAGAAGATTGCCGATACATTGGGCATAGAAACGTATAAGTTGTTTTTGGATGAAGGGATAGAGAAAAATGAGAAACACTATTAAGCAAATCATAGTTGAGGAGTTTTCGCATCTGGTAAGAAACATTGAAGAAGATTTTGCGCAAAACTATCGTCGTAAGGTCAATAATTTCCTCCTGAGCCAGATGGACGCCCGTATTACAGCTAGTATGGTTTTTGTAAGCAGCTTCGAATCGAAAAGTGGTTTTGCGATCGAAGCTTGTGCAAAACGCATCGCACGGCTGACATTTGGCGAAGAAAATGTTCCTGCGGTCGTTAATCCCAGAGGGCTTGCTCATGACATAGACCCGGATAAAGTAAACGGACAAATAGTCGTAACGGATGTGGATACGAATAGCGGGGATCTTCGTGGAGAAATTGCCGCGTTCCGTGCAAATCATGTAAAATTGAAAGGGCGCCCCTGCGGTGTTACACATGAATCCTGCCGGATGGAGCTCCTGCCTCTTTGCGAAAAATATAGGACAACGAGTATACATACAAAACCCGTTGATCTTGCTTTTTTTGACGGCGAGAATTGGAATGTCATGGAACTGAAGGCCGGAGGCGATTTAGACAGTTCAAATGCGCCATCCAACGTGGAAAAGCTGCTCACGATCTACGTAGGCATGGGGATTGAGAACTGCAATGCCTATTTTGCAACGCTCTACCATAAGGACGGGGAGGGAAATACTTGGACGGGCGCGGTTAAGAAACACTTACAATATCCCTCAATGTTCCTGATTGGCTCGCAATTCTGGAGTCGCATCCTTCCTGTGCCTATTCAGTTTGATGAGTTCGCCGAAATATATCAGGAGGCATTGGAGGAGATTGATCTAAATCGACACATTAATGATATGATACAGGAGGTCGTTGAAGGGTGATATGTCAAAACTGATTCATGGTGATTGCCTGGCTTATATGAAGAAGATCCCAGATCATTGCATTGACCTTATTCTGACGGACCCTCCATATAATATTTCGCAGTATTCAACGGGTAATATTGCCCTTCCAAATCGCAAGGCGCTGAATAATGACATTGCGGCGTGGGATCAGGTTCCGCTCGATCCTAAGGATTTTCTGTTTGATTTTAAGCGAATCATCAAGCCAGACGGGAATATTTTTGTGTTCACAAGCTACAATATGATCGGGAAATGGCACGAAGTCTTTGATAGCGTGTTTGACACCTTTCAGTTTTTTATCTGGCATAAAACAAATCCGGCACCGAAAATATACCAAAACGGCTTTCTGAACAGTTGCGAGATGATTATTTGCTTGTGGAACCGTGGACACAAATGGAATTTTTCAACGCAGAATGAAATGCATAATTTTTTTGAGTCTCCTATT
>CAYNZM010000036.1:0-18572 GCA_964401725.1 uncultured Oscillospiraceae bacterium
GGCCCGAGCCCTACAAAACCCTGAACAACGAAAATACCTACACCTCGCTGGTGGTAAAGAAGGACTACTGCGAGTTGTAACCCAAACGATCCGCCCGACGGGAGTTTTTCTCGTCGGGCGGATGGGCATGTCTGCGAAAACGCTATGGGGAGCCGCATCCGTGAACGCCTGTTCTCCGAGCCGAACGTTATTTTTGCGTTAAGTCCTATACAGTTCGTCAAAAATGTGTTAAGCTGGTAGCATAAAACGAGAGAGGAGAACGACCCATGAAAAAGATCCTGGCGATATTTCTGTGCGTCTGCCTGCTGACGGCACCGGCCCTGGCCTCCGGGGAGGCCTCCGGCGGCTCCGAGGGCGGACCCATGCCCAACATGGCTGCCGGCGCGGGCAGCGCGGTCTACAGCGTCTCGGACGACGGTCTGAAAACCGACGGCGAGCTGGTGTCCCTCGATTTTGCCCAGAGCGTCGTATTGAGCGATTCGGAGATTTCCGGCGTCTATATCACCAGCGAGGAAAACGCCGCCGGCGGCATCGAATACACCGGCAGCGGCAGCCTCCTCATCGGCGGACCCGCGGACTGCTTCGGCGTCACCACGGTCTACACCGGGGAGACACTTGCCTTCAACACCGTCATCGACCTGCGGGAGGCGGAGGACTACGCCTGGGGTACGGATTCCTCCGGCGGCGTGGCCATCGCGGCCCGGGGCAAGGGGGAGATGCGCATCGAAAACGTCTACGCCCGGGATGCCGGCGTGGGACGCTACACTGTGAGTCTCTCCAGCGGCACCACCATCATCAAGGACAGCTACTTCGAGTCCACCGGCTGCGACGGGGAATACTGCGACATGCCCTGGTTCACGGCCCAGCTCGGCAATGCCCGGAACCTCATCGCCTGTGGGACGCTTTCCGCCTACATCTACAACACCACCGTGGCCTCCGAGGGCTATGGCTCCTGGAGCACCGATACCGGCGGCAGCGCCTATAACTTCTACCTCTACAACGGCGACGCCATCAACCGCTTCGGCGGATACGGCACCTACGCCGACACGGGTCTGACCGTGAACGTCTTCGGCTCCCGGTTCGACTCCGCGGAGTACGGAGCATTCTGCACCAACACCGGCATCCTGAACCTGGGCTCCAGCGGGGACGCCCTTGAAGCGACGGACGAGGTCTTTCTCGAAAACCTCAAGGGCCAGGAGCTTGCGGCGGATACCCCGACGGAGATCGTCGCGAACCAGAACGCCATCGTCTTCCATGTCGTCGACACCATGCACCAGGCCAATCCCGCTACCGGCGTGAAGGATTCCGCCGTTTCCACCGCCTGGACCACCACCCCGATCCTGAACGCGAAGAACAGCCTGCTGTCCACGAAGGACGCGCTGTATGAGAGCGCCAATACCTACCCCGTCCTCCAGCAGGCGTGGCTGGACCACATCCGGGGCGCGGCGGTGCTGTTCCGGGGTGCCTGCGGCGTGGCGAACCTGGAAAATGTGCAGCTCGAGAGCTCCAACGGCGTCCTCATCCAGTCCTGCGTGGACCTGGACGAGAGCACCGTCCAGATCCTGGACGACGTGGCCACCGAGGCCATCCCCGGCTGCCAGGTGAACTCCATCGGAAACGACTGGACCGGTGACATCGTGAACGAGGACTACCAGCGGCCCATGCTCCTGGACTTCGCGGACACCACCCTCACCGGGGCCATCCGCACCTGCGACAACACCCACTGGAACGCCCTGTTTGCGGACTATGCGGCGGTGACCTATATCCAGGACCCGGCCACGGGGCTGTACGTGAACGCCGCGGACGCGACGGAGACCGGCTCCAACTTCCGCGTGGTGGACCCGAACGCCATCTATGGCTGGCTCTGCGCCTTTGAGGACTATGCCGCCGTGCGCGGAACGTTCCTCACCATGGACGCCGGCTCCGTCTGGAACGTGACGGGCGAATCGAACCTCAACGGCCTCACCCTGGCTCCCGGCGCGGTGGTGAACGGCACCGTCACCGTGGACGGCGCGGCTGTGGACGTGTCCGCCGGCGGCAGATGGACGGGCGACATCGTCGTGACTCCGGCGGGAGCATCCTACGCGAGCGCCGCCACCGGGGAGATGCCTCCCGAGCGGCCCGCGGACCTTGGTCCCAGCGACGAGCCTCCCGGAGGCTTCGGCGGCATCGACTGAGAGGGGGGAGTGATATGCTGACAGCCTTTTACATCTTTGTGGCGGCGATGACGGCCTTTGTCATCCTGTCCCTCGCCATCGTGCGGAACCACGAAAAAGCCGCGTCCCGGCGGGCGGAAGAACCCGAGGAGAAGCGGCTTCCCGAGGAGGAGTTTTTTGACTCCCCGATCTATAAGGCGATGGAGTTCATCGCCCACATGTGAATACAAAGCGGAGGACGGTTCCTGTTTGGACCGTCCTCCGGTGATTTTTTGCGGCATCAGTCGGCGTAGATGGGCTCGAAATCGTCCGCGGGATGACCGCAGAGCGGGCAGACAAAGTCTGCCGGGAGCGTCTCGCCATCGTAGACATAGCCGCAGATCTTGCAGCGCCAGCCGACGATCTTCTTCTCGGCCGGAGCCGCGGCGGGCTTAGGCTTGAGGTTTTTCTGGTACCAGGCGTAGGTCAGCGGCTCGCCGCCCGCGGTCTTCTCCGCCTCGACGACCTCCGCGATGAACAGCGTGTGGCTGCCGAGGTCGTGGGATTCCACGACCTTCGCGCTGATGTACCCGCAGCTCATCCAGGAGAGGTACGGCACGCCGTTTCCGTCTGTCGGGGGAGCGAAGTCCGCGAATTTGTCCACGTCGCGCCCGGACTGATAGCCGAAGCGGGCGATGGTGTCGGGCGAGCAGTCGGTGTTCAGGAGCGTGAGGCACGCGATCCCGCTGCGCTTCAGAAGCTCGCAGGTGTAGTTCTTGTTGATGACGGCAAAGGCGATGCGGGTCGGGTCGTTCGCGACCTGGATGCAGGTGTTCGTGATGCAGGCGTTTTTCTTGTCGCCGTCGCGGGTGGCGAGGACGAACACGCCGTAGCTCAGATCGTACAGGACTTTGCGGTTCATGGTCAGTCTCCTTTCTCAGTCGGTGGGTTGGGTTTGTCGGTTGTTGTATACGAAATTCACCACCGCCATGGCGATGATGAGGCCGTAGCCAAGAAAGCTCCAGCCGTCCGGGAGTTGGTGGAACAGGAGCATCCCCAGCAGAGCGCTGAACAGGACCTGGGTGTAGTCGTAGACGGAGATTTCCCGGGCCGGGGCGAAGGAGTAGGCCGCCGTGATGGAAAACTGACCCCCCGCGCCGCAGAGCCCGCACAGGAGCAGGCACGCAAGCTGCCGTCCCGTGGGCAGGACAAAATCCGCCGCGATGAAGGGGATGGTCACAAGGCAGGAGAAGCAGGAAAAGCAGAAGACGATGATCTCCCGGTTCTCCCCCTCCCGGCTTGCCCGGCGCAGGCAGGTGTACGCCGCCCCGGCTCCCATGCCGCCGAAAACGCCGCCGATGGCGGGAAGAAGGCACATGTTTGTCCCCGTGGGCTTCAAGATGAACAGGGCTCCGACAAAGGCTCCCACCACCGCCGCGGCCTGCAGGGGTTTGATCTTCTCCTGCAGCAGGAACCGGGAAAACAGGATGGCAAAAAACGGCGAGAGCTTGTTGAGCATGTTCGCGTCCGCGAGGTTCAGCCGGTCGATGGCGTAGAAATTCAGCAGGAGTCCCGCCGTGCCGAAGACGCATCGCAGAAGGACAAATCCCCGGCTGCCCCGGTGCAGACGCAGGGGGATGTGCCGAACGCGGATGATTATGTAAACTATGATCGCCGCCACGAAATTGCGGAAGAAGGCCTTCTCGAAGGTGGGCAGGTCCCCCGCCAGCCGGACGAAGGCCGACATGGAGGCAAAGCACAGCGCCGACGCCACAATGCACAATGCGCCTTTGGTTCGGTTCGTCATACGTTGTAGCAGCCTCCGCCGATGAATTCCCGGGCGATGGAGGAGAGGGGCACCACGTCCGCCGGGATGGGCAGGAAGTAGCTCAGGAACTTCAGCAGCCGCCGAGCCTCCAGATACGCGGGATCGGACTTTTCGATGGCGTAGAGCATGGGCTCCGCGTAGGGCCGCAGCAGGCTCGTTTCGTACAGCAGGGCGGAATTGAAGATCACGTCCGCGCTGTCCTGGTAGGGGAAGATGTGCCGCTCCTCCCCCCGGCGGACGGAGGGCCACATGGCGATGGTGGCGGCGGCGCCGTAGCCCCGGGTCCGGGCGTCCCGAACCATGCGCCGCAGGAGCCGCGCGTCGGTGGTGGGGATGCGGTTGTGGTCGTCGATGTTCAGGGTGGTGAGGCAGCTAATGTAGACCTTGAACTTCCGTTCGGCAGGCAGGGCGTGGGAAAAGCGGTCGTTCAGGCAGTGGATGCCCTCGATGACGAGGATGTCCCGCTCTCCCAGGGTGAGGAAGTGGCCGTTATACTCGCGCTGACCTTTTTTGAAGTTGTACTGGGGCAGCTCCACCGTCTCCCCGGCCAGGAGCCGCAGCATGTCCCGGTTGAAGCCCTCCACATCCATGGCCTCGAGCCGCTCGAAGTCGTACTGTCCGTCCTCGTCCCGGGGGGTCTTGTCGCGATTGACGAAGTAGTTGTCCGTGGCGATGGGGTGGGGCGTCAGGCCGCAGGCCCGGAGCTGGGTGGCGAGGCGGTGGGAGAAGGTCGTCTTCCCGGAGGAGGAGGGTCCCGCCACCATGACGAAGCGGACCTCCGGCCGGGCGGCGATGGTCTCCGCGATGTCGCCGATCTGCTTTTCCATCAGCGCCTCCTGGGAGAGGATGATTTCGGCGGTACGGTCCGCGGCGATCTGGTTGTTCAGGATGCCCACGCTGGGGATGCCCAGACGCTCGATGTGCAGGGTGGATTCGTACTGCGCCCGGGAGACCTTCTCCGAGGGGGTGAATTCCCCAAGCCGCTCCGGGTCCTCCGGGGAAGGCAGGCGAAGGTACAGCTCATGCTCCCCGGCGGGCAGCAGCGCAAACTGCGTCAAGTACGACGTATTGGGCACCATGTAGCCGTAGAAGTAGTCCACGAAGCCGTCCAGCTCGTAGACGTTCACCTTGGACCCGATGCGATAGCGCAGGGTCTCGGCCTTTTCCGGCATGTGGTTTGCCCGGAAGAAGGCCATGGCGTCCTCCGTCTCCCAGGAGCTCTTGCGGATGGGCAGGGCCATAGCCACCAGCTCCCGCATCCGGTTTTCCACCCGAGCGAGCAGGGGCTCGTTCGTCACGGCGTCAGCATCCGCCCGGATGAACAGGGCGTTGCTGGCGGAGTGGTCCACGCAGACCCGCCGGATGTTCTCCCGGCCCACGACATCGTAGAAGGACTTGAGAAACAGCAGCAGGAGGCTCCGTTCGTAGGTCTGGTGGCCGGGCTTATCGGCAGCGGTGATCATGTCGAGCGCGCAGTCCCGCCGAAGCGTGCGGTGCAGCTCCCGGAGCTTCCCGTCCCGGCGGACCAGGAGGATGGCGTGGGGGTGGTTCTTCTGGTGATCCCGGGCGATGACCTCGTAGGCGGTCCCGGCGGGGTAGGAGGAGGTAGATCCGTCCACGGTCGCGGTATAGGTTTTCGAGGTATCCATGGCGTACCCTCCGATCTTGACGATATATTCTATTTTACAACACATTCTACGTCTTGCAAAGCAAAAAATATCCGCACGCCGGGGTTTTCGGCGTGCGGAGGGAGAAAGGAAATTCCTGCGGCGGCGGGAGTATGAAAAGCGCCGCCGAAAGAAGCGTGTTAGGGGAGGGACAGGGTTATGTCCCCATTGTAGGTGCAGTGGGTCACGGCTCCGAGGCTCGCCAGGACCGCTTCCGTGCGGGTCAGCTCGTCCTCGTCCGGCTCGTCCTTGCTGCAGGAGATCACGGCTGTGTCCGGGGCCACCGCCTCCAGGAAGGCCGGGAGCATCTCCTGCCAGTGCCCGTGGTAGGGGACCTTCAGGATCACGGTCCCGTCTGGACGCTGGAATGTCGCGAGATATTCCGCGAGCCGGGCGTTCTGGGCGTCGCCGGCAAAGAGCAGAGTGGTGCCGCCGCAGCTTATCGCGGCGATGAGGGAGGAGTTGTTGCTGGGGTCGTCGGCGTATTCCGCGGCATCCGGGCCGTCGATGGTAACTTCCAGGCCATCCAAGGTGAAGGAAACGGCCTCCTTCACGGTGATGGGCTCGATGCCGGCGGCGTCGAGAGCGTTCCGATATTCCTCGTAGTCGTCGCTGTCCTTGGGACAGTTGGACTGGTATACCGTTCCGACCTCAAAAGCGTCTAGGATCGCGTCCGCGCCGCCCACGTGGTCCTTGTCGAAGTGGGAGATGACCAGCACGTCGATGCGCTCCACGCCCATGGCCTCGAGGCTCTCCACGAGCTCGCCGCCGTTTTTGTCGAGACCCGTGTCCACAAGGATCACGGCGTCGTCCGTGGTCACGACGGCGGCATCGGCCTTCCCCGCCTTGAAGAAGGTGACGGAGGCGTTTTCGCCGGCGCTTTCGCCCGCGCCGCAGCCGAGGCAGCTCAAGAGTAACGCCGCGGCCAGCAGGATCATAAGGATTTTTTTCATGGTGATAGTATTTCCCAAAGCGGGGAACGAGGGTTATTTTTTCCGTCCGAAGGTTTTGTTACAGGTTGGAGGCCTCGGCCACGCGGCTGGCAAGGCTGATCTCCAGGTTGCCGTTGCGGCAGCGAAGCTCGTCGATCATGGTCTTTTCCGTGCCGCTCTCCCGCAGGACCACGTCGTAGGTCAGCCGGTTGAGGCTGCCGAGATTCATGGTCTTGACCTGGGTCAGCTCGTAGCTCACGGTGTATTTTTCGAGGAGGTCGTCGAACATGCCCTCGTACTCCAGGTCCTCCGGCACGGTGACGCGAAGCTGCCGATGCAGCCCCGCGGTCTTGTCCTCGCCGAAGCGGGTCTTGCCGTAGAGGATGAAGGCCAGGCACAGGATGACGGTAAACAGCAGGGCGAACAGGGGATAGCCCATGCCGCAGGCAAGGCCGATGGCCATGGCGGTGAAGATGGCGACCAGTTCCCGTGCGGAGCCCTGGGCGGAGCGGAAGCGGATGAGGGAGAAGGTCCCGGCCACGGCCACGCCGGCGCCGAGGCTGCCGCTGACCATGGTGATGACCGCGCTCACGATGGCGGGAAGCACCGCCAGGGCGAAGGAGAAGCTCTTGGTGGTCTTGCCGCAGAAGCGATAGACCAGGGTGAACAGCGCGCCGAGGACCAGCGCGGATACGATGCAGATGACAAAACCGGTAACGCTCATGGAGCCGGTGGTTTCGGAAATGAGAATGGATTCAAGCACAGTTGACGCCTCCTTTTTCAATCAAAGCGCGGGTCTGGGTGGCGGTGTAGGCCGTTCCGTATTTCGAGAAGGAAACCCGGCGGATGTCGTTTTCATTCAGCGCGTTCACGAGCCACAGGGGCATGGCGTCGGCGCATTTCACCTCCAGCAGGGACTGCCCGGGGCGGAGGAGCTGCTCTCCCAGGGGCGGCGCGGTGAGGGTCAGGTTGTCGGTGCGCCAGCGGATGTTCCGGTCGAGGGTGATGCGCAGATTTTCGTCCTCGGGGCAGAAGTAGGCGATCCGGTCGTACGCGAGGAGCATCGACGGCTGCAGGGTCTTGTAGAAGTCCCGGAACCACTCGATCTCCCGGGCGATCTGGCTTTCCTCGGGGCGAATGTTCTTCCCGGCGAGCCAGGAGGCAGCCTCGTTCTGCTTCATGGCGATGCGGCGTTTGTATACGATGCCGTCGAACTTTTTCTTCAGCTCGATGTAGATCTTGCCGTCGGCCTTGGCGGTGCCGTAGCTGCGGAGACGGAGCTTTTCCTTGTATGTGGGCTTTTCGATGGAGCGTCGGATGAGGCGGCTGTCAGGGGTGTCGTAGTACAGGCTGAGGATCGTGCTCTCGCCGTACTCGTCGGCCTTCATGTGGCTGCGCATGGCCCGCTCCAGTGCGGCGCGCTGCCGGGGCTCCAGGATGAATTTGATCTCTTTGCGTCGGAAGGTGTTGTTGCTCATGCCGATCACCTCTTTCTGAGTCCAGCATAGCCCCAAAACCTAAAATCAACTTAAAGCAAATTTTAATTTCAAAAAAATCTGCGCCTCAGTTGAGACGCAGGGTGAAGATGAGCCGGTTTCCGTCCGGGCTGTGGGCGGTGAGGCTGCCTCCCATGGCCTCCGCCAGGGAGCGGGCCAGGGGCAGGCCCAGGCCGTACCCGGGCTTCTCGCTGGAGCGGGAGGCGTCGCCCCGATAGAAGCGGTCAAAGAGCTTTTCCTGCTTGCCGGGGGAAATACCCTCCGCCGGGTTCTCGGACCGGAGCAGGATATGCCCGCCGTCTTTGGCGAGGGTGAAGCGGATAGCCCCGCCGGGAGCGGCGTACTTGAGGGCGTTGTCCGCCAGGATCGCCGTGATCTTCTCGAGAGAATCCCTGTCCGCCTGAGCGTGGAGCTCCGGGGCAAGGTCCGCAGTCAGCTCCCGGCCCTCCGCCTCCGCCAGGAGCAGGAAGGGGTCCAGGGCCTTTTCCACGGCCTCGGACACGTCCAGGTCCTGCAGGGCTGGTTTTTGTCCGGCGTTTTCGTCCATGCGGGCCAGGGCGATGAGCTGCTGGGTGAGGGTGGAGAGCCGCTCCACCTGGCTGTGGATGGACCGGGTCCAGCGGCTCTCCCCGGACTCGATCTCGATGACGTCCGTGGAGGATTCGATGACCGCGAGGGGCGTCTTCAGCTCGTGTCCGGCGTTGGTGATGAAGGATTTCTGCTTCTCATAGCTCTCCGCGATGGGCCGCACCGCCCGCCCGGAGAGAAGCCGGGAAAGCCCCCACAGCACGAGAAGTCCCGCCGCCGTCACCACGATGCTGTCCGTGAGAAACGTCCGCACGGCGTCGAGGTTCCGGGAGCAGTCCAAAAAGATATACAGCGTGTAGCCCCCGTCGTATTCCACCGTAACGAAGCGGTATTCGCCATAGGACCCCTCGGTCTTTCCCGCTGCGGCCAGACTCAGGGTGATGGAAACGGCGTCGCCGGGGGATACCGCGGCGATCTGGGTCGTGTCCTCCCGGATCACGCTCCCGCCCTCGTCCAGCAGGACGGAGAAATATCGCGTCTCATAGGGGGTCTCCTCGGTCATGAACCGGGGATGACCGCTTTTGCCGCCCTTGGCGTCCCCGGGGAAGCGTCCGTCGTTTTCCGCCAAGACCGCCAGGAGCTCCGTGTCCGTGCCGGTGCGCTGGACATAGTTTGTCACGTTCACGATGCCCATGAGCACGATGAGCACCAGGGCCGCCGCCAGCATGGTGACCCGGACGAAGCTCTGCCGGAGCTTTTTAACCATGGTGCACCTCCAGGGCATAGCCCAGACCGCGGTTTGCCTTGATGGTGATGTCCGCGCCGACGGAGGCGAGCTTCTTCCGCAGGGTGGAGAGCCCCACCCAGACGACGTTTATCTCCGCCTCGCTCTCGTATCCCCAGATCTTCTCCAGGAAGCGCTCCGTGGCGATGACCTGGCCGGGGTTTATCATGAGCATTTCCAGCATTTGAAATTCTTTGTTCGCCAGCTTCGCCGTCCCGTCGGGACCGGTGAGAGTGAAGTCCGTGCGGGAGAGGGACACGTTCCCGCAGCGCAGGTCGTTGTCCTTCAGAGCGGGCTGCCGCCGGGTCATGGCCCGGATGCGGGCCAGAAGCTCCTTGGCGGCGAAGGGCTTTGTGAGGTAGTCGTCCGCCCCGGCGTCCAGGCCGTCCACCCGGTCGTCGATCTCGCCCTTGGCCGTCAGCAGCAGCACCGGCACGGTGTTTCCCGCGGCGCGGATGGTCCGCAGCACGGTCAGACCATCCTTTTTCGGCATCATGATGTCCAGGATCACCCCGTCGTATTCGCCGTATTCCAGGTAGTTCAGGGCCTCCTGTCCGTCGTACACCGCGTCCACGGAGTAGTTCGCGTGGGACAGGATCGCCGTCAGAGCCTCGGACAGGGTCTTTTCGTCTTCCGCCAGCAGCAGCCGCATATGCTCGTTCTCCTTGTGTTTTTCTATAGTCTATCGTGTGAACTTAAAATCAACCTATGGCGATGTCGTCCCGCGTCACCCGGTCCCAGGAAAAATCCGGGAGCAGCTCGTTTGCCGTGGCGGGCTCGTCCCGGTCCCGCAGGCCGCAGAGGAAGGCCAGATGCCCGAGGATCGCCTCCGGAGTGCTTTCCCGTCGCAGGACCTGGGTGCTGAGACTCCCGAGACGCTTGGATAACTTCCCCTCTCCGGCGGTGAGCAGGGGTCCGTGACAATAGGCGGGAGGCGTTCCCCCCAGCTCCGCCGTGAGCCACGCCTGCCGGGGCGCGGAGGAGAGAAGGTCCCGGCCCCGGACCACGCGGGTAACGCCCATGGCCATGTCGTCAATGACCACCGCGAGCTGGTAGGCGTAGACACCGTCCCGCCGCCGCAGGATAAAATCCCCGCCGTCCCGGGCAAGATTTTGGGAGAATTTCCCATAATGCCCGTCCTGCACCGTAACGATCCTGTCCGGGACATGGACCTTCCAGGCGACGGGCATCCCCCGGGGGATGGGCTCGTTTCGATGGGCGTAGCATCGGCAGCTTCCGTCCGCGCTTCGCTCCCCGGGGTGGGGAGCGGAGGCCGCCGCCAGCCGCTCCGCCCGGGAGCATCGGCAGGGGTAGACGAGATCACGCTCCCGCAGGCTCTCGAAGGCCTCCCGGTAAAGCTCTGTGCGGCTGGATTGGGCATAGGCCGGGTCGGGCCATCCCTCGTCCCAGTCAAGACCCAGCCATCGCAGGTCCTCTGCCAGAGCTTCGGCGTATTCCCGGCGGCACCGGGCGGGATCCAGGTCCTCCATGCGGAAGATGAGCCGTCCCTTTTGGGCGCGGACATCCAGCCATGCCAGCAGCATGGACAGAAGATTTCCCAGGTGCATATACCCCGAGGGGCTGGGGGCAAAACGCCCCACGACAGGCTCGTTCATGTCCCCATTATACCAGAAAAATCCCCCGGGGCAACAAAAAACCACCTCCGCCGAAGCGAAGGTGGTCGGATGGGTTTTCGATCAGTCGATGCCGCCGAAGCCCCCGGGAGGCTCGTCGCTGGGACCCAGGTCCGCGGGACGCTCGGGCGGGGTGTCGGTGCCGGTGGCCGCCGGAGCCGCTGCCGCAGCCGCCGGAGCAACGATGTAGCCGCCGTCCACCAGCGTAATGGTGCCGTTCACGGTGGAGCCGGCGTCCACATCCAGGGAGGTGACGTAGCTGACCTCGGTGACGTTCCAGACCGCGCCGTTTTTCAGCGCCACGGTGAGACCGCAGTCGGTGCGCATGGCGTAGGTATTCGTCACCATGCCCACGTCCAGGATGTTGTCCAGGGTGATGTTCCCGTCAGGGATGGCGAGAGCCGCGTCCGCGAGGGTGATGGCGCCGGAGAGGGTCGCGCCGTCCATGACTACCGCCATGACGGAGGTGCTGCCCGCGGCGGGAGCCATGCTCATGACCACGTCGCCGGTGAGGTCGGTGTCGTGGATGTCCACGTTCACCACGGCGTTTTCGTTCACGCCGCCGGCGCCGGTGTCGTCGTTATCCTGAGCCTGGACGATAACGCCGGAGACGGAGGAGTTGACGACCGCGCCGTCGCCGATCTCGATGTCGGCGGAGCGGGATTTCACCATGATGCCGGTGTAGGCGGTGTTGAGCTCCGTGCCCTGGCCCAGGACCTTGACGTTGGAGACCATGCCCATGGCCTGGTGGGTAACGACGCCGTAGCGGTCGGAGTTTGCGATGGTGCCGCCGTCCAGGATGACCGTGCCGTTTACCGCTGCGAAGGCAATGACGCCGTTGTGGATGTTGAAGACGCAGTCGGTGAAGGTATCGACGCAGGCGCCGATGGAGTAGGCGCCGTAGCCGCATTCGGTGACGTTTATTTCACAGCCCACGCAGGTGAGGGTTCCGTTTTCCACGGCATCCACGCCGAGGCAGCCCCAGTTGCGGTTGATGAAGGTGCAGTTTTCAAAGTATTCGTCCGCGTTGTGGACCATGTTGTTCAGGCGGGTGTTGCCGTAGACGCCGAGGCCCTTGGGAGGCTGGCTCATGCCCGCGCCGGAGACGTTGCCGTTCTCGTCGTACTCGCCCGCGTCGCAGACGAAGGTGGAGTCGTAGGCCTCGAGACGGGCCTCGCCGCCGGCGAAAGTGACGCCCCGGACCCAGCCGGAGACGGTGGCCTCGCAGTCCCGGAGGATGAGAGTGGAGCCGTCGGTGGCGCAGAAGGCCGCGCCCTGGCCCATGAAGTCGTTGCCGCCGCTGCCGGAGAGGTTCACGGTGACGCCTTCCACCTCCACCACCGCGCTGCCGCCGGCCCGGATGCCGGAAAGGGCGTTCACGCCCTCGGAGGTGATGGTGACGTTCTTCACAGAGGCGCCGGTGATCTCACCGCTCGCGCCGGTCACTGCCGCGCCCAGCACGGACTGTCCCGCTTGGACACCGTCCTCGGTGATGTACAGCACGGAGGCAAGCTCGGTGTCGAGGTTCACGTCCTTGTCGCTCTTTTGGTACTCGTCGGACTCGAGGATGGGGGCCACCACGTCCACCACCACGGTGCCGTCGTAGTTGCCGGGAGCCATGGGAATGTTTACGCCGTCCACGGAGAGGTAGGGGGCGACGCCATCCGTGAGGGCTACGGTAGTCTCCTTGCCGTCGGAAACATAGACGACCTTGTCCTCGTGGTAGGAGACCACGGCGTTCTTGCCGGGGGTGCCCTGAAGATCGCCGTACAGGGGCGTATCCGCCTCGTCGGAGCCGGAGGCCTCGCCGGAAGCGGAGGCAGTCTCTTCGGAAGCCTCGCCGGAGGCCTCCCCGGAGGCAGAGGAACCGCCGGAGGAGCCGGGTTCGCCCTCGGCGGGCTTTCCCGCGGCGACCCAGGCGTCGTAGTCCAGCGCGCCGAGCATCTGGAAGAATACGCCCAGCTCTTCCGCGGCGAGAAGCTCGTCCATGGTGCCGCAGGCGCCTATGACCGCGGCCATGGCGTCGGCGTCCTCGGGCAGAGGCGCGCCGACGGCGGTGAAGTTGCAGAGGTAGCTCTGGTAGTCGCCCCAGTCGCTGCCGGCCGCGAAGGCGACGGAGCCGAGGCTCAGGAGCATGGCACACATCAGCGCCAGCGCCAGGAGCTTTTTCGTGAAGTTCATGCAGGTTTCCTCCTTCATAATGTTTGCACTATTATACGAGAATACCGGGGGATTTGCATTACAGAATCGTTACAATCTGCCAAAAACGATGGACGGGGCCTCGGAAAGGCTCCGTCCCATAGGGTTTTGCTGCTCAGCTCTCCAGGGGCAGCCGCACCAGCACCGGCGCGTCTCCGTCCTCCGGCAGGGTCTCATAATAGACCGCGTCCGCCGTCACGCCCAGAAGCGTGCAGTAGTATCCCGTCACCGGCAGGTCCAGCCGGGCAAGCTCTGCGCCGTCGGTGTCCAGGGCCAGGATGACCCCGGCCTCCCGCTGGGGAACGTAGGTCGTTACGCCGTCAAAGAGCAGGCTTTCCGCGGTCTCCTCCAGGGGGACCATGGCCTGCACGATGCCGTTACCGTCCAGCCAGCCCACCGCCGCGGCGGTGAGATCGTCGCTCGCCGCGAGGACGCAGAGAGTGTCCCCCCGGGCGATCAGAGCCATGACCCCGGTGCCGCCGATGCGGGCCTCGGCCCGCATGGTGCTGTCGTTGCGGTAGAGGCCGTCGGCCTTGCGATAATAGATGAATCCGCCGTCCGCCGCGACAAATGCCGCTCCGTCCACGGGGGTGTCGGACATCTCCCCGGTGGTCGTGTCATACCGCCGGATGCGGCTGTCCTCGTAGTCTGCAAAAAACAGCCCGTCGCCTGCGAGACAGAACGCTGCGGCAGGGGATACCTCGTCGGAGATGAGCTCCACGCCGCCGTCCGCGGGCAGACGATACAGCCGCGCAGGCTCCAGGGAGTAGAACCCGTCCTTCATAACGACGTACAGGTCCCCGCCCTCCAGCAAAAACCCGGCGACGCTGCCCTCCAGTTCCAGCAGCCTCGGCAGATAGGAGACATCCTCCCCCGGCGTGGCGGACAGGACCGCACCGGTGTCGTCCACGGCGAAGGCCCCGGACAGCCGGGACTCCTCCGCGGCCCCGGGGGACAGGGCGGGAGGCGGCAGAGGCGTCTCCTCCGGGACCGGTGTGTCCGTGGGGGCGGGAGTGACCTCCGCCGTGAGCAGGGGCGTTTCCGCCGTCTCGATGGGTTCGGTCTTCGACGCGCAGGCCGCGAGGGACAAGGCCGTCGCCAGTGCGCAGATCAGGCAAAGTATGCGTTTCATAGTCCACCGTCCTTTCGGTGCTTGATGGGCCTACAGTATACCATTTCAAACGCTCCGCTTCAAGCGCTTTTACACGAGCCGCTGTCGCCGGGACTGGGTGACGGCCCGACTGCGCCGAAGGATACGCCAAAAACTGCACCATGTTTTTGGCGCACCCTCCGTCTTGCGGGCTCGCCGGAAGCTGGCTCGTGTAAGCCCGGATCGACGACAGCGGCTCGTGCGCCAGCTCCGTCACCGGACCTCCGGCGTGTACTTTCCGTTCTTTTTGCGCTGCTTGACGCATTCCGTCAGCAGGTACTCGATCTGCCCGTTCACAGAGCGGAAATCATCCTCCGCCCAGGCCGCCAGCTCGTCGTACAGCTTCCCGCTGATGCGCAGCACGAACTGCTTTTTCTCGGGCTTTTCGGCCATCAGTACAGGGACCCGGAGTTCACGATGGGCTGGGCGTCCTTGCTGCCGCAGAGGACGACAAGGAGATTCGACACCATCGCCGCCTTGCGCTCCTCGTCCAGGGTCACCACCTGGTTTTCGCTGAGCCGGTCGAGAGCCATCTCCACCATGCCGACCGCGCCGTCCACGATCATCTTCCGGGCGTCGATGATGGCGCTGGCCTGCTGCCGCTGGAGCATCACCGCGGCGATCTCCGGGGCGTAGGCGAGGTAGGTGATCCGGGCTTCGAGAATCTCCAGACCCGCCATGTCCACCTTGCCCTGGATCTCCTGCCGGATGCGCTCGGCCACGACCTCGCTGGAGCCGCGGAGGCTTCCCTCGTCCGCCACGCCGTCGCCGGTGGTGTCCACGTTCGGGGCCACGTCGTAGGGGTACATACGCACGATGTTTCGCAGGGCGCTGTCCGTCTGGATGGAGAGGAACTCCACGTAGTTATCCACGTTGAAGACGGCCTTCGCGGTGTTCACGATGCGCCAGATGACCACGATGCCGATCTCCACGGGGTTGCCGAGGCAGTCGTTGATCTTTTGCTTGTTGTTGTCGAGGGTCATGACCTTCAGGGAGAGCTTCTTTTTCTGCACCTGCTCCCAGGCGGCGGCGCTGGAGAGGTTTGCCGCGGCAAAAATCTTCTGGTCGGCATTGGTGCTGCCGGTGCTGGGCTTGGTGCCCGCGGCGGGATTTACGGCGGAGCAGAAGGGGTTCACGAAGTAGAAGCCTTCGCCCTTGAGCGTACCGATGTACTTGCCGAAGAGCGTCAAAACCAGCGCCTCCTGCGGCTTCAGGACCTTGAGGCCGGGCCACGCGAGCCAGCCGACGAAGCACCACGCGATGCCCACCGCCAGGGGAAAGCCTCCGTGCCGACCGGCGTCCAGCAGACTCCCGCCCCAGATGACGAGCGCGATGGCGGCGGCGTACAGCGCGATGCTGGCAACCAGCACGGGCATGCCGTTTTTCTTGTTCTGGAGGACGATCTCCTCGGTGTTTTTCATTTCCATGTCGAGACCTCCTATTGATTTGATATCAAAATAATATCATACTGCAGTCCGCGTGTCAAGCAGCGGATAGAAAAAATCTCCGCCCGGAAGGAAGGAGCGGAGATTTGGTTTTACGGACCCTGGGTTGCCGGTGTGGTCGTTTTGGAGCAGACCCCCATGTGAAGAAAGATCGGGTAGAGATAGCTGGCGCCGAAAACCCCGAGCTTTTTCGGTCCGCGGACGCAGCCTTCGGTTTCCTGCACGCTGAGCGCCTTCTGATAGGCCAGCATGATCGTCGCCCGGGTGATGCTTTTTTCCTTGCGGTCAAAGACGATTTCGCCCAGTATCTCGTTGTTTTTGTTGCGCTTTACACGGTAACAGAAGGCCAAGCCCCGGGTCGTTTGGAACGGATGGCCTTCCAGCGCAACGATCCGCTGCCAGAGCTGCTCATCCTCCTCCGAGGTCACGACATGATAGTTCACGGCATTCCTCCGCTATGGCTGCGTGTGTCCAGGTGTTTTTGTCGGATCAGAACAGCCCACCGAGACCGCCGGTGATGCGGCTCATGGACTGGCTGGAGGCCTCCTCCGCCTTCCGCAGGGCCTCGTTCACCGCCGCCACGATCATGTCCTGCAGCATCTCCACGTCGTCGGGATCGACGGCCTCCGGGTCGATGACGATTTCCGTCACCTCCCGCCTGCCGCTGACCGTGGCGCTCACCACGCCGCCGCCGGAGGTCGCGGTGTAGGTCTGCTCCTCCAGCTCCTGCTGCATCTTGAGCAGGTCCTGCTGCATCTTCTGGGCCTGCTTCATCATGGCGGCCTGGTTCATGCCGCCGTAGCCGCCGCCGGAAAACTTGTTGCGTGCCATATTGATTATCTCCTGTTATTCAAATTTTACGTTGGGGAATTTTTTGAGGGCGTCTAGCTTCTTCTCCGCGGGAGTGCCGCCGCTCAGGGGCTGATCGGTGAACTGCACCCGCAGGCCGTCCTGTCCGGTGAGGGACGCCAGTTCTCTCTGCAGCAGCGCCGCCACCTCGGGCTTGTCCAGCATCATCCGGGCGATGGGCGTGGCGAGGAAGACGCGCATCACGCCGTTTTGCAGTGCGCCGACGGTCTGGGCCGAGCACAGCATGGAGTACGCCGCGAGATCCAGTTTCCCGTTCATGCGCTTCACGAGCTCCGGCCAGATATCCGGGTCCGGCTCCGGGGCTTGCTCACGGCCCGTCTGCGCCGGAACCTCGGCGGAGAAGGGCGTTTCCGTTTCAGGGAAACATTCTTCCGCACCACCCCGGATCGATGCCGTGGAGGAGGGTGTGCCGAGCAACGTCGTCGAAGACTGTTGCGAGGTATACCCTCCGACGACAGCGGCTCGTGTATCTGCCTCTGGAATTTCCCTTATTTCGGAGGAACCTTCTTCCGCGCCAGCGTCCGATCGATGCCGTGGAGGAGAAGAGTGTGATGAAGCAACGTCGTTGAAGACCGTTGCCGGCATACCCTTCGACGACAGCGGCTCGTCACCGGACCCCGGCACAGCCTGCATCGCCGCTTCGAGGCGGGATACGCGGCTTTTCAGTCCGGCGAGGGAGTCCCCGGTCTCGGGGACACACAGCTTCACAAGGCACAGCTCCGCGGCTCGGCGGGGGTTCTGTCCGGCCAAATCTGCGGCCCGGATGGCGTCCATGGCGTCCATGAGCTCCGGCCCGGAGGTTCGTGCGGCAAAGCGGCGCAGGGTGTCGGCGTCGTGCAGGCCGGAGAGCAGGGCGTCGCCGCCCCGGGGCGCCACGTGCAGGAGCAGGATGTCCCGCATTAGGTCCCCAAGTTCCTCCAGGATGCCCGCCGGGTCCTTGCCGTCCTTCCAGAGGGTGTCAAACTGGGCGAGAGCTCCCTGCGGGTCCCGGGCGATCACCGCCTCCAGCAGGTCCTGGATGCGTCGGCTGCCGGCAAGTCCCAGGGCGTTGTGCACGGCGCCGAGATCGATGCTGTCGCCGGCGGCGCACTGATCCAGCAGGGACAGGGCATCCCGCATGCCGCCGTCCGCCAGACGGGCCAGCAGCGCCGCGGCGTCCTCCGTGAGCTGCATGCCCTCCTGCTCCGCCACGTAGGATAACCGTCCCGCAATGGCGTCGGGCTCGATGCGCTTGAAGCTGTGGCGCTGGCACCGGGACACGATGGTGGGCAGGACCTTGTGAAGCTCTGTGGTGCAGAGGATGAACATGAGGTGCGCGGGGGGTTCTTCCAGAATCTTTAGCAGAGCGTTGAAGGCCGCGGTAGAGAGCATGTGCACCTCGTCGATGATGTACACGCGCTTTCGGACGCTGGCGGGGGAGAAGATAGCCTCGTCCTGCAGGGCGCGGACATCGGAAACGCCGTTGTTGGAGGCGGCGTCCAGCTCCACCACATCCAGAATGCTCCCGTCCAGAATGCCCCGGCAGGAGGCACATTCGTTGCAGGGGTTGCCGTTCTGCGGGTTTTCGCAGTTTACGGCTCGGGCGAGAATTTTGGCACAGGTGGTCTTGCCGGTGCCCCGGGTGCCGATGAAGAGATAGGCATGAGACAGGCGATCCGTGGCGACCTGCTTTTTCAACGTGGCGGTGATGTGGTCCTGACCCACGACGTCGTCGAAGGTCCGGGGCCGCCATTTGCGATAGAGAGCCTGGTACATATAGCCCTCCTCATACATATAATAATAGAGCTGTACACCTGCCTTTGAATACCCGATCCATCCGTTACCGTCGCAGCCGGCTCGGGCCCGGCTGCCTCGCGGCACACAGGGCGGTCCGCTTAATGCTGCTCGGTTCCCCGCCTGACATG
>CAYNZM010000037.1:0-18396 GCA_964401725.1 uncultured Oscillospiraceae bacterium
CGGAGCTTGCGCTTCGACATGACGGTATGGTCGATGCCCAGGCGGGAAAACTCGATCTGCCGGGGCTTTGAGGGTACGTCCGTGTGCTCGATGACCCAGTCGTACAGGGGGCGATGGTCCTCATACTCCAGGGAGCAGAGGGAGTGGGTGATGCCCTCCAGCGCGTCCTGGATGGGGTGGGCAAAATCGTACATGGGGAAGACGCACCATTTCGTGCCCTGCCGGTGGTGCTCGATGTAGCGGATGCGGTAGAGCACCGGGTCCCGCATGTTGAAGTTGCCGGAGGCGAGGTCGATCTTCGCCCGGAGGGTGTATTTGCCCTCGGGAAATTCGCCCTCCCGCATCCGGGCAAAGAGATCGAGGCTCTCCTCGATGGGCCGGTCCCGCCAGGGGCTCCGGGCGGGGGTGTTCACGTCGCCGCGGTACTCCCGGAACTGCTCCGGCGTCAGCTCGCAGACATAGGCCAGACCCTTTTTGATGAGGCCGACGGCCAGCGCATAGGTCTTCTCAAAGTAGTCGCTGCCGTAGAAGAATCGATCCCCCCAGTCGAAGCCAAGCCAGTGGATGTCCTCCTGGATGGCCTCCACGAACTCGGTGTCCTCCTTGGCGGGGTTCGTGTCGTCCATGCGCAGGTTCGTGATGCCGCCGAAGCGCTCCGCGGAGCCGAAGTCGATGCACAGGGCCTTGCAGTGGCCGATGTGAAGGTAGCCGTTGGGCTCGGGCGGAAAGCGGGTGTGGACCTGCATGCCCTCGAAGCGTCCGCCCGGGCCGATGTCCTCCGCGATGAAGTCAGTGATGAAGTTTCTGGCGTTTTCGTCCATGGGGTTCCTCTCTTCCGTCGGGTGCGTTTTTCGGAAATTATACACCATTCCGGACCTCATTACAAGCCGAAAACACCCTCGGAACGACCCAAAGAAACGGATTTCCGAATTTTTATGAAAAATAAGACTACCCAAGCCGGGATTTCTGTGGTAAGATTAAAATTGTCAGAAATATATGCATGAGGTGTCATGAATATGGTGAAACTCTACATCGACGGAAGGGAAATCGAGGCCGTCGAGGGTCAGTCCGTGCTGGACGCCGCCCTCGCCGCCGACATCTACATCCCCCATCTCTGCTCCCACCCCGACCTGCCTGTGCAGTCCAACTGCAAGCTCTGCGTCGTGAATGTGGAGGGCGAGGCCGGCGTGCAGTGCTCCTGCGAGGTCAAGGTCCGGGAGGGCATGCGCGTCACCACAAAGTCCGAGGACCTGATGCACCGCCGCCGCCTGGCGATGGAGCTGATGCTCGCGGGACATCCCCACGACTGCACCGGCTGCAAGCGCTTCGGCAAGTGCGAACTGCAGACCCTGATGCAGTACCTGAGCGTGGTCCACGCCCGTATGCACCACGTCATCAAAAACTGCAACAACATCAACACCCAGAACCCCATTATCAACCGCGAGATGGAGCGCTGCATCCAGTGCGGACGCTGTGTGCGCGCCTGCCAGGACCTCCGCAAGGCCGGCGTCCTGCAGTACAACAAAAAGAACGGCGAGACCTACGTCGGCACAAAGAACGACCTGCCCCTGCTGGACGCGGGCTGCCGCTTCTGCTCCGCCTGCGTCGCCGTCTGCCCCACCGGCGCCCTGACGGACATGGTGGGCATGTTCCGGGAGGACATTCCCGCGGACGACGCCCTGGTCCCCTGCCAGGTGGAATGCCCCGCCCACATCGACATCCCCGCCTACATCCGCGCCGTCAAGGAAGGCCGCTACACCGACGCCGTGGGCATCATCCGGGAGAAGGTCACCTTCCCCCACACCCTGGGCTATATCTGCAACCACCTCTGCCAGACCGGCTGCAAGCACAAGCATGTCGGCCCCCAGTCCGAGGAAGGTCCCGCCCTGTCCATCCGCGACCTCAAGCGCTTCGCGGTGGAAAACGACAAAGACCAGACCTGGAAGACCAAGGGCTTCATGAAGCCCCGCACCGGCAAGCGCGTCGCCGTCATCGGCTCCGGCCCGTGCGGCATGACCACCGCTTACTACCTCAACAAGCTGGGCCACGACGTTACCGTCTATGAGAAGCGTCCCCAGCTCGGCGGACCCATGACCTCCGGCATGCCCGCCTACCGCCTGCCGCTGAAGTACGTCGAGGAGGAGCTACAGTATATCGTCGATACCGGCGTGAAGTACGAGCTCAACTGCGAGATCGACGATGTCGCGAAGCTGAAGGCCGAGAACGACGCCGTCGTCATCTGCGCGGGCGTCTCCAAGGGCAAGAAGCTGCCCATCCCCGGCTCCGACTTCAAGCAGGTCTATACCGCCATCGACATCCTGGCCGAGGTCCATGCCGGCGAGTCCATGGAAAAGCTCGGCAAGACCGTCTGCATCATCGGCGCCGGCGCCGTGGGCTATGACTGCGCCCGCACCCTCGTCCGCATGGGCGTCACCGTGAACCTCGCCTGCCTCGAGAAGGGCGACAAGATTCTGGCGGACAAGGAAGACCAGGACCAGGGCCGCGAGGAGGGCATCATCTCCTATCCCGGCCGCTCCTTCGAGGCCATCGAGGGCACGCCCGAGCAGGTCACCGGCCTGCGGGTACATACCGTCATCTCCTCCACCTACGACAAGGCCACCGGCCGCGTCACCGAGGTCGCCGAGGAAGGCAGCCAGATGGTCATCCCCTGCGATTCCGTCATCTTCGCCACCGGCCAGCGTCCCGGTCTGGACGACTTTGAGAACTTCGGCATCGAGCTGAGCCGCGGCTTCCCCATCAACCCCGCCAACGGCAAGCCCGAGCACATCACCAGCATGGACGGCGTCTTCGCCGCCGGCGACGTGATCACCGGCATCAGCTTCGTCATCAAGGCCATCGCCCAGGGCCGTGAGGTCGTCCCCATCGTGGATAAGTATCTGGGCGGCGACGGCGTCATCGACGAGACCCTGGTGGAGCGGGACCGGAACCCCGAGATCGGCGAGATCGAGGGCTTCGGCATGCTGCCGCGGGTGGAGATGCCCCTCATGACCCCGGAAGAGCGTCTGGCTGACCCCTGGAAGAGCGTGTATACCACCTACACCTGCGACGAGGCCAAGTGCGAGGCGACCCGCTGCCTCCAGTGCGACCTGCGCAAGGACATCGCCAAGACCCGTCTCTGGACGGAGTATTCGATCAAGTAAGGAGGCGCCGAAATGTATCGCGAAGAATACTATTCCGAAATCCCCTCCCGCGACAGCCTTGCGGCCGGGGTCTGTCCCGTGCAGTGGGCGCTGGGCGTCGCCCGCGCCGCCCGCGAGGCGTCCGACGGCAAGAACGTCATGGGTCGTGACGGCATGACCCAGCTGGCCCAGATTCTCTCCGATCTCACCACCGGCAACGCCGAGGACGACGACATCGAGCTTGTCCGGGAGATCTGCGGCGTCATCACTACCACTCCCGGCTGCGAGCACTCCAGCGCCGCCGCCGCGGACATCCTCTGGTCCCTGGAGAACAACTTCATGGACTGGAACAACCACCGCCGCAAGAAATGCGCCTGCGGGATTTGCTGGGAAAACGCAGCCGCTGCCGCCGGTGCGGGCGAGGGCCGTCAGCGCCGCCGCCGCCGCGGAGGCGGAGGCTCCGAAGAATAATCACCGCATAACGAACCTCCCGGGATTTTGGTCCCGGGAGGCTTTTTATGAACCTGTCGCTATTCTTGCGGTTTTTCTTCCTTGGGGCCTTCCGTCGGCTGGGCATAGACGACGGGAGCTTCCTTTCGGGCCTTTTTTTCCGCCCGGCGCTGGGCGCGTTCGGCCCGCTTTGCCGCCCGACGCTTCCGGGTCAGCCGCAGGATGAGGATCACGATACCCGCGATGAGCAGCAGCCACAGCCAACTGTACGCCAGGGCCACCAGGATGTCGCCAAGCCCCTCCACAAAGCCCTCCAGGCCCTCCACAAAGGCCGTTCCCAGGCGCTTGCCGTAGGTCGGGTCCGGCTCCGGCTCGTAGACCTTCACCTCCCGCAGATAGACCGTCACGGTGGAGTAATCCACCAGAGCGTCGTAGTGCCGCAGGGTGCCGGAGAGCCGGTCGATCATTTCTTCCGTTTCGGAGATCGCGCTCTCGATGGTGATGATGTCCTCCATGCTCTCCGCCTCGGTGAGAAGCTCCTGCAGACGGGCGAGCTTGGTCTTCTGGGTCTCGAGACGCCCGGAGGTGTCGTAGTAGGCCTCGCTCACGTCCTCGGTGTACTCCTGCTGGCTAAGCAGGTGGCAGAGCTCCCCGACCTGATCGAGGAAGGCGCGGTAGTTCTCCGCCGGGATGCGGACGGTGTAGTTTGCCCGGCGGGTGCTGCCGGATTCGCTGATGCTGCTGGATTCGTAGTAGCCTCCGAGCTCCTCCGTCAGCGCCGCGAGGTCCGAAACGGCCTGGTCGAACTCCAGGGTCTCCATGTCGAGGTCCGCGGTGTAGATGAGCTTCGCACCGTTCTCCCGGGAGGCGTTCAGGCTGTCCGGCACGGCGTTCATGGCCTTGGCGGCGGGCGCGCTGCCATAGGCCATTTCCTCCGCCGCCATGGGAATCTCGTAGTCGTAGTCGTAGATGTAGCCCTCGTCGTAGACTCCCGACGAGGCATAGGACCGAGAATCGCTGCTGCCGCAGCCGCTCAGGAGCGAGACCGCCAGCAGCGAGGCCATCAGCAGGGCGATCCAACGTTTTTTCATGGTCGTTTCCTCCGTTTTATTTTGTCTCTCGCGTAAGCCAAAAACAGGGGCGGATGCCGCCCCTGTTGGTTTGTGTATGGTGTCAGTCCTCCGCGTCGGTGGCGGAAATCAGACCGAAGCCGCCGTTTTTCCGCTTGTAGACGATGGCGAAGACGCCGTCCTCCTCCTCGTTGCGGAAGGCAAAAAACTCGTGGCCCAGCAGCTCCATCTGCAGCACGGCCTCCTCCGGGGTCATGGGCTTGATGGAGAAGCGCTTGGAGCGGACGATGTTGAATTCCTCCTCCGGCTCGTCGTCCGGAAGGGGGGAGACGTCGGCGGTGCGCTCGAACGCTCCTTCCCGCAGACGCTTTTCGAGGCGGGTCTTGTTCCGCCGGACCTGCCGCTCGATGGAGGCCACCGCGGAGTCAATGGAGGCAAACATGTCGCTCGTGACCTCGCTGACACGGTAGATCATGCCGTTGTTGCGGATGGTCACCTCGGCGGTGCAGCGGCCGCGGCTCGCGCTGAAGGTGACGGAGGCGTCGCTCTCGGTGCGGAAGAGGCGGTCGATCTTGCCGATCTTCTTTTCCGCGTAAGCACGCAGCTCGTCGGTCACTTCGTATTTCTTGCCGGTAAACGTAAAGGTCATATCTCTATACCTCCTTTGTCAAAAGTATATCATATCCGAGGCGGTTCGGCAAGAGGAAACAGAAAATTATTCCAGAAGCTCCCGCAGCCGCTTCACCGCCCGCCGTTCCAGCCGGGAGACCTGCACCTGGCTCACCCCCAGCACCCGGCTGGCGCGGTCCTGGGTCATGCCGTGGAAGTACCGCAGGAACACGGTCATCCGCTCCGCCTCGGGCAGGGCGTCGATGGCCTGCCGCAGGGCGACGTACTCCACGAGGCGCTCCTCCTGCGTCCAGTCCCCGAGGACGTTTTCGAGGGCAAAGCCCTCGTCCCCGGCGGGCTGCTGCAGGGATTCCGGGGGCAGCACCGCCGTTTCTGCCGCCGCGGCCTCCGCGGGGTCCATGCCGGCGGCCTCCGCCAGCTCCGTCACCGTGGGGTCCCGGCCAAGGACCTGGGTCAGCTCTCCCCGCAGAGAACGCAGACGCCCTGCCTGCTCCTTGACGCCGCGGCTGACCTTCACCGTGCCGTCGTCCCGCAGGAAACGGCGTATCTCGCCCGCGATCTTCGGCACGGCGTACGTCGAAAACCGCGTGCCGTAGCCCTCGTCAAAGCCCTCCACCGCCTTCAGAAAACCCACGCAGCCCAGCTGGTAGAGGTCCTCCGGCTCTACGCCGCGGCCAAAGAACCTACGGGCAACGCTCCAGATGAGACCGGCGTTTTCCTCCACCATCCGGCCCAGGGCCTCCCGGTCGCCTTGCTGTGCCGCCCGCAGGAGGGCGATCGTGGCCTCCACTCAGCGCCGGACCTTCACGGCGATGCGCTTTGCCATGGTGACCGTCGTTCCCTTGTCCGGCGCGGATTTCACCCGGAGCTTGTCCATGAAGCTGCCCATGATGGTGAAGCCCATGCCGCTCCGGTCGTCGCCGCCGGTGGAGTAGAGGGGTTCCATGGCCTTATCCACATCCGGGATGCCCACGCCCCGGTCCTTCACGACGATCTCCAGCACGTTCCCCTCCAGGATGCGCAGCCGGAGCTGCACCGTGCCGAGGGTGTCCGGGTAGGCGTGGACGATGGCGTTCGTCACCGCCTCGGAGACGGCGGTCTTGATGTCCCCCAGCTCGTCCAGGGTGGGGTCTAGCTGGGCCGCGAAGGAGGCTGCCGCCGCCCGGGCAAATCCCTCGTTCACGCTCCGGGCGGGAAATTCGATTTTGATGCAGTTGAGCTGTTTCATATGTACCTCCGGTCCGCATGGCGGACGAGAATTATTCCGCTGTCGCGGCGATGCGGACGAGACGGTCGATGCCCGAGGCGTCGATCACCTTCCGGGGCTGACCGCCGACGTTTTCCACCCACGCCCGTCCGCCGGTCTCTCCTAGGAGGCGGGAGATCTTGAGGATGAGGGCGATGCCGGAGGAATCCATGAACGTAAGTCCCTTCAGGTCCACGATGCAGTCCCGGGGTAGATAGTCGTCCAGTGTGCGGGTGATCTTCCGCAGGGCCGCAGCGGCCTCGTGGTGGTCCAGCTCCCCTTGGAAAAACAGGGTCAGCCGCCCGTCCTTGTAACTCGATAGTACCTTCATTGCCACCTGTCCTTGGAATAGAAATAGCACCGTACCACGCGGGTACGGTGCTATTTTATAACGTATGATCTGCAAACTCCGTCGAAGGGACGAGATCAGCCGAAGTTTTTCAGGCTCTCCGCCAGGTTCGCGGCGAGGGCGTTCGCCTTTTCGAGCTTTTCCCGCTCGGCGGCGACAACACGCTCCGGCGCACGGGAAATAAAGTTCTCGTTGGCGAGCTTCTTTGACTGGGCGAGAATGTCCTGATGCGCCTTCTCGAGGGCCTTCTCGATGCGGGCGCGTTCCGCGGCCAGGTCCACAAGCTCCGCCATGGGCATGAAGACCTTTGCGTCCTCCGTGATGACGGTCACCATGCCGCTGGCGTCCGCGGGAGGCTCCGACGTGACGGTGACTTCCCCGGCGTAGGCGAGGTTTGCGAGGTACACCGTGCTCTTTGCGAAGACGTGGGTTTTCTCCGTGGCGACGATGAGATGCGGACGCTTGGAGGGCGGGACGTTCATCTCCGCGCGGCGGCTGCGGATGGCCTTGACCGCGGTCATGATGGCCTCGAAATCCGCCTCCTCCGCCGGGAAGGACAGGACTTCGCTGTACTCGGGATACGGCGCGATGATCAGCGCTTCGCCCTCGTGGGGGATAGCGCCGAAGATTTCCTCCGTGATGAAGGGCATGAAGGGATGCAGAAGCTTCAGAATGTCCGTCAGCACATACAGCAAGACCTGCTGCGCGCCGGTATCGCCCTCCCGCAGGCGGGGTTTCGTGATCTCTATGTACCAGTCGCAGAAGACCTCCCATATGAAGTCGTAGATCTTCGTGGCGGCGAGGCCCATCTCGAATTTGTCGAAGTTCTCGTTCACCTCGGCGACGAGAGAGTTGAGCTTCGAGAGAACCCAGCGGTCCTCCAATTTGAGCTCAGCGGGCAGCTCATTTTTGTCGATGGTGAGGTTCATCATGACGTAGCGGGCGGCGTTCCAGAGCTTGTTCGCGAAGTTCCGCATGGCCTCGCAGCGCTCGGTATAGAAGCGCATGTCGTTGCCGGGGGAGTTGCCGGTGATGAGGTTGAAGCGCAGGGCGTCCGCGCCGTATTTGTCGATCATCTCGATGGGATCGACGCCGTTTCCGGCGGATTTGGACATCTTCTTGCCCTGAGGGTCACGGACAAGGCCGTGGATGAGCACGGTCTTGAAGGGTTCCTGCTTCATGTGCTCCATGCCGGAGAAGATCATCCGGGCGACCCAGAAGAAGATGATGTCGTAGCCCGTGACGAGCACATCCGTGGGGTAGAAGTAGGCAAGGTCCTCGGTCTTCTCGGGCCAGCCCAAGGTGGAGAAGGGCCACAGGGCGGAGGAGAACCAGGTGTCCAGCACGTCCGGGTCCCGCTCGATGTTTTTGGAGCCGCATTTCCCGCAGGCGCAGGCATCCTCCCGGGAGACGGTGACGTGACCGCAGTCCGCGCAGTACCAGGCGGGGATCTGGTGTCCCCACCAGAGCTGGCGGCTGATGCACCAGTCCTTCACGTTATACATCCAGTTGAGATATGTCTTGGAGAAACGCTCCGGGACGAACTGGATCGTTCCGTCCTCCACGACGCGGATGGCCTCCTTCGCGAGAGGCTCCATCTTCACGAACCACTGGTCGCTGGCGAGAGGCTCCACGTCGCTGTGGCAGCGGTAGCAGGTGCCGACGTTGTGGAGGTGGTCCTCGATCTTCACGAGATAGCCCTGTTCCTCCAGGTCCGCGAGAATGGCCTTCCGGGCCTCGTAGCGGTCCATGCCGTTGTACTTGCCGCCGTTGATGATCCGGCCCTCGCCGTCGATGACCAGAATCTGCTCGAGATCATGGCGCAGGCCGACCTCAAAGTCGTTGGGGTCGTGGCAGGGGGTCATCTTGACGCAGCCCGTGCCGAACTCCATCTCGACATACTCGTCCGCCACGATGGGGATTTCCCGATTCATGAGGGGCAGGAGGCAGGTCTTGCCCACGAGGTGGGCGTACCGCTCGTCGTTGGGGTTCACGGCGACGCCGGTGTCGCCCAGCATCGTCTCCGGCCGGGTGGTGGCCACGATCACGTCGCCGCTGCCGTCCGCCAGGGGATAGCGCAGATGCCAGAGCTTTCCGGGCTTTTCCTCGTATTCCACCTCCGCGTCGGAGAGGGCGGTGGTGCAGTGGGGGCACCAGTTGATGATGCGCTTGCCCTTGTAGATGAGGCCCTTCTCGTACAGGGAGCAGAAAACCTCCCGGACCGCCTTGGAGCAGCCCTCGTCCATGGTGAAGCGCTGGCGTTCCCAGTCGCAGGAGGAGCCCAGGGTCTTGAGCTGGGTCACGATGCGGTCGCCGTATTTGTTTTTCCAGTCCCAGACCCGCTCCAGGAACTTGTCCCGTCCGAGATCAAAGCGGGTGAGACCCTCCTCGTTGCGGAGATTCTCCTCGACCTTGATCTGGGTGGCGATGCCCGCGTGGTCATACCCCGGCAGCCACAGGGCGGAGCAGCCCTTCATGCGCTTATAGCGGATGAGCACGTCCTGCAGCGTCTCGTCCACGGCGTGGCCCAGGTGGAGCTGTCCCGTCACGTTGGGGGGCGGGATGACGATGGTGAAGGGCCTTCTTTCCGGATCGCGCTCGGCGTGGAAATAGTTTCCGTCCAGCCACTGCTGGTAGATTTTGCCTTCGACTTGCTTGGGATCGTACTGCTTGGGGAGTTCTTTCATCGGAACATGGCCTCGATTTCCTCGGCCGGGGACAGGCCGGTTTTCTTCGCGATGACCTCGCCGTCCCGGAAGGCGATAAGGGTGGGGATGGCCATGATGCCGAATTTCTGGGCAAGCTCCATCTCCTCGTCGGTATTGACCTTGCCGACCTTCACGGCGGTCTGGGCCTCGGCAAAGGCGTCCACGATGGGGCTCTGCATCTTGCAGGGTCCGCACCAGGGAGCCCAGAAATCCACCAGGGTATCGCCGGAGGCGACGGTGGAGTCAAAGTTGTCGATGGTAAGTTCGAGTACGCTCATTGTATTATCTCCTGTCAAATGAATTTACTTGGTATTTCCGAGGTGGGCGTCGGCGCTCAGAGCGGCGATATTGCCCTCGCCCACGGCTTTCGCGATCTGGTAGGGACGGCCGGTGCAGTCGCCGCAGGCAAACACCCCCGGCACGCTGGTAGCCATGGACCGGTCCACGGCGATGTGTCCGCCCTCCAGCGCAAGCCCCGGCAGAAGCACGCTCGATGCCACGGTGTCTCGCAGGACGAACACGCCCTCCACGGGGTATTCCACGCCGTCCGCCATCAGAGCGGAGACCCTGTCCTCACCGCGGACCTCATAGCGTTTGGCGCGGGCTTTGTCGAAAAATTCCACCTCGCATCCGATGCCGGCGAGGAAGTCCGCTTCCTCCTTCGCGTCGGCGGAAAGGCCCACGACGGCCACGCGCTTGCCGCGGTAAAACATCCCATCGCAGGTGGCGCAGTAACTCACGCCCCGGCCCAGGAGCTCCGCCTCCCCGGGAAACGCCTTGGGCTGGGCGGAGCCGGTGGCCAGGATGAGGGCCTTCGCGGTGTAGACGTCCGTGCCCACGCTGACCATAAAGGAGCTTCCCATGGGCATAATGCCCGTGACCCGGCCGGTGACGGTGGGGATGCAAAGCTGGGTGAGGCCCTCGGTCATCTTCGCGAGAAGCTCCGCGCCGCTCAGCCCCACGAGGCCGGGGTAGTTGTCAATGGCATGGGCTTTGTGCAGGGCCGAAGTCTCCGCGGGGTTGGAGATGATAAGGACTCGTCTCCCGCGGGCATGGGCTGTCAGTGCGGCGGAGATGCCGCCCGGGCCGCCGCCCAGGATCAGAATGTCAAAGGAAGTCTCGTTCATGGGAATCCTCCATACCGATAATCGTTCAATATGTTATTATATCCAAAATCCCGGCGCTTGTAAATCCAAAATACGCCTCCGCGGGGATTTTTTCGCGGCGTTGACACCGACGGGGCGGTGTTTTATAATGATAGGCGATAAAAAAACACCCGGGAGGGATCGTATGAGCAAGAGACAATGGGTCTGGCTGATCGTCGCGGTCGCGGTATTCGCGCTGACCGGCGTTGCCAGCGTGGTGACGAACGTATGGGCCGACCACAATCGGGCAGACACGCTGGACATGTTCCGGGACAGCTTCGCTATGGGCTTCGGCGGCATGGACATCGAGCCGGAATTCCCCGACGAGCCCTTCCTCGCGAAGGTGGACATCGAGGGGACCATCCTCAGCGGCGGCGGAGTGACGAGCCTGGCCTCCGGCGGCTTCGACCTCGACTATACCCTGGACTACATCGACCGCCTTATGGCCTGTGAGCAGAACACCGGCATCGTGCTGTTCATCGACTCCGGCGGCGGCGAGATCAAGGCCTCCGACGAGGTATACCTGAAGCTCATGGACTATAAGGCCGCCACCGGCCGTCCCATTTACGCCTACTGCGACAGCACGGCCTGCTCCGGCGCGTACTATATCGCCATGGCCGCGGACAGCATCTGGGCCAACCGCAACTGCATCTGCGTGAATATCGGCGTGTACGCCCAGGTATATAACCTCCACGACCTGTTTGAGAAGTACGGCGTGAAGGAGATCATGATCAAATCCAGTGCCAACAAGGGCATCGGCTCCGTTGGCCAGGAGTGGACGGAGGAACAGCTCGCCATCTACCAGTCCATCGTGGATATTTGGTATGACCAGTTCCTCGGCGTCGTGTCCGAGGGCCGCGGCATGACGAAGGACCAGGTGAAGGCTCTGGACGACGGCCGCGAGATGCTGGCGCTTCAGGCGCTGGACGCGGGCTTCATCGACGGCATCTGCCGGTACGAGGAGTTCCGGGACTACCTTCTGCAGGACGGCGCGAACATTCTCTACAGGGAGGAGCCGGTGGCGGAGCTCGGCGGGATCATGGACCTTTTGACCGGCATGTACGGCAAGCTCGAAGCTCTCGTGCCCCGCTCCGAGGCGGAGCTCCTGCGGGACTTCGTGGACGAGCACGACGGGATCGTGGTGATGGCCTATGCCGGATAACGCTCTGACCCGCGCGGGCTTCGGGCCTCGCGCCGCGGCGTACCTGCTGGACCGGGCGATCCTGCTCATCGGCCTGTGTCTCGTGCGTCTGCCCTTCGGCGTGGCGTCGCTTTTCGGTGCCAACGCCCTGACAGCGAAGAACTTTCTCTTCGACCACAGCTTCCTGGACGTGCTGTGCTGGGTGCTGTCTTCCGCGTATTTCGTCCTGCTGACCTGGTTCTGCGGCGGCGCGACCCTCGGCAAGCGCGTCATGCGCCTGCGGGTCGTCCGGGCGGACGGGGAGCCCATGCGCTTTCTCGACGTCCTCTACCGTGAGACGGTGGGACGCTTCCTGAGCGGGATTTTTTGCATCGGCTATCTCATGGTCCTTGCCGACAAGGACCACCGGGCCTTCCACGACTGGCTCTGCGGCACCGCGGTGGTGTACGACGGCGTGACCCTCCCGGAGCGGAAGCGTCCGGCGCCGCAGGAAAACGCCTGGACCCCGGCGGCGGGGTACTCCCTGCCCGGGGAGCATGGGGAGGACGACCATGAGCCCGAGGCGTGACGACGGCCTGGACCGGGCCTTTTTCCCCATCGACGCCGTCGCCCTGGTCCTGGCGGTCGTCCTTACCGCCCGGACGGATGTGACCGGTCTGTGGCGGCTGCCGGTGCTCGTCGGATGGTTCCTCGTCTCCTTCCTCGCGGTGCTGGCGGCGGTGTATTTCGTGTTTCTTCTGATCTCCCTGACGGTGAACATGAAAAAAACCGCGCCGGAGAAGGACCACCCCGCCGCCCGGCGCATCGTGCACTACGTCATCGGGCAGCTCTGCCGGTTCGCCCGGGTCCGCATCCGCTTCGAGGGCGGGGACATGCTCCCGCAGGAGCGGTTTCTCGTAGTGTCGAACCACCGCTCGGCCTATGACCCCATCAGCACCGTCTGGGCCCTGCGGAAGACGCCCACGGCTTTCGTCACAAAGCCCGAAAACCACCGCATCCCCCTCGCGGGGCCCTTGATCTATCGGGCAAACTTCCTCTCCATCGACCGGGAGGACCCCCGCAAGGCCATGACCACTATAAGCGCCGCGGCAAACCTTCTGAAAAACGACGTGGTCAGTGTGGGCATCTACCCCGAGGGGACCCGCAACCGCCATCCCGAGGAGGGTCTTTTGCCCTTCCACAACGGCGTTTTCAAGATCGCCCAGAAGGCAAACGCCCCGCTGGTCGTCATGACCGTCCGCGGCTCCGAGAACATCCGCAAAAACTGGCCCCGGAAGCCCACGGAGATCACGCTGCGGGTGTGCGCGGTGCTGCCGCCGGAGGAGATTCAAGGCCCCACCGCGGACGTCAGCCGGCGGGTCCGGGACATCATGCTCCGGGACCTGGAAAGGGCATGATTTTGTTTACATAATAATTTTCCTCCCAAAAGGTTACGATTTGTTGTTTTCTTGGGCGGAGAATTGTGGTAGAATGCAGTCGTGAACGTATGCGCTGACCGAGAGGAGGCGACACCATGAACAAAAAAATCGCTGCCGGCGTCGCCGTGACGGTCGCCGTAGCCAGCGTGGCGACGAACCTTGCCTTCACGCCGGAGGAGCTCACCCACGACCAGGCCTGGCTGGAGGCCCATACCCGGACGATGCAGCCCGGGGACCTGGGCGAGGCGGAGATCGAATACACCGAGCCCGAAGAGCTCAGCCGCACCGACACCCTCCGGGCGAGGCTCCTGCGTCTGCCCGCGGTGGTGAAGACCCTGCTGCTGATGCCGCTGTGGCTGCTGGGGGCGATCCCCGTCGCCATCGGCACCGGGCTTCTCTCCGCCCTGTCTCCCGTGTGGGGGGCGATCGCGAGCTTTCTTCTGCAGGCCGCGGTGCTTCTCGGCGTGTTCTGCGCGGTGTATAAACTCGTGTTCCCGAACCGCAGCGTAAAGGAGCTGCTCAAAAAGAAAAACCGCCGCTGGCTCCTGGTCGGCGCGCTGGCTCTCGCCGGGGTGAACCTCGTCCTGGGCCTCGCGTGGGACGGCTGGCCCCTGGTGCGGTTCATCCTCTTTGCCGTGGCGGGCTTCGGCGTGCTGTTTCTCCTATGGGGACGCATCTGCGGAAAGCTCCCCATCCCGGAAGCGGGCATCCTCCGCACAAAGCTCAAGCTCGAATACTGATCGAATTTGGCTCACCCTCTATCGGGAGAGCCAAATTTTTATACCAATATGTAAAATATACTTGACAAAATGCGCTTGAGGGTGTACCATGGCATCACAAAGGGAACAAAAACCGGTTGGGCATTACAAGGGGTCGCTCAAGAGATCGGACCGAAGGAGGATCGTTTATGGATACGAGTAAGTTTTTCGATGTTTTTGCGGGGGTGGTTCTCGTTGCGGTTATCGCCGTGGTGGTGTATATCCTTCGGAAGGAGGAGAAAGAACGCGGCGAGAAAAAATTCGACGAGAGGCAGCTCATACTCCGTGCCGAGGGCAATAAAAAGGGCTTCCATGCGACGATCATCGCGGGGGCGCTGGCGATCCTCTTGCTGGAGATGGGCGTTGTGCCGCCTGCCTCGGCGACACTGGCGCTGTATGTGGCGCTCATGATCGGCCTTGTGACCTTCGCGGTGTTCTGCATTCGGAAGGATGTGTTTTTTCACATCGGCGAGAATGGGACGTATTATCTCGGTCTGTGCGCGGTCATTGTATTGACGGACGGCGTCGTGACGGTCGTTCAAATCGTGGACGGCTCCATCCTGCAGGACGGCGTGCCGACCTTCTCCAGCTGCAACGCTCTTGTCATGGCGGCGGCCTTTCTTGCGATCTTCCTGGCGCTGCTCGTGCGGAAGCCCGCGCGGGAGGAGGACGACGAATGAAGAACCTGAAGCTGAAATCCGCCCGGGCGGCGAAGGACCTGTCCCAGGAGCAGCTTGCGGCCCTGTGCGGCGTATCCCGGCAGACGATCAGCGCCATCGAAAAGGGCGACTACAATCCTACGATCAACCTCTGCATCGCCATTTGCCGGGCGCTGGACAAGACCCTCGACGAATTGTTCTGGGAATAAAAACCGACCCTCCCGATGCCCATCGGGAGGGTCAAACTATATCTGTGTCAGATTTGTGTCAGCTGCGGGCTACGCTGGCCTTGGCCTCTTTCGCGGCCCGGAGCTGCTCGATCATCAGGGGGACGACCTTGAAGAGGTCCCCGGTGATGCCGTAGTCCGCGATCTCGAAGATCGGCGCCTGGGGATTTTTGTTCACGGCAATGATGCAGCCGGAGTCCTGCATGCCGGCCTTGTGCTGGATAGCGCCGGAGATGCCCAGGGCAATGTAGAGCTTCGGATGCACGGTCTTGCCCGTCTGGCCGACCTGGTGGTCCGCGGAGAGCCAGCCGGAGTCAATGGCGACGCGGCTGCCGCCCAGAACGCCGCCCAGCACATCCGCCAGTTCCTGGCCCAGGGCAATGCCGCGCTCGATGTCCGCGCCGATGCCCCGGCCCACGGAGACGATCACGTCCGCGCCGAGAAGATCGACCATCTCCCGGGCGGCCTTCACCACCTCCACGACCTCCGTCTCCACGTCGGCCTCCGTGAGGGAAAAGGCCGGGCGGATCACCTCTGCCGCCGCCGCCTTCGCCTCGTCGAAGGGAGCTCGCTGCATGACGCCGGGCCGGACCGTCGCCATGGCGGGACGGAACCGGGGGCACACGATGGTAGCCATCAGATGCCCGCCGAAGGCCGGGCGGGTCATCTTGAGGTCCGTCTCGAATTTTTTGTGCAGGGTCTCCGCGCCGATACCCTTGTCGTCCAGGGTGGAATTGCCTCGGAGAAACTCCACATAGCTCGCCACATCCACGTCGAGATGGGTGCAGTCCGCGCAGAGGCCGGTGTGCAGCCGGGCGGCGCAGCGGGGAGCCAGGTCCCGGCCGATGTTCGTGGCCCCGAAGAGCAGGACCTCGGGCTTATACGCCGCCACGAGATCGCACACGAGCTTCGCGTGGGCGTCGGTGGCGTAGTCCCGGAGCAGGGGGGACTCGCAGAGGTAGATTTTGTCCGCGCCGTAGCCGCCAAGCTCTGGGGCCAGGTCCGCCACATTCTCTCCCAGCAGTACGCCGCAGAGCTCCGTGTGCAGCTCGTCCGCCAGCTTCCGGCCCTCGCTGATGAGCTCCAGGTCCGTGCTCATGAGCTGGCCTTGCCGCTGCTCGCAATAGACCCATACGCCGTGGAAATCGGCGGGGTTCGTGTTTTCAAAATGAAATTCGCTCATATCCGCCGTCCTCCTCATATGACGTGCTTCGCGCCGAGGCGGGCGACGAGGTCCGCGACGGTGTTCCTGTCCGCGCCGTCGAGCATGACGCCCTCGCCCTTGAGAGGCGGGGTGAAGGACTTGGCGATGTTCGTGGGGGAGCCTTTGAGGCCGATGGTGTCCGCCTCAATGAGGGGTTCGTCCTTCAGGTCCTCGTAGGTAAGGACGGTGATGGGCTTCGAGAAGCAGTCCATGATGCCCATGACAGAGGGGTAGCGGGGGGTGCCCAGCTCCTTCACGCAGGTGATGAGGCAGGGTGTGCCGGCCCGGATGGTCATGTAACCGTCCTCCAGCATCCGGCGGACGACGACCTTCCCGTCAGCCAGCGCGATGGACGCGGCGTAGGTGATCTGGGGCAGACCCAGTTTTTCCGCGATCTGCGGACCAACCTGCGCGGTGTCGCCGTCGATGGCCTGCCGTCCGCAGAGGATGATGTCATCCTTCTCCACGCCGATGCGATGCACCGCCGCGGCGACGATCTGGCTCGTGGCAAAGGTGTCCGAGCCGCCGAAGGCCCGGTCCGAGACGAGATACGCCTCGTCCGCGCCCATGGCGAGGAGGTCCCGGAGCATGCTCTCTGCCGCGGCGGGACCCATGGTGACGACCACCACCTTGCAGCCGTACCGGTCCTTGAGCTGCAGAGCGGCCTCGATAGCGGTCTTGTCGTCGTGGTTCGTGATGACGGGCATGGAGGACCGGTCCAGGGTGCCGTCTTCCTTGACGGAGACCTTCCCGGAGGTGTCGGGGACCTGCTTTACGCAAACGATGATCTTCATAGCCTGTCCCTCCTTAGGTAACGCCCATGTTCTTCGCGATGACCATGCGCTGGGCTTCGCTGGTACCTTCGTAGATTTCGGTGATCTTCGCGTCGCGCATCATGCGCTCGAGAGGATACTCCCGGGTGAAGCCGTAGCCGCCGAGAAGCTGGACGCACCGGCGGGTCACGTCGCTGGCGGCCTCCGAGGCGAAGAGCTTCGCCATGGCGGCCTGCTGGCTGTGGTTTTCGCCGTTCTGCTTGGCGCAGGCCGCGGCATAGACGAGATACTGCGCCGCCTGCATCTTCGTGCCCATGTCCGCCAGCTGGAACTGGGTCCACTGGAACTGGCTGATGCGCTTGCCGAACTGCATGCGCTCCTTCACGTAGGCCACCGCCTCGTCGATGGCACCTTCCCCGAGACCAAGGGCCTGGGAGGCCACGCCGATGCGCCCGCCGTCCAGGGTGTGCAGGGCGATCTTGAAGCCCCGGCCTTCCCGGCCGAGAAGATTCTCCTTCGGCACGACGCAGTCCTGCATGACCAGCTCCGCCGTGGAGGAACCGCGGATGCCCATTTTCTTCTCCTCCCGGCCCACGGAGAACCCGGGGAAGTCCCTCTCCACGATGAAAGCCGAGATGCCCCGATGTCCCAGGGACCGATCCGTGGCGGCGAAGATGATGTACGTGCCGGAGACGCTGCCGTTCGTGATGAAGATCTTGGAGCCGTTCAGCACATAGTGATCGCCCTCCAGGACTGCGGTGGTCTCGAGAGCCGAGGCATCGGTACCCGCGGAGGGCTCCGTCAGGCCGAAGGCGCCGACAGTCCGCCCCGTGAGCAGGTCGGGGAGGTACTTCCGCTTCTGTTCCTCCGTGCCGAACTCAAAAATCGGCGCGCAGCACAGGGAGGTGTGGGAGCTTACGATGATGGAGGTGGTCCCGCAGACCTTCGCCAGCTCCTCCACGAACATGGCGTAGCTGAGCACATCTGCGCCGCCGCCGCCGTACTCCCGGGGGAGATACACCCCCATGAGCCCGAGCTCGCCCATCTTTTTCACGGTCTCCCAGGGGAAGAACTCGTTTTCGTCCACCTCCGCAGCGAGGGGTTTTACTTCCGTCTCGCAGAATTCGCGGTACATGGCCCGCAGCATCTGCTGTTCCTTTGAGAGCCTGAAATCCATGACTGGACCCTCCGAATATGTTCTGTTTCTATAGGCTTTTTGGGGATTTCTGTGGTTTTTAATTCCGGTACGCGTAACATAACATTAAAATTATAGCACGCAATTTGCGAAGGTCAAGTAAAATTCCTGTAAGCTCGTTAAAAAAACGACGCGACATTTCTGCCGCGCCGTTCTAACGGAGAAGGTTCTTACTTCATGCCGTTTTCGTAGGCCTCGATCATCTTCTTGACCATCTGGCCGCCGACGGAACCGGCCTGCTTGGAGGTCAGATCGCCGTTGTAGCCCTGCTTCAGGTTGACGC
>CAYNZM010000038.1:0-18099 GCA_964401725.1 uncultured Oscillospiraceae bacterium
CCGGCTCCGACTCCGCGATGCTGGACAATACCATCGAATTCCTCGTCATGAACGGCGTGGAGCTGCCCCTGGCCATGATGCTGTGCATCCCGGAGCCCTGGAAGAACGACAAGGCCATGGACCGGAAAAAGCGGGACTTCTACCGCTATTACGCCACCATGATGGAGCCCTGGGACGGTCCGGCGTCGATCCTGTTTTCGGACGGCGAGCTCGTCGGCGCGGTGCTGGACCGCAATGGCCTGCGCCCCTCCCGGTACTATCTCACGGACGATGATCGTCTGATCCTCTCCTCCGAGGTTGGCGTTTTGGACGTGGACGAGGCGCACATCATCAAAAAGGATCGGCTCCGCCCGGGAAAGATGCTTCTCATCGACACGAAGCGGGGTAAACTGCTGGAGGATGAGGAAATCAAAGAATGGTACGCCTCCCGGCAGCCCTACGGCGAGTGGTTGGACGGGAACCTGGTGCAGCTCTCAGAACTGCCTATTCCAAACGCTCAGATAACCACCCACACTCAGGAGATGCGGGACCGGCTCTACCGCGCCTTCGGCTACACCCACGAGCAGGTGAAGGACGCCATCCTCCCCATGGCCCGCACCGGACAGGAGGCCACGGCGGCCATGGGCTCGGATGTGCCGCTGGCAGTTCTCTCCCAGCGGTATCCGCCGCTGTTTGATTACTTCAAGCAGCAGTTTGCCCAGGTGACGAACCCGCCCATCGACGCCATCCGGGAGGAGTGCGTCACCGACACCACGGTCTATGTGGGGCGTGACGGAAATCTCCTGGAGGAAACTGCCGAGAACTGCCGTGTCCTGCAGATCAATAACCCCATTCTCACCCGCATGGACCTCATGAAGATCCAGGCCATGAAGCGGAAGGGCTTCCATGTGGAGACAGTCTCCCTCCTGTATTACAAGAACACGCCCCTGGAACGGGCGGTGGAGCGGCTGTTCATCGCCTGCGACAAGGCCTATAAGCAGGGGGCGAACATCGTCATCCTCTCGGACCGGGGCGTGGACGAAAACCATGTGGCGATTCCGTCGATCCTCGCCGTATCTGCCATGGAGCAGTACCTCATCCGCACGAAAAAACGCACGGCGGTATCCATTATCCTGGAGAGCGCGGAACCCCGGGACGTGCACCACTTCGCCCTGCTGCTGGGCTACGGCGCCCGGGCCATCTGCCCGTACCTCGCCCACGAGTGCATCGAGGAGTGCGTGGAGCTGGGTCTTCTCGACAAGGATGCCCACACCGCCATCGACGACTACAACAGCGCCATCCTCCACGGCATCGTGAAGATCGCCTCCAAGATGGGCGTATCTACCATCCAGTCCTACCAGTCCGCCCAGATCTTCGAGGCGGTGGGCATCCGGCAGGACGTGATCGACAAGTATTTCACCCACACGGTCAGCCGCGTGGGCGGCATCGGGCCGGAGGAGATCGGCGCGGCGGTGGAATATCACCACAGCCAGGCCTTCGACCCCCTGGGCTTCGGCGTGGACACGAGCCTCGACAGCGTGGGCTTCCACAAGCTGCGGGAGGGCGACCGGACGGAACGGCATCTCTTTGACGCCAGGACCATCGTCACGCTCCAGGAGGCCGTTCGGGAGGGAAATTTTGAGAAGTTTCTCGCCTACTCCCGCCGCATAAACGAGGAACGAGCACCTCAGACGCTGCGCGGTTTGCTGGATTTCCGCTTCCCGGAGGACGGCGGCATCCCCCTGGAGGAGGTGGAGCCTGCTTCCAGCATTGTGAAGCGCTTTAAGACAGGCGCGATGTCCTACGGGTCTATCTCGCAGGAGGCGCATGAGTGCCTCGCCGTCGCCATGAACCGGCTGGGGGGAAAATCGAACTCCGGCGAGGGCGGCGAGATGCCCGAGCGCCTGGGCACGGAGAAAAACAGCGCCATCAAGCAGGTGGCCTCCGGCCGCTTCGGCGTCACCAGCGAGTACCTCTGCTCCGCCAAGGAGATCCAGATCAAGATGGCCCAGGGCGCAAAGCCCGGCGAGGGCGGACATCTGCCCGGCAAAAAGGTCTATCCCTGGATCGCCCGGACCCGGTATTCCACCCCCGGCGTCAGCCTCATCAGTCCCCCGCCCCACCACGACATCTACTCCATCGAGGATCTGGCGCAGCTCATCTACGACCTGAAAAACGCCAACCGGGACGCCCGCATCTCCGTGAAGCTCGTCTCCGAGGCCGGCGTCGGCACCATCGCCTCCGGCGTGGCCAAGGCCGGGGCCCAGGTAGTGCTGATCTCCGGGTACGACGGCGGCACGGGCGCGGCGCCGCGCAACTCCATCCACAACGCGGGTCTGCCCTGGGAGCTGGGTCTTTCCGAAGCCCACCGGACCCTCATCGAAAACGGCCTGCGGGAGCGGGTCATCCTGGAGACGGACGGCAAGCTCCTCACCGGGCGGGATGTGGCCATTGCCGCGATTCTCGGCGCGGAGGAATTCGGCTTTGCCACCGCGCCGCTCATTTCCATGGGATGCCTCATGATGCGTGTCTGCAACCTGGACACCTGTCCCGTGGGCGTGGCTACCCAGAACCCAGACCTCCGCTGCCGCTTCCGGGGAAAGCCCGAGCACGTCATGAACTTCATGTTCTTCGTGGCGGAGGAGCTGCGGCAGATCATGGCAAAGCTCGGCGTCCGCACGGTGGAGGAGCTGGTAGGTCGGCGGTCGCTGCTGCGGCGGCGGGAAAACGTCTCCGGGCCGCGGCTCGGCACGGTGCTGCTGGATACAATCCTGGAGGACGGCGGCGACCGACCCGTCCATTTTGAGCCGGAAGCGGCGTACGACTTCCGGCTGGATCAGACCGCCGATATGAGGGTGCTGCTGCCGGCGTTCCAGAAGACGATCCGGGGCGGCAAGCCGAAAACAATCCGGCTGGAAGTTTCCAGCGTGGACCGCACCTTCGGCACGATCCTGGGCTCCGAGATCACCCGCCAGCGCGGCGCTCTCGCGGACGACACCGTAACGGTGGAGGCCGTCGGCGGCGGCGGGCAGTCCTTCGGCGCGTTCATCCCCAAAGGCATGACGATTCGCCTCACCGGGGACTCCAACGACTACTTCGGCAAAGGCCTCTCCGGCGGCAAGCTGGTGGTCCGTCCGCCGGAGGGCAGCGCCATCAATCCGGGGGAAAACATCATCGTCGGAAATGTGGCCCTCTACGGCGCCACCTCCGGCGAGGCGTACATAAACGGTGTGGCTGGCGAGCGCTTCTGCGTCCGCAACTCCGGGGCGAAGGCCGTGGTGGAGGGCGTAGGCGATCACGGCTGCGAATATATGACCGGCGGCGTGGCAGTGGTGCTGGGGGAGACCGGCAAGAACTTCGCCGCGGGCATGTCCGGCGGCGTGGCCTATGTGCTGGACGAGCGGCACGAGCTGTATCTTCGCCTCAACAAGGAGCTCGTGACCATGACCGCCGTCACGTCGAAATTCGATGCGGCAGAGCTGCGCAGCATGATCGAAAGGCACGTGGCGGAAACCGGCTCTCCCCGGGGGCGAACGATCCTCGAAAACTGGGAGGAGATGCTGCCGCTGTTCAAAAAGATCGCGCCGAACGATTACAGCCGGATGCTGGCCGCCATCGGGCGGCTGGAGGAGCGGGGCGTGTCCCGGGAACAGGCGGAGCTGGAGGCTTTCAATGAAATGCAAAGAGGGGAGGCGTGAACCATGGGAAAACCTACCGGATTTTTAGAATTCTCGAGGCAGGTTCGTCCGATCGAATCACCGGACAAGCGGCTTTCCGGCTTCGAAGAATTTCACGGCGAGCTGTCCAAGGCGCAGCGCCGGGAGCAGGGCGGACGCTGCATGAACTGCGGCGTGCCCTTCTGCCAGTCGGAATACGGCTGTCCGCTGCACAACCTCATCCCGGAGTGGAACGACGAGGTGTATTCCGGGAACGTGGGCCACGCCCTGTCCCGGCTTCTGAAAACCAACAACTTCCCGGAATTCACGGGCCGGGTCTGCCCCGCCCTGTGTGAGAACGCCTGCGTCTGCGGGCTGGACGGCGAGTCTGTCACTATACGTGACAACGAACTCTCTATCATTGAAACCGCCTGGGCGGAAGGGCTCATGGTGCCCGCGCCGCCTGCCGTCAGCACGGGAAAGCGGGTCGCCATCGTGGGCTCCGGCCCGGCAGGGCTTGCCGCCGCGGATCAGTTGAACGCTCGAGGTCATAGCGTCACCGTCTTCGAGCGGGATGATCGCCCTGGGGGGCTTCTCATGTACGGCATCCCGAACATGAAGCTGGACAAATCAGTAATCTCCCGCCGGATCGAACGGATGACCGCCGAGGGGATCGAATTCATCTGCGGCAGGTCGGTCGGACAGGACATAACGGGCGAGGCCCTGAAAGCGGAATTTAACGCTGTGATCCTGGCCTGCGGCGCAAGGCAGCCCCGGCCGCTGAGCATTGATAATGAGCAGATGCCCGGCGTCCTCCCTGCGCTGGATTACCTGACCGCCGCAACGAAAGCCGTGCTTGCCGGGACAGAAAGCGCCTACAGCGCCAGGGAGAAACATGTGATCGTCGTGGGAAACGGCGACACCGCCACGGACTGCGTTGCCACAGCGCTGCGGCAGGGTGCGGCCTCGGTCACACAGCTTGTGCGGAAGCCGAAACCTACCGGAACATCCCGTGTGTGGCCATACCGATCCCAAAACGAAAAGACAGACTATGGGCAGGTGGAGGCCGCTGCGGTCTTCGGACATGACCCACGCCTGTACGAGATAACGGTTAAGGAGCTGCTTTCCGATGAAAACGGTCTCCTGCGGGCGGTCGTTGCAAGATCGGGCAGCGAAGAGCGTGAGCTTCCCACGCAGATGCTTCTTATAGCCACCGGCTTTTCCGGCGCGGAACCCTCCTCAGCAGAGGCTTTCGGTCTTTCACTTGATGAACACGGTCGGCTGGGAGACAACAATTTTCGCACATCGGAACCAAAGGTCTTTGCCTGCGGCGATCTGCGGCGGGGTGCCTCCCTGGTGGTCTGGGCTATTGCGGAAGGCCGTTCCTGCGCCCGGGTGGTGGATAGATTTCTGGAGGGCTATACCAATCTATAACATAACAAGCACCACATATTGTCAGCCGTCCCCGCTCCATGGAAAGTGTCCTATGGTCCGGGGCCGGTTTTATTATATAAAAATAATATAATTAACATAATTATCATAGTATTTCACTATTTTACTCGCTGGTGCTATAGTAAATCCAGAGAGAAAAAAGGAGGCGAAAACCATGAAGAAGCTGGAAAAGTTCCTGGAGGAATACTTCGACATCTGCGCTCACAAATAAAATCGAATGCCGCCATACCATCATTCAGGATAAGAACCTTGTGCTTCTTGGCGGATTGTCGTCGGAAACCGACGGCGGCACATACAAATTTCTGTCGAGCTATACAGGGATCGCCCTAGGGTACGCCATGGGGTAATTTTTGAGCATCATGACCCCATCGGCCCGGAAAACAGACATGGAAAAAGCCTGCAATCCCTTGTGATTGCAGGCTTTTTTGTATGGTCCGAGTGACTGGACTTGAACCAGCGGCCGTGCTTCGGCGCTGTGCGCCCGCACGGCCGTGCGGCGGATTAGATGGTGGAGGCCGCTGGTTCAGGACAATGCAACAAAAAAAGAGGAAGCACCATGCGGTACTGCCTCTTGTTTGGTCCGAGTGACTGGACTTGAACCAGCGGCCTCCTGAACCCCATTCAGGCGCGATACCAAACTTCGCCACACCCGGTCGTTGCGTTATCAGCTTGAGTATCTTACCACAGTCCACCGCAAAATGCAAGAGGATTTTTCACTTTTTTGCCATTTATTCGCCGTAACCTCCGGAAAGCCGGAGGCAATGGCATTTGACAGCCCGAGGGCGACGTGGTACGATAGCCCTTGCGTCGGCCATTGGGCCATTCCGAACGCATGGGAGAACTCGCATGGTATATAAAAACATCCTGGACGCCGTCGGCCACACCCCGCTCATCCGCCTTTCCCGCATGCCCCTGCCGGACAGCGCGGAGATTCTCGTGAAGCTGGAAGCGCTGAACGTCGGCGGCTCCATCAAGACCCGTACCGCTTTGAACATGATCCGCCAGGCGGAGAAGGCCGGGCGGATCCATCCCGACACCATCATCGTGGAACCCACCAGCGGCAACCAAGGCATCGGCCTCGCGCTGGTCGGCGCGGTGCGGGGCTACCGCACCATCATCATCATGCCGGATTCCGTCAGCGAGGAACGCCGAAAGCTCGTTCGTCACTATGGCGCGGAGGTCCGGCTCATCCATGATGCCGGAGACATCGGCGCCTGCATCGGCGAGTGCCTGCAGACCGCCCTGCGCATGAAGGAAAAAGACCCGCGGGTATTCGTGCCGCAGCAGTTCGAGAACCCGGACAACACCCTGGCCCACAAAAAGCACACGGCCCTCGAAATCATGCACCAGGTCGCCGGACCCATCCACGGCTTCTGCTCCGGCATCGGCACCGGCGGCACCATCACGGGCATCGGCGAGGTGCTGAAGGCCCAATACCCCGACATCGAGATTTGGGCCGTGGAGCCGGAAAACGCCGCGATCCTCGCCGGCGGAACCATCGGGACACACATCCAAATGGGCATCGGCGACGGGCTGATCCCCGCGATTTTGAACCGGGAGATATACGATGACATCTACGTCGTCACCGACGAGGAGGCCATCGAAACAGCCAAACGCCTCGCCCGGGAGGAGGGTCTCATGGTGGGCATCTCCAGCGGCACGAACGTGGCTGCCGCCATTAAGCTCGCAAAAAAGCTCGGTCCCGGAAAGACGGTGGTCACCGTCCTGCCCGACACCGCCGAGCGGTACTTCTCCACTCCGCTCTTCGAGGAATAGCTACAGCCGACCTCGTAGGCTTCACTAGGAAGCGATCGTCGTAAATACCGCCGACTATCTTGCCGCCATAGTAGATAATGTATTCTCCCATCATCGCCCGATAGGTGATATCGTCCAATTCTGAGGGTTGTTCAAGTATAAAATTGAGATACTCCTTTGTTGATGCCTTTTCCCTCCCATATTGGATGTCGGATTACTGTTTTTAACTTTTCCGGGGCAACTTTTCTGGCATCACTCAGATAGATCTCATGGTGCATCCGCTGATCTGTGATATCCAAAGCATATCCTTGCTTGCTCATAAAGTCGTGCATTAATTCTACGGTCGCAGGCTCATCGTCGTAGGAACCAATATGCATACACTGAACACATAAACCTTCATCGTAGGTTAGGAATTCAACTTTAGAAAAGTCGGCTTTCTTTTTCTTTGTCGCCTCCTCGATTGCCCAATCAAAATCTTCTTTTATTACAAAATCAGGAAGCCGGATGGCCGATATCCATTTAAAGTTTTCCTTATGGGCATAATCGATACCATCTACGCCTTCCTGCCACCAGAAGCCTTCCAGCGGCGGTACAACATAATCGAAGTACCCCTCGATCTGATGATCGCCTTTTTTACTCATCTTAATAGTGAAGGCAATTCCATAGAGTAGACCGATTGACTGTTTATATTCTCCGTCCTCCGCATTCGGATCACCCTGACCGCGTACAGCTATGAAATTCATGCTCGGAACATTGATGATACTTGGCTTGTTCTTTGGCATATAGAAATCTTTGTATTCCTTTTTGTAGTCAAAGGCCATAATTATCGGTCTCCTGTATTGCAAATATTTTTTTACCTGATTGCCGCAGCTGATACTTAATTATACTCCCCAGCAGATGAAAAATCTAGCATAACAAAGATGGTAGTATGTGCCACCAATCTTTGTTTATCACACATATGCTAACCCGCCGCCCCCCGCATAAGGGAAAGTTTACGCAAAAAAGCAGTTTTCGTTTCCCAAAAAAGAAAAGAACCCCGGAACATTACGGCATAATCGCCCCTTTTGATCGACGCAAACGCCCCAGCGAAAAGCCAGAGGAGCCATCGATCTACCGAATAAAAAAGCCCTCGCCCGGCACCTTGCTTTTAGCCAAGGGTTCGAGTAAGGACTTTTGGTGGAGCTGAGGGGGATCGAACCCCTGTCCGAAAGCATTTCAGCGTAACTTTCTCCGGGCGCAGACGGTTATGCTGCGCTTACGCGCGTTTCCCCTTCCCGGCGCAAGCCGTCACGCGGTTCGGGTCAGGTAGCTTCATGATGCATGGTGCGCTCAAAGCTTTGCGCACGCACGGACGCTGCTGATCGACGCCCAGGCCCCGGGCCGCAGCGCTCCCGGGCTGGACGGGCCTGCCTTAAGCGGCGGCCAGATAGAGATTATCGTTCTCAGTTAATTTTTAAAAGGTTCCCGCTTTTATGGATGATCGGGGCATCCGCCCGCTTATTCCGCCCCCACGCCCCCGTCGAAACCATTGCAGCCCCGCGAGATGCTGAGAACGCGGCCCCGGCCCGGAGATATGGACCGGGGCAAGCTGTTTGTTATCGGGATGTCTTCGGCGCGGGATACTCCACGCCCTGGGTGTCCACGGTCACCTTCTGCATGACCTGCGGCGTGAGGGGTTTGTCGCCCCAGCCGGTCTTGGTGGCGGCGATGCGGTCCACCACGTCCATGCCCTCGATGACCCGGCCGAAGGCGGCGTACTGGCCGTCCAGGTGGGGTGCGTCTTCGTGCATGATGAAAAACTGGCTGCCGGCGGAGTTGGGGTCCATGGCCCGGGCCATGGAGAGGACGCTGCGGGTGTGGCGGAGGTCGTTCTCGAAGCCGTTCGCGGCAAACTCGCCGGGGATCTCATAGCCCGGACCGCCCATGCCGTTGCCGTTGGGGCATCCGCCCTGGATCATGAAGCCGGGGATGACGCGGTGGAAAATGAGGCCGTTGTAGAAGCCCTTTTCCACGAGGGACACGAAGTTGTTGACGCTGTTCGGCGCGATGTCGGGGTAGAGCTCGGCTTTGATGACGCCGCCGTCGAACATTTGGATGGTGACGAGGGGGTTTTTCATGCGTTTGCCTCCTTCAGTTTGCGGTCGATCTCGCGGCGGGCGGATTTTTCCGCGGCGTCGCTGCGCTTGTCGTAGAGTTTTTTCCCCTTGCAGAGACCCAGCTCGACTTTTACGTAGCTGTCCTTAAAATATAGCGACAGCGGTACGAGAGCCAGGCCCTCCTGCTGGACCCGAGAACCCAGGCGGGTGATCTCCCGCTTGTGCATCAGCAGACGGCGGTCCCGGTCGGGGTCGGCGTTGAAGTAGCTGCCCTGCTTGTAGGGGCTGATGTGCATGCCCCGGACCCAGAGCTCTCCGTCCTTCACCCGGGCGTAGCAGTCCTTGAGGTTCAGGGTGCCGGCGCGGATGGATTTGACCTCCGTGCCCGTGAGCTCTATGCCGGCCTCGAAGCGGTCCAGGACGAAATAGTCGTGGAGGGCTTTGCGGTTTTGGGCGATGGGTTTTGTGCCTTTGCTCTTGGGCATGTGGGTCTCACCTCGGTCCGTGGGATGAGGAAATGCTTTCCTCTGACGGCATTATACACCATATCTCTCGATTTCGCAATCTATTCCTGTCGAAAGAACCGTCCCCCTCCCCCCGCCGGACGACGACGGCGACCGGGCCGTCGAAACGGCGCGGGACGGGCGATGAGCAGCGACTCGCCCCGACGAACAAAAAACTCCGCTCTTATCCCCGGCCAGGGAGCCAGCCCGGAGCGGCGCAGAACGCCCCGCACCAGCGACGCCACACCCCAGCGGGAGGGCGTCTCCTTCTCCGCAAACCAGATCACAACCGCCCGGTCCGTCGTCTCCATCACTTGCATCCCGCATCCCTCCGATAAAGTTCTCCTTCGATTATAGAACACAATCCCCGCCGCCGCATAGGATAAAAATGTGGTAATTCCGCCGCGGACGTGGTATACTGACCGGGAGAGCATAACTTTACATAATATTGCGAGGACATCCATGGACTACACCGAGAAAAAACTCCGCCGCGTGAACGCCTACCACGGCATCATCGTGGACGTGGAGACCGACATGATCCGTCTGCCCAACGACCAGATCACCATGCGGGAGGTGGTGCGCCACCCCGGCGGCGTGTGCGTCGCCGCCCTGGACGACGACGGCCGCGTCGCCATGGTGCGGCAGTTCCGCTATCCCTACCAGGCCCACCTCTGGGAGCTGCCCGCCGGGAAGCTGGAGCCCGGCGAGGAACCGCTGCCGGCGGCAAAGCGCGAGCTGAGCGAGGAGACCGGCCTCGAGGCCGACCGCTGGACGGAGCTCGGCGCGGTATACACCTCCCCAGGCTTCTCCACGGAGACACTGTATCTCTATCTCGCGGAGGGACTGCACCAGGGGAAGGCCCATCCCGACCCCAACGAGTTTCTCGACGTGGCCCGGGTGCCGCTGGAGGAGCTGGTAGACCGGGTGGAATCCGGCGAGATCAGCGACGCGAAAACCGTCGTCGGCGCACTCCGTTCGGCGCGGCTGCGGGGGATTTGATTTTCTACGCGCAGTATGCTATAATGTCCCAAGCATGGGGTAATGTGCCTTTTTGGCGCTTCCCCCACCCTCTGTAATCCATCACCGGGAGTCGTTTATGGAACAATACGTCATTCGCGGCGGACGTCCGCTGCGCGGTACTGTAGATATATCCGGCGCGAAAAACGCCGCCGTGGCCATCATCCCCGCCGCCATCATGGTCCCAGGGGTGTGCCGTCTGGAGAATCTTCCCCAGATCAGCGACACCGACACCCTCCTGCGGGTCCTGACCTACATGGGCGCGGAGGTCCGCACCGTAAATCCCTCCACCGTGGAGATCGACTGCACCGACGTGCGCATCGACAGACTCCCGGAGGACATCTGGGCTCTTACCCGCCGCATCCGGGCCAGCTACTACCTCATCGGTGCGATGCTGGGCCGCTTTGGCGCCGCCTACAGCACCATGCCCGGCGGCTGCAACTTCGGCGTCCGGCCCATCGACCAGCACATCAAGGGCCTTACGGCTCTCGGCGCGGATGTCCGGGTGGAGGGCGGCTTCATCCAGGCCAAGGCCAAAACCGGCCGTCTGCACGGCGCGAAGGTATACCTCGACAAGGTCTCCGTCGGCGCCACCATCCAGGTCATGATCGCCGCCGCCACCGCGGAGGGCATCACCGTCATCGAAAACGTCGCACGCGAGCCCCATATCGTGGACCTGGCGAACTTCCTCAACTCCATGGGCGCGGACGTGCGCGGCGCGGGAACGGACGTCATCAAGATCCGCGGCGCAAAGCAGCTCCACGGCGGCACCTACGCTCTCATCCCGGACCAGATTGAGGCCGGCACCTACATGGCAGCCGTGGCGGCCGCGGGCGGCTCCGTAAAGATCACAAACGTCATCCCGAAGCACCTGGACTGCATCTCCTCGAAGCTGCGGGAGATGAACGTGGAGATCGAGGAGGGGGACGACTACGTCCTCGTCCATCGGGAGGGAGCTTTGCGCCACACCAACGTAAAAACCATGCCCTACCCCGGCTTCCCCACGGACATGCAGCCCCAGATCGGCGCGGTCCTCTGCTGCGCCTCCGGCCTCAGCGTCGTGACGGAGGGCGTCTGGGACAACCGCTATAAATACGTGGAGGAGCTTCGCAAGATGGGAGCCCAGGTCCAGGTGGACGGACGCACCGCCTTCTTCCAGGGGGTGGACCGTCTCTCCGGCGCGACGGTGCAGGCGTGCGATCTGCGCGCGGGAGCCGCCGTCGTCATCGCGGGACTTGCCGCGGAGGGCGTGACCCATGTGGAGGACATCCAGTACATCGAGCGAGGCTATCAGGACATCGTCGGAAAACTGCGGGCCCTGGGCGCGGACATCCGCTGCGTTGACGAGCCGGATCAGCTTTCCACCTCCGTACCCTCGTGGATCGCGGGCTGACCTTGGACCTTACCGTATTCGCCAGCGGCTCCACCGGAAACTGCTGCCTCGTCCGCCACGGCGGCGACGGCGTCCTCATCGACGCGGGCATCTCTGCCCGCCGCATCGCCGCGGGTCTTGCCGAGATCGGGATGGGCCCGGCGGACCTCACTGCCATCCTCATCACCCATGAGCACGCGGACCACATTGCCGGTCTGCGCGTGTTCCTCCGAAAAACATCGGCGACAGTCTACGCGCCGGAGCTCGTCGTTTCGGCCCTGTGCCGCGAGCTTCCCGAGCACGCAGACCGCTTCGGCGTCTTTCCCATGGAGACGCCCTGCGTCCTCGGACCCTTCGAGGTCCTGGCCTTCCCCACGCCCCACGACACCCCGCAAAGCGCCGGGTATCGCGTGACGGCGGAGGGGATGACCATCGCCGCGGCGACGGACACCGGCTGCGTCACCGAAGCCATGCGCCGGTATCTTTCCGGGGCGGACATCGCCCTCATCGAGGCAAACCACGATATCGACATGCTCCGTCTGGGACGGTATCCCGCCTCTCTCAAACGCCGCATCCTGTCCGACCGGGGGCATCTATCGAACGTCGCCTGCGCGGAGCTGGCGCTGGAGCTGGCCCAAAGCGGCACGAGGCGCATCGTCCTCGGGCATCTCTCCCGGGAGAACAACACTCCCGCCGTGGCTCTGCGGGCCGTGCGGAACGCCCTTGCGGAGACGGAGGCTTCCGTTTATGCCGCCCCGGAGGCCGGATGCCTCACCGTGGAGGTCCTGCCATGCTGCGTGTGACCGTGCTGTGCCTCGGACGGCTGAAGGAAAAGCATTACATCGCCGCCTGCGAGGAGTACCTAAAGCGCCTCGGAGCCTACTGCCAGCCGGAGGTCGTCGAGCTTCCCGAGACCGGCGACATCGCCGCCCGCATCCCCAAGGGCGCGTACGTCGTCGCCCTGTGCATCGAGGGCGAGAAGATCGACAGCCCGGGTCTTGCCCGGAAGCTGGACCGCTGCATGCTGGAGGGCCAGAGCCGCGTCTGCTTTCTCATCGGCGGCTCGGAGGGCCTGCCGCAGGCGGTAAAGCGTTTGGCGGACTACCGCCTTTCCATGTCGGACATGACCTTCCCCCATCATCTGGCACGGGTCATGCTTCTCGAGCAGATCTATCGCGCCTTTACGATCCTTGCCGGCGCGAAGTATCATAAATAATACGAAGGAAACGAGGACACGTTATGCAGAACTGGGGTCGCCGTGAATACGGCAAAACGCTGAAAGCCTGGCCCCGCGATGACCGGGGCGAGACCGTGGAGCCCGCTTTCCTCACCCACTGCGGACCGCTGGACATGGAAGCCGAGATGCTGCAGAACATGCTGAAATCCTTTGGCATCCCCAGTCTGCGCCGGCTGCCCGGCGACGGAGCCTTCGGGGAGCTGATCCTCGGCATGAGCGGAAGCGGCGTCGACATCTACGTACCCTGCACTCAGCTTGCCGAGGCGCAGGAACTCATGAAAGGAGAGCCCAACGATGACGGACTATCGGAAGGAATTTGAACGCTGGCTGGACAGTCCCGCCCTCTCCGAGGCGGAGTGGCAGGAGCTGGACGCCATCCGGGACGACGACGAAGAGATCAAAAGCCGATTCCGCGGACCGCTGGAATTCGGCACCGCCGGTCTGCGCGGCACCATGGGCGTTGGCCTGAACCGCATGAATGTCCACGTGATCCGCTGGGCCACCCAGGCCTTCGCAGCGCTAATCGTCGCGGAGGGGGGCGAAGCCCGAAAGAAAGGCGTCGTCATCTGCTACGACTGCCGGAACAACAGCCCGGAATTTGCCATGGAAGCCGCCTGCGTCTGCGCGGCAAACGGCATCCACGTGCGTCTGTTCGACGCCCTCCGGCCCACGCCGGAGCTGAGCTTTGCCGTCCTGCACTACGGCGCCGCCGCGGGCATCAACGTCACCGCGAGCCATAACCCCGCCGCCTACAACGGCTATAAGGTCTACTGGTCCGACGGCGGCCAGCTCCCGCCCAAGCACGCCGCCGACGTGGCCAAGCGCATGAGCGAGATCGACATTTTTGCCGGCATCTCCACCATTCCCTTCCAGGAAGCGCTGGAAAAGGGCTTCATCGAATACCTCGGCGCGGAGACGGACGAGGCCTTCCTCGAAAACGTCATGGGACAGGCCATCGACCCGGCCCCCGTACAGGCTGTGGCGGACCGCTTCCCCATCGTATACACCCCCTTCCACGGCGCGGGACACAAGCTGGTCCCCGAGGCACTGCGCCGCCTGGGCCTCAAGCATATCCACCCCGTGCCGGAGCAGATGGTCATCGACGGGAATTTCCCCACCGTGGCAAGCCCCAACCCGGAAAACCCCGAGGGCTTTTATCTCGCGGTGGACTTGGCGAAGAAGGTGGGCAGCGTCCTCATCATCGGCACGGACCCGGACTCCGACCGCGTGGGCGTCATGGCCCTCGGCAAGGACGGGGAGTACCACACCATCACCGGCAACCAGATGGGCTGCCTGCTGTCGGACTACGTCATCGAGGCCCGCCGCCGCACCGGACGTCTGCCGGAGAGACCCGCGATCCTCTCCACCATCGTCTCCACGCCCATGACCCGCGTCATCTGCGAGAAAAACGGTGTGCACTATGAGGAGACCTTCACCGGCTTCAAATTCATGGCGGAAAAGATCAACCAATACGCCGCCGAGGGCAGCTACCGCTACATCATGTCCTTCGAGGAGAGCTACGGCTACATGATGGGCGACTACGTCCGGGACAAGGACGCCGTCACCGCCAGCATGATGATCGCGGAGATGGCTGCGTACTACTTCGAAAAGGGCATGACCCTGCTGGACGCGGTGGACGCGCTGTACGAGAAATACGGCTGGTTCACCGAAAAAACCATCAATATCTTTATGGAAGGCGTGGACGGTCCGGAGCGCATGGCGGCTCTCATGGCCGGCCTGCGGGAAAATCCCCCCGCGGAGCTTGCCGGACAGCCGGTGATTCGCATGCGGGACTACCGCGACGGCAGCATCGCCGTGCCGGGACTCGGCGTGGTGGAGCATATGGAGCTTTCCGGCTCCAACGTTCTGTACTTCGAGCTGGAAAACGACACGAACGTGGTCATCCGTCCCTCGGGTACGGAGCCGAAAATCAAGATCTACGTCCTGGCCCGCGGCGCCAACGCCGACGAGAGCCGTCAGCGGGCGGAGGACACCTCCGCCGCCGCGCAGATGCTCGGCCAGGTGTGATCCAGCATCCCATCCCCGCCTCAAAAGGAGGAATTATCCATGAAAAAACTACTATCCATCCTGCTCATTCTGACCATGGCCTTCGCCCTGAGCGTCCCGGTCCTGGCCGTGAGCGAAGGAGCTGAGCGCGTCGTCATCGGCGCGAACCTCAACGAGGACCAAATCCTCAATGTCTACGGCCAGTTCGGCGTCATGCGCGGTTCCGTGCCGGAGCTGACCGTTACGAACGCCGAGGAACGCAGCTACCTTGAGGGCATCGTCTCCGAGAGCATCATCGGCACCCAGAGCATCTCCTGCATCTATATCAAGCTCCTGGGCGAGAATTCCGGCCTCACCGTCTCCACGAACAACATCAACTGGTGCACGGAGGACATGTATCGCTCCGCCCTCATGACCGCGGGCATCTACGACGCGGAGGTCAAGGTCGGCGCACCCTTTGCCGTCTCCGGCACCGCCGCTCTGACGGGCATCTACAAGGCCTACGAGGACATCACCGGCAAGAAGCTGGATGAAAACGCGAAATCCGCCGCGGCGGACGAGCTGGTCATCACGGCGGAGCTTGCCGACGCCCTGGAGGAGGCGGGCATCCCCGTCCCCGAAAACAGCGACCAGCTTGCCGAGCAGATCGCCCAGGCCGACGCCGTTGCCATCGTGAACGAGCTCAAGCTCATCCTCGACGAGACGAAGAACATGTCGGACGAGGAGCTCCGCATCCAGATCATCAACATCGCCGCCCAGTACGGCTACACCATCAGCGACGAATACATCCAGAAGCTCATCGACCTCTGCCGCAGCATGGAGGGACTTTCCATCTCCGAGCTGACGGAAAAGGTGGAGCAGTTCAAGTCCGGCGTCGCCACCGTGCAGCGCTACGCCGAGACGGTCCAGGAATACGCCGAGAAGGCAACCTCCTTCGGCCAGAAGGTCTCCGGCTTCTTCGAATCCGTTGCGGACTTCTTCGGACGCCTCTTCGGAAAGAACTGATACACACAGCAAGACCGCCGTGTCCCCATAGGACGCGGCGGTCTTTTCGTATATGGTTTTACAGGAACCGGCGCAGGAAGAAATACTTCACTTTTCCAAAGGGGAAGTGCCGGAAGTTCTGCTCCGGGAAGGCTCCCCGCTCGCAGATGGCGCGGTAATGGGAGAAGGTGTCAAAGGAGGCCCGGCCGTGGTACCGGCCCATACCGGAGGCTCCCACGCCGCCGAAGGACAGCTCCGAGGCGGAGAGATGGATGAGCGTGTCGTTCACGCAGCCTCCGCCGAAGGAACAGGTTTGAAGGACCCGGTCCTTCACCGCGTCGTCCTCCGCGAAGAGATACAGCGCAAGAGGCTTTTCCTTGGTGTGGATATAGTCGATGCACCAATCCAAATCCGTCCAGGTCAGCATCGGCAGGACGGGTCCGAATATCTCCTCCTGCATGATGGGGGAAGCCGGGTCCACATCTGTAAGCAGCGTCGGCTCAATGAAGCGACGCGCCGGGTCGGAGCCGCCGCCGAGGACGGCAGTTTGGCCCTCCATGAGCCCGGTGATCCGCCGAAAATGGGCGTCGTTCACGATGGTGACCATATCGCTCCTATCGCCCTTGGGAAAGTATTTTTTCAGCGCCCGGCGGTATTCCTCCACGAAAGCGTCCCGGACGGAGGCGTGGATCAGAGCGTAATCCGGCGCGATGCAGGTCTGTCCAGCATTGATGCACTTGCCGAAGGCGATGCGCTTGGCCGCGATGCGGAGATTTGCCGTCTCGTCGATGATGACGGGATTTTTGCCCCCCAGCTCCAGGGTCACGGGGATGAGGTTGTCCGCCGCGGCAGCCATGACCTCCCGGCCCCCCGTCTGGGAGCCGGTGAAAAAGATGTAGTCCCATTTCTGCCGCAGCATGTCCCCGCACTCCTCCCGGGAGGCGTTCACCATGGCGACCTGCTCCTCCGGGAACACGGAGGCGATCATCTCCTGCAGGACCTGGCCGGTGTGAGGCGCTTTGACGGAGTTTTTCATCACGGCGCAGTTTCCCGCCGCCAGCGCCCCGATCAGCGGCATCAGCGACAAATTCACGGGATAGTTCCAGGGAGTCACGATGAGGACCACGCCGTAGGGCTCCGGGTCCATATAGCTCCGATTGGGAGCCAGGGCGGGATTGGCCCGGACCCGGCGGGGCTTCATCCAGGCTTTGAGGTGCTTGCGGAAATACTTCAGCTCTCCCCGGACGATGCTCAGCTCCACCAGGTATGCCTCGTAAGCGGACTTGTTCAGGTCTGCTTTCAGCGCCTCCAGCAGACGGTCCTCGTACTCCTTCAGCGCGCTGGACAGCTTTTCCAGCGCTTCCAGGCGGCTGTCATAGGAGCGGGTCGCACCGGAAGCGAAGTAGACCCGCTGCCGCCGGATGAGTTCGCTGTATTCCATGGGGATATTCCTTTCCTGTCAGCCGATGCAGGTCTTTTTGAGGGTAACGCGGTCGATCTTGTCGTTGATGGTCATGGGCAGCCGGTCAAGACGCACGTACCGGTTCGGCATCATGTAGCTCGGGAGCTTTGTTTTGAGCTGCTTTGCCAGGGTCTGCTCGTCCTCCCCGCCGAGGTAGACGCAGACGATCTCGTCCTTCTCCGCGTCGAAGAGGCAGCAGCCGTTGGACACGCTCGGCACCGCGAGCAGCGCCGTTTCGATCTCCCCCAGCTCGATGCGGTAGCAGCCCTGGTGCTTGATTTGGAAGTCCTTCCGGCCCAGGAACATGATTTCTCCCCGGTCATTCCAGCGGGCGAGATCGCCGGTGCGGTACATGCGCTCGTCAAAGGCGGTGTTCAGCGGGTTTTGGACAAAGGCCTTCCGGGTCTGCTCGGGGTTATTGTAGTACCCCCCGGAGAGGCAGGTCCCCAGGACGCAGAGCTCGCCGGTCTCCTCCGGGCCCACGGGCTGATTTTCGTCGTTCAGAATAAGGATGCGGGTGTTCTTGCAGGGGAAGCCGATGGGAAGTGGTTCGTCGTCGTCGAAGTCCCGGTCCACGAT
>CAYNZM010000039.1:0-17329 GCA_964401725.1 uncultured Oscillospiraceae bacterium
GCCCCACTGACCGGCGCCGGTCTCGGTGGTGACGCCCCTGAGGCCCTGTTTTTTGGCGTAGTACGCCTGGGCGATGGCGGAGTTGAGCTTGTGGCTGCCGGAGGTGTTGTTGCCCTCGAACTTGTAGTAGATCTTCGCCGGGGTGCCCAGGGCCTCCTCCAGGCAGTAGGCCCGGACCAGCGGCGCGGGACGGTACATCTTGTAGAAGTCCCGGATCTCCTGGGGAATGGGGATGAAGGCGGTGTCGTTGTCCAGCTCCTGGGCGACGAGCTCCTCGCAAAAAATGCCGCTCATCTCCTCGGCGGTGAGGGGTTTGCCGGTGCCGGGGTTCAGCAGCGGCGCGGGCTTCGTTTTCATGTCTGCCCGGACGTTATACCAGGCCTGGGGGATCTCTTCTTCGGACAGATAGATTTTGTAAGGGATGGTGTTCTGGCTCATGATGGTTTCTCCTTTGGAAATGAAATATTTGGTAAATAAAAAAGCTTCCTATCCCAACAGATTATGCTGGGACAGGAAGCTGTGTAAACCAGTTCCTGCGGTGCCACCCGGCTTGACGCGATGCGCCCGCTTTGCTCCGTGCTATCACACGGCGGCCTTGATAACGGAGTGCCTTCTCCGTCGCACATAGGGCGGGATGCCCCGCCTTCCGATTGCCCTCCGAAGTCCATTCGCCGGATCACTCCCGTGCCGCGCTCTCAGCTTAACGCCGCTCTCTGTGACGGTCGTTTGATCCGCTACTTACTCTTCATCATAGGTTTGGTCGATATTAGATTGATCATATTTTACTTCGTTGCATCGAAAAAGTCAATAGCAAAATGAAAATTATTTTTTTTCTGGGGACGGAGGCGCCGCCGGTACGTTGTCCGGTTTGCGTTTTGCGGTCAGACGGGGCCACAGCGCCTCCCGGAAGAGGAAGTCGGAGATGGCCGCAAAGGGGATGGCGAGGATGACGCCGGCGGTGCCGAACATCCGCCCGCCCACCACGATGGCCGCCAGCACCCACAGGGACGAGATGCCCAGGGTGTCGCCGTAGAGCTTCGGTTTGAGGATGTATCCGTCGATGGTCTGGAGGATAAAGGTGAAGATCACGAACATCAAAACGCCCCGGGGCCGGACCAGCAGCAGGATCACCGCGCCGACGACGCCGCCGGCAATGGGGCCGAAGGTGGGAACGAGGTTCGCCACGCCCACCACCACGGACAGCAGTATGGCGTAGGGCAGACCCGCGATCTGCATGAACAGAAAGTTCACGATGCCCACCACCAGCGCGTCCAGCAGGTCGCAGACGATGAAGCGGATGAGGATGTGGTTGCAGCGGCGCAGGAAGCTGGCGGCCCGGACGTACCGGGGTCCGGTCAGCCGGGACCGGAGCAGCGTTTTCACGACGTGGAGAAGGCGTTCCTTGTCCAGCAGGAAGTAGATGGCCAGGATGAAGGTGATGAGGCTGTTTATGAAGCCCTTGCCGATGGTGTAGGAGGTGTTGATGATGCTGCCGATGTTGTCCTGCACCAGGGTGGTAAGGTTCTGCACCAGGCGGTCGCCGTATTCCGTGATGGTAGAGAGGTCCACGGTGTAGCCTGCGATTTCCAGGTCCAGGGTGGTCAGAAGCTGCCGCAGGGAGGCGGCGTAGTAGCTGAGGTTTCCGATGAGGCCGCTGATGCTCGTAACGAGCTGGGGGATGAGGGCCAGGAGAAACAGGGTGACCAGCAGGAGGATCGTCACCACCGCGAGGACGATGGCCACACGGCGGGCGGCCCGAGGACGTCTGGCCCGACGGAAGAACACTCGCTCATACAGCACCACGAGAGCGTCGATGATGTAGGCGAGGATCCCGCCCCAGAAGACCGGCGCGATGAAGCTGAAAATGCCCTGGATGGCGGAGAGAAGCCCGTGGATGTGGGCGAAGATCAGGTACAGGAGGACCGCCGAGCAGGTGGCGACGGTATAGGGCACCCAGCGATGCCCCAGGATGCTGCGGAGCTTGTTCATGGCTGTGCCTCCTTTCCCGTCGTTATTTGTAGAATATCCTCTGCGCCGCCCGTTGTCAAGCAAGGAAGCGGAAAAACCCGTTTCTTGCAAGTTTCTTCGGGACATGCTATGATGGTGGATATCAAGGCATAAGGAGGCGCGTCGGCGTGGATACAGTCCTGTGGATGGTCATCCCTTGTTATAATGAGGAGGAGGTCCTCCCCGTCACGGCGCCGCAGTTTCTCGCGGAGCTGCGGGACCTTGCGGACAAGGGGAAGATATCCCCGGACAGCCGGGTCCTGTTCGTGAACGATGGCAGCCGGGACCGGACCTGGGAGATCATCGAGGAGCTCGCCGCCTCGGACGAGCACTTCCTCGGCATCGCCCAGAGCCGCAACCGGGGCCACCAAAACGCCGTGCTGGCGGGGCTCATGGAGGCCCTGGACCGGGGGGCGGACATCACGATCTCCATCGACTGCGACGGTCAGGACGACATCACCGCCATGGAGGCCATGGTGGACGCCTACCACGACGGCTGCGAGATCGTCTACGGCGTGCGCTCCAAGCGGGAGACGGACTCCTTCTTCAAGCGGGTCACGGCGGAGGGCTTCTATAAGCTCCTGCGGGGCATGGGGGCGGAGGTGGTGTTCAACCACGCGGACTACCGACTGGTCTCCGCCCGGGCGCTGCGGGCGTTTTCGGATTTCCATGAGGTCAATCTTTTCCTGCGGGGCATGTTCCCCCTGGTGGGCTTCAAGAGCACCTGCGTCAGCTACGAGCGCGGGGAGCGCCTCGCCGGGAAGAGTCACTACCCCCTGGGGAAAATGCTGGCTCTCGCCTTTGACGGCATCACGAGCCTCAGCGTCCGTCCCATTCGGATCATCACAGGCTTCGGCGGCGTCGTGGCGGCGCTGAGCTTCGTCGGCGTCATCTACGCCCTCGTGGCGGCGGCGCTGGGGAAGGCCGTTCCCGGCTGGACCAGTATGACCTGCATTATCTGCTTCATCTCCGGCATCCAGCTCATCTCCCTCGGCGTCATCGGAGAATATATCGGCAAAATCTATCTGGAGACCAAGGCCCGCCCCCGGTACATCATCGCCCGGCGGACCTACGACAAATAAACGCAGAACAAATATAGGCGAAGCCCAGGGCACGGGCTTCGCCTTTTTGCGTTTTTTGCGTTTTGAGGGGATCAGGGCGTCACGACGATCACGCCGGCATAGGTCCCCGGAGCGATGGCGGTCGGGACGCCGTCCACCGTCATGGCGCCGGTGACGGAGCAGTCCGCGCCGATGGTGAGGCTTGCGAGAACGCTTTCTCCCGTGACGGTCCAGCTTGCGCCGTCCGAAAGGACGATGCTCACGCCGTGGGCCGTGGCGTAGGTGGCGTCCAGGGCGTAGTCCGTGAAGCCCTCCGCGGCGGCGACGGCGTTCCAGTGATCGCAGTCGTACCCGTTCACCGCGCCGGTGAGGGAGGAACCGTCCAGCGTCAGGATCAGATCCCGCTGGTAGTCCTCGTGGACCACGTCGCCGGTGACGTCCATGCCGGTCATCACGACGGAGACGCCGGGATAGCTCTCCCCGTCAGGGACGGCGTTCATGAACATGGTGTCGTTGTTGTAGACGGTGTGCAGGATCGCGCCGGTGCCCCGGGGATCGGCCTCCAGGACGCAGTTTTCGAGAGCGATGTCGGTGTTCGTGCTCTTGATGAGGATCACGCTGCCGGCGGTGTGGTCGATGTAGGCCTGCTTCTGGGCGTCGTAAGCGATGCCCATGTCCAGGTCAAGGTCTGTGCGGATGGTGCTGTTTTTCGCGGTGATCTCGGTGGCGTAGAGGGGGAGCTCCTCCTGGGAATAGCCCTCGTAGGCCCAGTAGGGAGGCAGATTTACGCTGTGGATCATGATGGCGTTCCGTCCGCCGGATACGACGGAGCCAAGGTCCTTGTCCCCCTGGGCGTCCCGGTCGGCGTCGGTGAGGTGCGCGGCCATGTTCGCGTCGGCCTCGCCGTCCGCGACGGTGCCGATCACCACCCGGCCATAGGTGCCGGAGATGATGCCGATCTCCGCGGCTTCGATGTCCGAGCCGTAGAGATAGAGGTTGCAGAACAGGTCGGAGTAGGCGCCGTATCCGCCCTCGACGGTGCGGGCAAGCGTGCCGTAGGCGTAGAGGCTCAGCTCCTCCTCGCCTTCCGCCTGGGCGGGCTCCGCGCCGTCCGTGGAGAGGGCGGCCCAGTTGGTGCTGTAGATACTGGAGTTTACATAATATGCGTGGCTCTGGCCCAGGGCCAGGGTGGTGCGAACGTTGCCCGCCACCAGGAGGTTGCCGGGGTTGCCGGCGAGAGGCGCGGTGGGCGCGGGGTCGATGCCCACGACCACGCTGTCCCGCAGGACGATGCTCGTCTTGCCGGAGTCCTGCACGGCGGAGCTGCCGACGGCGATGATGGAGGCGTTTTCGATGACCGTCTCGTCACCGGAGGCGTTCACGGGGCCGGAGGCGGTGAGGCTGCCGCCGGTGTAGCCGTAGACGGCGGTGCTGCCGCCCTCGCCGGAGGCGACGTAGGCCCCGCCGGAGGCTTCCCCGGAGGCAAAGGCGGACACCCCGAGACACAGGGCGCAGCAGAGGATGAGTGCGAGGATCGGAACGCTTTTTCTCATGGCTTGCTTCTCCTTTTTCGATGATGCTTTCATTGTAACACAAAACACAGGCCCGCAGTGAAAAATTGTGGGCCTGTATTGATTTTTTGTTATTCGTATTCCACGCCCCAGTAGTCGATGCCGGAAACCTGGTCGTACTGGAGCTCACCCTCCACGGCAAAGGCCAGGAGGTATTCGTAATCCTGCTGATCCACCAGGTTCACGCAGACGTCCGAGCCGCCGAAGCCGCTGCTTTCCAGAAGGATGTCCAGCTCCGCGTCCGCGGCGATGATCTCGCCCAGCATGGCGTTCCAGAGAACGGTGGCCTCGCTGTTGCCGGCGAAGGCATCCTCCGCGATGGAGAGGGTGTCGTCCTTCCAGAGGTAGAGCTCGAACCAGGTGTCGCCGTCCTCGCCGTAGTCGTCGTACCGCTCCGTGAAGTAGGAGTAGCCCTGGGAGCCGAAGCGGTTCGCGGCGTAGTCGTTCAGATGGGCGTAGAAATCGTCCAGAGAGGCGATGCCGGTCTGGGGTTCCTCGGCAGGAGCGGGTTCCTCCGCGGGGGTGGTCTCTTCGGGAGCGGCGTCCGCATGGGAGGCCAGGGAATCCCGGATGCTGACGGAGGACACGGAGGACTCCGCTGTTACGGGTTTTTTGTTGGCCCTAAAAAGAGAAGCGAGCAGGACCACCACAAGGATCACCGCCACCACGGCGATGGCGGCCCAGAACCACCACTGCTTGGTGATGGGCTTCTTTTCCGCGGGAGCTTGCGGCGCGGCGGGCCGGGGAGTGTACGATGCGGCGGCGCCGCTGCCGATCTCGGAGTAGCCGAAGGGGTTCCCGGCGGAGGACCCCGGCGCGGCGGGCGCGTCCGGTCCGGGCACAGAGTAGGCCGCGGGCTCCGGCGCAGAATATGTATCCGGCTCCGGCTCCAACGTAGGCACGGAGTAGGCTTCCGGCTCCGGCGCTGCAACGGGCTCCGGCTCCGGGATGCCGGTGGGGATGAAATCGGTCACGGGCTCGGGAACGCCGGTGGAAATGAAGTCGGTCGCAGGCACCGGGATGCCGGTGGGGATGAACTCGCTCACGGGTTCGGAGATGCCGGTGGGGATGAACTCGCTCACGGGCTCCGGGGCCGGGGCTTCGGGCGCGGAGACGGGCGAGCCGCATTCCGTGCAGAATTTCGATCCGTCGGGGATTTGGCTTCCGCAGTGTTCGCAGAACATGGCAGGGGCTCCTTTCTATTTACAGTTTGGTATCTCGGTTCAGCGCAGGGGCAGGGGCAGACGCTTCTCCATGACGATGGTGCCGAAGCAGGAGACGTTCGATCCCGCGCTGGCCCATACCGTCAGGTCCAGGTCCGACCGGGCCCGGTTGAGGGAGAAGAGATAGAGATTGCCCATGGCGTCGATGCAGATCTGCTTGACGTAGAATGCGCCGTCCACCATCAGGGCGGCCACGTCGCCGTCCCCGGGCATGCCCTTCACGCCCAGAGCCACGGACCCGTTCGGCAGCCAGGGCTCCATGCTGTCGCCATTCACGCGGACGGCAAAATCCGCCCGGGTGTCGGCGGGTATCTCGTAGTCCTGCAGGGCGTTTCCGAAGTCCGGCTCGCCCACGCCGGCGGCAAAGGAGTTCCCCAGCAGGGGGATGATCCGCATCCGGGGCCGGACCTCCGCGGCGGGAAGCTCCAGGCGTTCATGCTCCTTGTCGAGGATCAGCTCCACGAGGCTCTGTCCGTGCTCGTCCAGGGCGCGGAATTTTTTCAGCAGGGCCTGCTCCCGCAGGGTGTATACCTCCGACCGTGGGGAGGTCATGTCGTCCTGGAAGAGAAAGTTCGCGTCGCAGCCCAGGGCGTCGAAGGCCCGGCAGAGGACCTCCGCTTTCGGGGAGCTGACGCCGTTTTCATAGTTTCCGATGGCGGAGCCGGTGACGCCGAGAAGCTTTCCCAGCTCGCTCTGCTTCATGCCCAGGACCTCCCGCCGTTCGCGCAGGCGGCTTCCAAAGCTCATGCCAAGCACCTCCTTCTGCTTTTATTATAACTGTATCCTTGCCTATGTCAAGAATAATCCAAGAAACTTGTAAAATTCTTCTTGACAAACAAAGATACTTGGGTTATAATGACGCCGTTCACAAGATTCTTGGGAAAAGGAGGTGGTCCTATGGCGTGGATGATCCTGGATTATCCCGAGGCGTACCGGGCGGAGCCGACGCCGATCTGTCCCATATGCGGCGGCGAGTGCGAGTACGTATACCGGGACGTGTATTTTACCATCGTGGGCTGCGACGGCTGCGTCACGGTCCACGAGGCGGACGAAACGAACGAATGTCTGTGGTAAGGGAGGGATGCGGATGCCACGACCAAAAAAATCCGCCGTGACCGGCGACCAGGTGGTCCGTGCCCTGGCGGAGATCGCCTTCGACGAGCCGGAGGCAAAGCTCAGCGAGCGGATGAAGGCCCTGGAGCTTCTGGGGAAGCATCTGGGGCTCTGGAAGGACACCGCCGGGGAGGACGGCCTCGCGGCGGAGCAGTCGAAGCTGACGGAGCTTCTGGAGCAGCGCCGGGAGAGGCAGGAGACGCCATGAGGGTGGGACCCAAATACCAGGCGTTTCTGGACCACCGGGCGGCGGCGGAATTTCTCGAGGGGGTCACGGCGGCGGGAAAGACCACGGTGGGGCTCATGAAATTCATGCTGGAGGCGGCGGAGAGTGACAAGAGCCAGCACATCATCGCGGGTCTCGATACCGGCGTCATCGAGAAAAACCTTCTGAACAAGGAGCACGGCGTCCTGGAGGAATGGGGACCGCTGGTGGAATATAACGGCAACGGCGTCGGCGGGGAGCGTTTGCCACATCTCGTCTTTCACACGCCCCGGGGAGACAAGATCATCTACATCCTGGGGTACGACTCCTCCCGGCGGTGGAAAAAGGCCCTGGGCGGGCAGTACGGCTGTCTGTACATCGACGAGATAAACGTGGCGGACATCGACTTCGTGCGGGAGGCAGCCATGCGCTGCGACTATCTTTTGGCAACGCTGAACCCCGACGATCCGACCCTGCCGGTGTATCGGGAGTTCGTAGACCATGCCCGGCCCCTGCCGGAGTGGGCGGCGGACACCCCGCCCTCCATCCTGGCGGCGCTGACCCGGACGGAAAAACCCGGCTGGACCCACTGGTTCTTTACCTTCCGGGATAACATCGCCCTGACGGAGGAGAAGATTCAGCGCATCCGCCGGAATGTCCCGGAGGGGACAAAGCTCTGGAAGAACAAGATCCAGGGTCTTCGGGGCCGGGCGGCGGGCCTGGTGTTTTCAAACTTTGACCGCCGGACCCACATCCTCCCGGCGGCGCAGGCCAAAGCCTTCCGTCCCGAGGCGGACCGGCGCGGGGAGGGAGAGCGCTTCGTTCGCTTCTCCTGCGGGGTGGACACGGCCTACTCCCAGCGCTCGCCGGACACCATTGCCATGGCCTTCGTTGGCATCACGAACCGCGGACGCTGCGTTGTGCTGGATGAGCGGGTGTATAACAACGCCGCTCTCGGCACACCCCTTGCGCCGTCGGACACGGTGCGGAACCTCGCGGAATTCCTCGACCGCAACCGGGAGGCCTGGGGATTTTGCCCCCGGGCGTACATCGACAGCGCGGACCAGGCAACCATCACGGAGGCGGCAAAGCTTAAGCGGCTGCATGGATCGGTGTATTCGTTTCTCCCCGCGTGGAAGCGGGAGCGGATCATCGACCGGGTGAACCGGCAGCTCGGCTGGCTGTCGCCGGGGAGCGGACCCTGCTTTTTCGTGACGGAGGCATGCCCCGTGTACCTCCGGGAGCTGGAGACCTATAGCTGGCGGGAGGACATGGACAATACCCCCGAGGATGGGAACGACCATATGATCAACGCCGTGCAGTACGCATGGCTGCCCTATGAAAAAATGATCGGCACAGAAAGGAGCTAATTATGGGCTGGCTGAGAGAACACTTACCCCGTCGATGGGGACGGATAATGCCCGCGCCGGAGCGCAGCGTCGTCATCCGGGAGCCGCTGACGTTCGAGATGAACGTCCTCAAAAACAAACTGTGGTACCGAGGCGATCCTTTGGAGCTGGAGCAGTTTTTCCGGCAGACGGCGGGATCGGAGCTGGAGCGGGCACGCTTCTGGTCCTCCGCGCCGCAGGACCGGGTGCGGAAACTGCACTCCGGCATTCCCGGCACGGTGGTGGATCGCTACCGGGACATCGTGACCGCGGATTTCGCCGGGATCACCTTCGGGGAGACGGGCGCGCGGCGTCCGATTCTGGACCGCTGGAACGCCATCGCGGAGGCGTGCCGCTTCCCGACGCTGCTGGGGGAGGCCATCGCCGGCGCGCTGGCCTCCGGGGACGGGGCCTTCAAGCTCACGCTGCGCCCCGGCGAGCCCATCCCCCGGGTGACCTTCTACGAGGCGGAGCGGGTGGCCTTCGTGGAGGATGAGGGACGGATCGAGGAGGTGCGGTTCTTCACCCCCTACCGGGAGGACCGGAAGGATTACCGCCTGGAGGAGCGCTATGGGCGGGGGTATGTGCGCTACCGCCTGCTGGACGACGCCGGGCGGGAGGTGCCGCTGTCCATGCTCTCCGCCACCCGGGAGCTGGCGGACGTGAGCTTTGACGCGGACCTCATTCTCGCGGTGCCCCTCATCCTCTTCGGACAGGGCAAGTGGCCCGGGCGGGGCAAGGCCCTTTTCGACGGCAAGACCGACGCCCTGGACGCCCTGGACGAGGTCCTGTCCCAGTGGGTGGATGCCGTGCGCATGGGCCGGGTGAAGCGCTATATCCCGGAGGACATGGTCCCCCGGGACCCGGACACGGGCCGTGCCGTTGCCCCGAACCCCTTCGACAACGCTTTCATCGCCGTCGGCGCCTCCGGCGCGGAGGGAACGCCCGAGCGCATCGAGGTGTCCCAGCCGCCCATCGACGTGGACGCCTATCAGGGCAGCTACGCGGTGTTTCTGGACCTTGCTCTGCAGGGTATCATGAGTCCCGCGACCCTGGGCATCGACCTCAAAAAGACCGACAACGCCGAGGCCCAGCGGGAGAAGGAGCAGATCACCATGCACGTACGGGGTCGGATCGTGGACGCCCTGTGCGACGCGCTGCCGATTCTGGCGGAGACGCTCCTGCGGACCGAGGACCTGCTGGCGGGGCGTCCCCTGGGAGATTATGCGCCGTCCGCCGGCTTCGGGGAGTACGCCAGCCCGGATTTCGGCAGCGCGGTGGCGACGGTGGCCGCGGCGCGGCAGGCGGGCATCATCAGCGTGGAGCAGGCCGTGGAGGAACTCTACGGCGACACATGGAGCGCCGAGGAGAAGGCGGCCGAGGCGGAGCGCATCCGCCGCGAGCGGGAGGATTATTGATGTGCCAATTAAAACTTGAAGAATTCGGCAGCGCGTACAAGGCACATCAATAATCATTCATTTAATGCCATCTCGCTCGCCGCTTACGCGGCAGCCGCGAGATATGGCACTTATTGCTCACCCCAATCCATTCAAGAATGAATTGGGGGAGCAATAACGCGAAAGGAGAAGCATCATGAACACGGAAGAACTCAAGGAACTCGGTATGTCTGAGGAGCTGGCGGGGCTGGCCCTTGCCGCCTTCGAGGAGGTTTTGGCGGAGAAGACCCGTCAGATGGAGGAGGAGCACGCCGCCGCCCTGCGGAGCATCGCCCTCGAGAACGCCATGGGCCTTGCCCTGTCCGACGCTCACGACGTCGGGCTCGCGGCGGGCCTCATCGACCGGAATGCCCTGACAGTGGAGGACGACGGCAGCGTCACTGGTCTCACCGAGCAGGTGCAGGCCCTGCGGGAGGCAAAGCCCTTTCTCTTTCGCGGCGCGGCGGCGCCGGGCTTCCGCCTGGGGGTCTCCCCGGCCAGCGGCGTCTCCGAGGCGTACGGCGGCAGCCTCACCCTGCGGGACGTGATCGCCGGACGCTTCCACGCGCAAAGGGGGTGATGGCTGTGAGAGCGTAAGACAGACCGGAAAGACACTGACCAACCCAAAAATTTTATCTGTAAAGGAGAGCTATTATCATGGCAGTAACTTTGGCTGACGCGAAGCTCGCCGTGCAGGATGATCTGCAGGCGGGCGTGATCGACGAATTCCGCAAGAGCAACTGGATCCTCGACCACATCCTCTTTGACGACTGCGTGTCCCCCACCGGCGGCGGCGCGGCGTCCACCTACACCTATCTCCGGCTTCTGACCCAGCCCACCGCCGCCTTCCGCGCGGTGAACAGCGAGTATACCTCCGCGGAGGTCACCCGCCAGAAGATCTCCACCGACGTCAAGATCTTCGGCGGCAGCTATAAGATCGACCGCATCATCGCGGACATGGGCGGCGCGGTGGACGAGGTCCAGCTCCAGCAGGCCCAGAAGATCAAGGCCGCCCAGGCCCTGTTCAACGACACCTTCATCAACGGCGACTCCAGCTCCGACGCCAACGCCTTCGACGGCATCGAAAAGGCCGTCACCGGCTCCTCCACGGAGTACAACGCCGGGTCCGGCGACGCCGCCATCGACCTGTCCACCAGCGCCAAGGTGGACGCAAACTACATGGCCTTCCTGGACATGCTGGACGAATTCCTCATGGAGCTCGACGGCACGCCCTCCTGCCTTCTCGGCAACACCCGCATGATCGCGAAGCTCCGGGCCTGCGCCCGCCGCGCGTCCATGTACCAGACCAGCATCGACGATTTCGGTCAGCAGATCGAGACCTACGCCGGTATCCCCCTCGTGGACATGAAGACGAAGGCCGGCTCCGGCACCGACGTCATCGGCACCGATTCCACCACCGGCAACACCAGCCTCTACGTGGTGCGCCTCGGTCTCGACGGCGTTCACGCGGTGTCCTATCAGGGCGCGTCCCCCGTGCGCTGCTGGCTGCCCGACTTCTCCACCGCCGGCGCGGTGAAGACTGGCGAGGTGGAGATGAGCGCCGCCATTGCCATCAAGACCACCAAGGCCGCGGGCGTGTTCCGCAAGATCAAGGTGAAGTGATATGGCGGGCACGGCTTACGCCGCGGCGGCGGATTATGCCGCGCTCTATCCCGGCGAGGATGCGCCGTCTTCGGAGGAACTCGAAGCGGCCTCCCGCCGCATCGACGCTCTGACCTTCGGACGCATCCCCGCGGCGGGCGGTATGGCGGAGCTTTCGAGCTTCCGTCAGGCCCTCGTGACGGAGGCGGTATGCCGTCTGCTGCATTTTGCCCGGGAAAACGCCGATACCCTTGGCGCGGGGGTCACCGCCTACGCCATCAACGGCGTGTCCGTGAAAACGGGTCTCTCCGCCGGGACCACCGTGCGGAGCGGCGTGGTGGTCCCCGGCGAGGTGAAGAGCCTGCTGGACCTCTCCGGCCTCACGGATCGAAGGCTGGAGGTGGCCCCATGAGCTATCCGGCCCTCGTGAAACCGGCGGTCTGCACGACGCCGATCCGCCTCGTGGTCTACGCCGAGACGCTGGACGAGGACGGCGCTCCCACCGTGGCCTGCACCTGCGAGGGGACCTGCTCCTGGCAGGACGGCGGCCGGGTGGAACGCACCGGGGAACAGCAGTACGTCCGCGTTACGGGTCGGGCGTACTTCCCGGGGGACATCTGCCCGACGGTCCCGGTCATCGCGGCGGGGTACGGCGTGATCTTCGGAAAGCGCCGGCCCATCGCCTGGGGCCAGAAGGCCCGGAACCCGGACGGGAGCGTGAACTATACGGAGGTGCGCTTCGCATGACCCCCCGCGCCCACCATGAGATTACCCGAAAGGAGGCGTCGGAATGACCCTTGACGAGATACGGGACTGGCTGGCGGGCCTGTCCCCGGCGGACTACCACCATATCGGCCGCATCGACAACCAGCGGCAAAAATCCCTGGGCGTATACGCCCGAAAAACCGGCGGGACCCCGCCGGTGGCCCTGGGGGGCATGGGGCTTTCCAGCTACGGCGTCCGGTCCGTGAGCCTTTTGCTCCACTGGAACGAAAACCCCCGGGAGACGGAGGCCGCGGCCAGAACTCTGTGGGATGCCCTTCTGTGCGCGGCACATGTGGACCTGCCCGGCGGCGGGCATATCCAGTGCGTCCGCCTGACGACGCCGGAGCCCGTTGCCGTGGGTACGGACAAAAACGGCGTGTACGAGTACGTCATCGAGATGGATGTGTACTATCGGAGGTAACTCCTCCAACCAATCTATTTTTACGGAGGTAAATGCAATGCCTACTGCGAGCGGAGTATATCCCTGCTATGAAAACCAGTTCAAGGTGGATGTGTCCTCCACGTCCACCGCGAGCTTCAAGACCATCGCGGACTGCGAGAGCTTTTCCGTCCGCTTCGATAACGGCGTCGAGGAATGGCGTCCCTTCGAGGCGGAGGGCTGGGTCCGCCGCCTGATGACCGCCAAGGGCGTCACCATCAGCATTACCGGCAAGCGCTGCCTCGGAGACGACGGCAACGACTTCATCGCCGGTCTCGCCTGGGAAAACGGTCGGGCTTCCGAGGCGGATTTCCAGTGGACCTTCCCCGACGGGACCGTGGTGCTGTTTTCCGACGCGGTCATCAATGTCACGAACATCGGCTCCGCGGAGAGCACGGCCGTGGCGCCGCTGGAGTTCGAGGTCCAGTCCAACGGCAAGCCCACCGTGACCCCGGCGTAAGGAGGTCCCCATGACCTACAATCTGACCGAAAGGCTGAAGTTCCGGGAGGACCCGAAGCTGGTGGTGGGAAACGCGACGCTGACGGTGAAATCCGACGCGGAGATCGTCCTGCGGCTCATGGATGTCATCGCGGAAAAGGGCGAGGTCGGCGGCGCGCGGGAGGCTCTGAGCCTCCTGCTCTCCGACGGGGACCGGAAGAAGCTGACCGCCCTGCGCCTGAAGATGGAGGACTACATCCAGGTCCTCCAGGCGGCGGTGCAGCTGGCGCTGGGGGAGGACCCGGAGGATGTCCCCGCGGGGGAATGACGGACCCGTACTACGATCTCGGGGAGGACTGGGAGCTGATCGCGGCGAGCTTCCAGTCCATGTACGGGCTGCGTCTGACGGAAGCGCTGCGGGATATGAAATGGAGAGAGTTCCGCGCGCTTCTGGCGGGCCTCGACGGGAACACGCCCCTCGGACGGGTAGCGGCTATCCGGGCGGAGAAGGACCCGGAGCGGCTGCGGTGCTTCACCCCGGAGATGCGGCGGCTGCGGGCGGCGTGGCTCACGCGGCAGGCCAGGCGCATGCCCCGGCGGCAGGTGGAGGCCTTCCTTGCGGATATGAAGCGGGCGTTTCTCTCTCTGGCAGATAAGGAGGGATAAGCATGGAAACCATCAAAACCGGCGCGGCGACGGACATCCTCTCCGTGGAGCGGCAGCTGGCGTCCCTGAGCGCGGCGGTGGGAAGCCTGTCGGATTCTGTGGGCCGGATCAAGCGAAGCCTCATGGCCTTTGACCGGATCAACAAGCTCACGGCGGTCTCCGGCTCCGGGGGATCGTCGTCCTCCGGCCGGAAAACCACCGGGACGGATCTGCCCCGGTGGATCAAGCGGACCTACAAACGCCTGCAGGACGCGGTCTGCGGCATGGAGGGCATCACCGTCGCCATTGCCTTTGCGCCGAACGCCTGGCAAAATCTGCGGCGGGAGTACGAACGGCGCCTCGCGGAGTACGACGGCTCGGTCATTCGGGCCGATCTCAGCGTCTACAGCGACTGGATGCGCCTGCCCGGACGAGCGGAGCAGTGGGTCCGGGAAAATGTCACCGCGCCGCTCCAGAACGCCCTGGGCGGCGCTCTGGGCATCGACGTGACAAATCCAGGCTGGCGGTGGGCGACGGCCTTTTCCGACGCCTTCAAAACCGGCCTTATCCGGCTCCTGCCGGGCATTGGGAGCTTTGTCTCGGTGTATGATCTCGTGGTCGCGCCCATGATGAACGGCCTGGACGCCATCATCACCCAGGGCCTATCCGGGACGCTGGCCTCGGTGAGGACGGTCTTTGCCGGGATGTGGAACGGCTTTGTGGACGATTTGTTCAGCACCCGCATCGGGCAGGTCCTGCAGAACACGTTCCGAATCAACCCCGAGGACCTCAAGATCGAGATCCCCGTGACGGCGAAGGCCACGTCCTTTTTCAGCGCTCTGACGAACACCCCGGAGCTGGAGAGCCTTGCCAGGATCACGAGATATCGAAGCGCACTGACCTATTACCCGGAACTGGAGGTCAAGGCGAAGATCGTAAGCGCCTCGGCTAACGGCATCGCCGTGGGCGGCGGATTGTATATGTATACCAAGGCCCTGGGCGGCGTGTTCTCCGGCGGCTGGCATCCCATCCAGCAGTACGCTGGCGGCGGTACTCCCACGGGGGGACAGCTCTTTGTGGCGCGGGAGGCGGGGCCGGAGCTCGTCGGCACCCTCGGCGGGCACACGGCGGTCATGAACAACGACCAGATCGTAGCCTCCGTCTCGGCGGGCGTGGCGAAGGCCATCGCCGGGATCAAGTTCTATTCGCAGGACCGGGCTACGCCTCATCTCGCCGTCATCGGCGCGGGGGTGAGCCGCAGCGAGCAGCACCTGGCCCAGCTTGCGCAGCAGGCGGCCAGCGCGGCGGACTCCGGCGGCGTGAATGCGGCGGTGGAGCTTCTGCGGCAGATTTTGGCGGTCCTGCAGAGCCTCGATCTGGACGTGAAGCTGGACGGCGAGTCCGTGAAGGATCGGATCGTGACCCTTCTCAACCGGCACACCCTGGCGACGGGCGTGTGCGAGATTCTGACATAAAGGAGGCGGCAGCATGGCTATCGTCATTCGAGGCGGCGGCGTCGCACTGCCGTCGCCCACCGCTATAACCACCAGCGACGAGATCATCTGGTCGGCCAACACCGGACGCACGGCCTCCGGCCTCATGGTCGGGGACGTGATCGCGGAGAAAAAGACCTTCGCCATCCAGTGGGGCGTGCTGACAAAAGCGGAGCTGGACACCATCCGCTCCCGGCTCCCCAGCGGGTTTTCCACCTTCACTATCGTGGAGGACGGCGAAGCCACCACCATTACCGCCTACCGGAGCACCATCGCGGCGACGCTCCTCGGCAGCTTCGGCGGCGTGACGTATTACAAGGACGTGACCGCAACGGTCATCCAGCGATGAAGGAGGCGGGAACATGATCAGCGGGAGCTGGCCCGCCGGCGCAAAGTCGGCGAGCCTCACGGTAAACGGGACCGTGGTGGGCGATTCCATCCGGTCCCTGGTATATACGGACGATCTGACCGGCGGGGAGAGCGTCATGGTCCTGGGTGCGGCGACGGCGGCGCGGCTGCGGCTCGTGATCGACGACCCCACGGCGGACTACGCCGGCGCGGTGCTGACGGTGTCCGTCGGCGGCATCCCCCTGGGGGAGTTCTATGTGCTGGAAGCCCCGGAGGAGAGGGACGGACAGCTCACCCTGGAGGCGGTGGACTTTCTCGGCACGGCGGCGATGGACGGGGATTTCGTTCCCTCGGCCTCCACCGGGACGGCCCTGGGTGTCATCCGGGCGATCTGCGCCGCGGCGGGCATGACCCTCGGCGATGTGACCGGCATCACGGACGTATCGGTGACGGGGCTCGGGTCGGGCCGCACCCGGCGGGAGATGCTGAGCCAGATGGCGGCGGTGCTGGGCCGAAACGCCCATATGGACCGGTATGGACGCCTTGCCCTGCGCTGGTACGCGACCGCGGCGAAATCCGTCGCCGCCGACGAGGTCTACGCCGGGGGCATCACCCAGAAGACGGCGAACACGGTCCTTGGCCGCATCGAGTGCGTGAAAACCACATCGACCCAAAATACCGACGCGGACGCGGACGGGACGACCACCACCGAGACGGTGGCAGCGACGACCCTCACGGCGGGCAGCGGCGCGACGGGCATATCCCTGCGCTGCGACTACATGACTCAAAGCATCCTGGACGGGATATTCACCCGGATCGGCGGGCTATCTTATCGACCCATGACAGCGTCGTTTTACGGCGACTGCCGGGTGGAGACGGGGGATATTCTCACGGTGACGGATGGCAGCGGCGCGTCCTATAGCGTGCCGGTTTCGGCGGTGACCCATAGCTGGGACGGCGGCGTGCGGACCACCGTGACGGCGGCGGGACGGCAGACCGCCTCCGGTCCCACCGGGGAGGCTCTCGCGGCGCTGGCGGCGGAGCTGGACCGCTATAAGACCCGGGACGCGGAAAACGTAGCGGCGCTGGCGGGCCGGATCGCCGCGGAAAAGACTGCCCGGCAGCAGGCAATCTCCGCCCTGTCCCAGGCCCTGGCCAGCGCGGGCGGACTGTACGAGACGACGGGAACGCCCTCCGGCGGCGGGACAGTCTACTATCTCCACGACAAACCCACCCTCGCCGCCTCCGATCTTGTGCTGAAGCTCACGGCCTCGGCCCTCGGCATCAGCACCGACGGCGGACAGACCTACGCCACCGGCTGGAACTTCGCCACGGGCGAGGTGATCGCCAGCGTTCTGAATACCATCGGCCTGAACGCCGACTGGATCGACACGGGCAAATTCACCGTCAAGGACGCCGGCGACAACGTTTTGTTTGAGGCGGACATCGACACGAACACCGTGCAGATCGCGGGATTCGACGTGAGCGATAACGCCCTGGAGAGCGACAGCGGCCATCTCCGGCTGTACGAGGACAGTGACCGGCGGCGGTGGATGGATTTGTTCGAGGGAGCCCAGCTCTGGTACGCCCCGGC
>CAYNZM010000040.1:0-17286 GCA_964401725.1 uncultured Oscillospiraceae bacterium
GCAAATACGGCGTGGACGGCGACTTCGGCAGCGCCACCGAGGCGGCGGTGAAGAAATACCAGACCGCCAACGGCCTCACGGCGGACGGCATCGTCGGCAGCGCGACGTGGGGCAAGCTCATCGGATGATGGCGCCTGTCGTGGATTGTCCGCAACCCGAAGCGGTCCGTTATGGGGTACGGCAGGGGGTAATCCTTGACGGAAACACCCGTTTGTCCGCGGAATAATAGAAAAGAAAAAGCCTGCAATCCGTTGAGATTGCAGGCTTTTTTGATTGGTCGGAGTGAGGTGACTTGAACACCCGGCCTCCTGGTCCCGAACCAGGCGCGCTACCAACTGCGCTACACCCCGAGATGGACGTGGAGCAGGTGAAGGGAATCGAACCCTCGTATTCAGCTTGGGAAGCTGATGTTCTGCCATTGAACTACACCTGCGCGGCCCTAGAATTATAACACCATGTCACCCCGATTGCAAGCCTTTTTTCTGCAAATTAGCGCAGCGACCGAATGGCGGCCGTTCAGCTTAAGACGCTTTCGAACGGCGGCTGTGCAGAAGGGCATCGACCTCGGCGCGTTTCTCGTTCAGGACGCAGCCGTCGATATGGTCGTCCATCAAAATGCCCTCGTTTTGCAATGCCTGGAAAAGCCCTGAGCGGAGAGCCTCCCGGATCGAGGTGTCCCGGACATTGATGTCCGAGTAGGGTGAAAAGGGACAGGGTTCGGCGCCGCCGTGGGAGTTGATGTGGAAAAACCCGTGTCCTGCCGCGAGGCATCCGCCGGAGCTTTTCTCGTCGCCGGGAAAGGACACGAATACCATGTCGGTCCGTTCTGTGCGCAGGCGAGTAAGCTCTGCGGCAAGGTATGCCCGCTCGGTATCATCCGGCGCAAGCTCCCGGCTCTCGTCGGTGACAGGGTCCTTCAGGGTGGCCCGCAGAGCGTCTTTTACGATGTCCTACACGCCGGCGGCAAGATAGGATTGCAGATCAAAGGGTTCTTTCCCCATGATTATTCTACCTCGATTTGCTTGATATTCATTTCGTTACCCTGCTGGAGCCAGGTCTTTCCGCTGCCGCAGTATGGGCAGGTTTTGCCGTGCTGGACGGTGGGATACGTTTTTTTGCAGTCGTCGCACCAGGTTATGGCGGGGATCTCCTCGCACAGCAGCTTCGTTCCCTCGAACAGCGGGAATTTTTTGGTGTACCAATCCCAGTAGTTGTAGAGGTAGGAGGTGACGATGCCGGATACCTCGCCGAATTCCAGCGTCACAGAGCAGATCTTCTGCACGCCGTTTTCTTCCGCGATCTTACTGACCTGCTTCACGACGTAATTGACTAAACCAAGTTCGTGCATAGCAATCCCGTCCACTTTGACACAGTATTAACAACAATAGAATACCACAGCCCGCACGCCTTCGCAACACATGAATGCAAGAAATGCAATGGATTTCCGCTGAATTCCGTTGCCTATGCCAAAGAATCGTGGCGTGATATATGTGATATTCTTATGCGCCGACGTCGCTTTCCGAAGAACCGGCGCCGACGGTGGCGGCGGCAATGTATGCAGCCTCCGGGACGGCGGCGGGGGTTGCCATCCACCGCCTCAAGAGGGACGAAGCCGCGGAAAAGCTCCCTGCCATGGCGGTCACGGCGGCGCCGATCTTTGCCGGGCAGATGATCAACTACTTAATCTGCACAGCCGATGGATGTCGGCTGCGCAGGATTTTATTTCAGCAGGTGATCGATGGCGTGGTTCAGGTCGTCGATGGCCTGCTGGTCGTGATTCTCTACGGCGTCGGTGATGCAGTGCTCCATGTGGTCCTTCAGGATCACGCGGCTGACGCCGCTCAATGCGGACCGGACTGCCGCCAACTGAATAAGGACCTCCGTGCAGTCACGGCCGGACTCCACCATCTTTCGGATGGATTCGAGATGTCCGATGGCCCGGGACAGGCGGTTCAGCACCGCGGCGGTCTGGGTGTGACTATGGGTGTGTGGGTGAGGAGGTCCGTGGGTTTCCTCGTGGATGTGTTCGTGGTCGTGCATGGGTTGAGTATCCTTGTTTTCGTGAGTATAGTTTTACAGGTGCGTATCCCGCTCGATCTTGTCGTAGTGCTTGAGCATGATCGGCTCCAGCTTTGCGGTGAGCTTCATGTCCAGGTTGAAGAAATAGACAGCGAAGGTCAGAAGGAACAGACCGATCACCACCAGCGCCACGATGAGCAGTACTTTCAGAAAGATAGCCATAGTCGCTCTCCTTTACCACGATTCCTCGTCATGCAGGACCTCGAGGGACGGGTCCAGCGGTTCCTCCCGCATGACGGAGCGCATGTAGTTGTTGATCTGGTCCCGCACGCCCTGGCGGGAGATGATGCGCGGGTCGAACAGGTCGTGGGAGACCCAGACGAGATGGATGCCAAGCTCCCTGGCACGGTCCTCAAACAGACCGTGCATGCCGTCGAGAGCTTTGCAGCTCATATGCTCCCATAGAATCACCATGTCGGCGTGGAACTGCTGGGTGTACTCCCAAAGCTCGTCCAGGAGGACCCGGTAGCCGCCGTGGGTACGGTTTCGCATGATCATGTTTTCCGTGAGCCAAGCCATGTCGTAGATGGCCTGTTCCCGGTTTTCGGGGGTGTCCGTCTCCGCGATGCGGCGGGTGGACACCATGGACAGCATATCCGTCAGCGGCACGATGCCCCAGCAGTTGAGAAGCCATACGAGAAAGTCCATGTAGTAGTGGGACTGGACGCCCCAGATGATGGCCCGGTGGCGGTATTCCTTCGCGGCCATTTTCTTTTTCTCGAAGGCCTGGCGGGCCAACTGGGTGAGCTTGAGGTCCGCCTTTTCAAATTCGGGGATTTTGCCGCAGATGGCCATGTAGTTTGTTTCGGTATACAGCGCGAGGTTTGAGCCGAAGACCTGGGGGTATGGCGTACGGTTCATTTCAAGCCACTCCTGCCGGCAGTCCGTGGCGACGTTCACCCGGCGGGCGCATTCGAAGTAATGCTTCCAGTCCCATTTCTCGCCGGTATGCTCTTCGATAAAGGCGATGGCGTTGCGTATCTCCTGGGCGGCGTAATCCTGCACGTCGGCCTCTCGGTGGCGAAGGGGGGCGGCGAGCTGGAATACCGGGATGCCGTTTTCCTTTTCCAGACGGCGGGAAATGATGCCGTTTCCGAGCAGGGAGCCGTCGCAGGTGGTGTTGCACTGGATGGCGCAGGCGCCGAGGACCGGAGCGTCGTCGTCGATGGAGACGCCCGCCTCCGCCTCCGGCATGGGGCAGACGTCGCCGGCAAGGCCGAACTGCTGGGCAAGGTCGATGTAATGCTCTGCGGCGTGCTGATTCAGAAGGACGGAAACGTATGTGGACGGTGTCTCGCGGCTGAGTCCCTTCAGCGTCGGGAAGCCCATCATCACCGCCGTCATCTCGTTTTCGTCCACAAGAACGACTTTTTTGGAGAATTCCGTGTCGTTACCGATGCGGCGATCCCCCCGGAAGAGGTTGTCGAGGAGCTTGGCCACGTCGTCGATGATGAGGTCCTGCTCCGTGTGGCACATGCGGAGATATTCCCCCTGCAGCCCCTGGGTGTGGCGGTCCACCATCATGGGAACGGCGAGATAGTTCGCCATCCAGCGGTAGCGGAACATGGCCTTCACATTCCGGGGCTTCATGACAAATTTTGCCAGCGTCCCCATGATAACGAGCCAGCGGGAGTAGTCATACATCGTATCCCGGAAACCGCGCCATTCCCTACGCTTGCGGACCTTTCCGCCGTCAATGTAAAGATCGCCGAGGCGATCGGCGCCGATCTCTTTAGCCATGGTGGGCACCTCCCTGGATTTTCTTGATCTCTATGCTCTCCACAAAGGCCTGCACGCGGGTGCGCATCTGGCCGGAAGAGGCGATGGCATAGGGACGGTCCACCGCCAGGACGGGATAGCCGTATTCCTCCCGGAGAATGTGCGAGCCGAGCATTTTTTCGTAGGCCCACGGGTCGCAGAACTTCATCTGATTGTAGATGATGCCGTCCGCGCCATATTCTCTCGCCAGCTTCGAGACGTATTCCCGGCGGGCGTCCATCTTGGGGGTGTCCATGTAGCGGGGACATTGACCCCGGCCCTGGTACTGCCGGCAGAGCTGGGTCAGGGCATCCTCGTCATCGGTGAGAAGGATGGGGTCCCGTCCGGGGAGGGAACCGTAGCAGAAGCGGTCCGCGCAGACGTAGGCCCCGGAATCCTCCACGAGCTTAATGAAATCGAGATCGTCCACCTCCGAGCCCACGACCACGACTCTTGCGCGGAAGGCATCGGCCTCCAGCAGCTCCCGGGTCCTGAGCTCTTCCAGCGTCTCTTCGAGCTTTTCGAGGATGAGATACTTCGGGCAGGCGTAGGTCGCCAGGGTGAGGATATGGAACTCGTAGCCCGTGATGGCGGGACGGTCACCCTTGCGGAACTCACCGATGGCCCGGATCAGCTCGCAGACCCGGTTGTGCTCCGCCACGGCCTGACGGATGGCGGCGTCGGACACGTCGATTCCGTAGTGCTCCGCCAGAGGTCTAAGGATGTGGTTCTTGCATTGCAGAACGTAGAGGTTCAGGCCGTTTTCGTCCCCCTTCATGGGGATTTCCATGTACTCGAAGAAGAAGTTCTCCTTGCCTTCGCCCACCGCCTTCAGTAGCTCCATGTTCTCGATGCAGCGGTTCATCATAGAGCAGCCGTCCGGCGTGATGACGCAGTCGGCAAAGTTGAAACCGCCCTCGATGGCCCGTTCCAGCAGCGCGCGGCTGTATTCGCAGAGGAAGCTCGTAAGATAATATGTCGCGATGTCGAGAGAGCCGGTGCGGGGTGCGCGAAGCCGCGCGGAAAACGTTCCCGGAAGATTGAGAAGCGGCTCCGGCGTGTTCTCGCAGGTGTAGGCAACGCAGATTTTGCCATCCCCCTGTGCCTGCCGAATCAGCTCGTTGTTGGCTTCCAACAGGAGCTGTTCAAAGTAGTTTACATGCTTCAGGTCTTTCAAGTGATCCTCCATTCCTTTCTTGGCGCGGACATGTTGATTTCCGACGGTTTCGGCGTTAGTGTTAGGATTATAACATTAATTTTTGCGGTTGTACACCGAAAAATCGTAAAATGCGATAAATTTCACAAACTTTTTGCGTTGTACCTTGATATGCTGGATTGATGAAAAAAACGCATGTGATGAGCGCGGAAAATTTGCTCGGGTGCTGAATCGGATATGGACAAAGTAAAAATATGTGTTAAAATGGTAGCATAAGATAACAGGGGGATAACGGTATGTCGAACTTTGTGAGAATCATCAAAATCATCGGACGAGCGATCCGCCGGGCTGCCTGCGCTGTGGGACGCTTCTTTAAGTTCCTGTTCAAGCGCATCGGCAAGTTTTTCAAAACCAACAAACAAAAGAAGATCATCCAGAAGAGTGAAAGCAAGATCCAAAAGCTATACACCGAGATCGGCGAGGCCTATTTCGAGGCCCACGCCGCCGATCCGGAGGCGTTCCTCGCGGCTCTCTGTGCAGACGTGAGCGAAAACAATGCCGCCGCTCTCGCCGCGGGAGAAAAGATACAGTCCATGAAAGACACCTTCGCCGGGGAAGTGGCCGCCGCCAAGGAAAAGGCTAAAGCTCGCCGCGCATCGGACAAGGAAAAGGCCAAGGCGGAGAAGGCTGCAGCCCAGGGTGTTACCCCCGAGGGAGAACCGGCGGAAGAGTCCGTCGACGATGACTGCGCGCCCGTGGTCAAGGAACCCGCCCCCGCTCCCGCAGTGGCGGAAACCATTCCCGCGCCGGAACCGGAGCCTGTGATCGAGGAAGCTCCTGTCGTTGAGGAAGCTCCCGCGGAGCCTGCCCCTGCGGAAGAACCCCAGGCCGAAGAACCCGCGCCTGTCGCGTAAGGCAAACCCAACAAATCCACATCGCACGGCCCGGTGAATGCCGGGTCGTGTCGTATATAGGTGCACGCTATGGAAAATCAACTGACAAAAGAATACGCCGTCTGGACGAGCCTCAGCGACGCGGAGGGACGTCTCGGCATCCGCCATGTTTTTGACATCTGCATGGACCTTGCCTCGGAGCACGCTCTGCATCTTGGGGTGGGGTACTATGACATGCTGGACCGCCGTTCCTTCTGGGTGGCGGTGCGTACCCGCCTGCGGTTCTATGACCGTCCCAAGCTGGGGGACAGCTTCACCGCTTTGACCTGGCCGGGGAAGCCCGGTCTTGCCAAATGTGACCGATATTACCGCCTGTACCGGGGGGATTCCGTATTTGTTGAGGGCCGCACGGAATGGGCCGGACAGGACGTGGATACCGGCGCAGTGCGTCGGTCCAACTCCTTTGGCTACCCCATGGAGATGCTGGTCCGTCCGGAGCGGGTGTGTGAGGAACCCTTTACCCGCTTCCACGACGCGGATATTTCCGGGATGAGGCCGGTTCGCCGGTATACTGTCGATCCCATGGACATCGACCTCGGCGGACATATGAACAACGTCGCGTATATCCGCATGCTGCTGGGTACGTTCTCCGTGGCAGAGCAGATTTCCATGCGTGTCACCGAGGCGGAAATATCCTACCGCCGGGCTTGCTTTGAGGGGGAAACCCTTGCGGTTTATCGCTGGCAGGAGGGGAATATCCGGCGTTTCGAGGTCCGCAAACCCGACGGAGAGACGGCGGTCCATGCGCTTTTGCGGGTGGCGGAGGACCAGAAGGATGCTTGATCCAATTGCCTATCTTCGGGGAAACGACTACCCCGGCCGGGGCATCCTGCTGGGTCGCAGTCGGGACGGAAAACACGCTGTCACCGCGTATTTTATCCTGGGCCGGAGCGAGAACTCGCGGAACCGGGTCTTTATCGAGACGGAGGACGGCATCCGCACCGAATTATTCGACCCGGCGAAGGTGGAGGACCCCAGTCTCATCCTTTATCATCCCGTGCGGGTGTTTCGGGGAACGACCATCATTACAAACGGCGACCAGACCGACACCATCCGGGACGCGATCCAAAACGGGCATGGCTATCGTCACGCGCTGATGCGCCGAACCTTCGAGCCGGACGCGCCCCACTACACCCCGCGCATCTCCGGCATTCTCCTCCCGGACGGAAGCTATAAGCTCTCCATCCTCAAAACCCAGGACGGCGACCCATCCGGCGCCTGCCGGTTTTTCTTCGAGTACGACGTACCTCGGGCGGGGGTGGGGCATCTGATCCACACCTACGCCGGAAATGGCGATGTTTTGCCCTCCTTCGAGGGAGAACCCCGGGCGGTGTCGCTGCCCTGGGGGAGTGCATCGGAGCTTGCCGGGGACCTTTGGAACGCGCTGGATGCGGAGAACAGGATCTCCCTGTTCGTGCGGTTTCTGGACCTTGCCGGCGGAAAGGCGGATACCGTCATCGTGAACCGACACGAGGAGGACAGACTATGAACGAGCTTTCACTGAAATACGGCTGCAATCCGAACCAGGATTCCGCCGGACTGCTTATGCGAAACGGCGGCGAGCTGCCGGTGGAGGTGCTGAACGGCCGACCGGGGTACATCAATTTCCTTGATGCGCTGAACTCCTGGCAGCTTGTGAAAGAACTGAAGGAGGCCGCCGGGCGTCCGGCGGCAGCCAGCTTCAAGCATGTCTCTCCCGCCGGCGCGGCGATAGGAAAGCCCCTGGGCGACGTGGACCGGCAGGTCTATTTTGTGGACCCTGCCGCGGAACTGACGCCCATTGCCTGCGCATACATTCGTGCCCGGGGGGCGGACAGGCTCTGTTCTTACGGCGACTGGGCCGCACTGTCGGACACCTGCGACGCGGCGACGGCGGCATATCTCAAAAACGAAGTCTCCGACGGCATCATCGCCCCGGACTACACCCCGGAAGCTCTCGCCATCCTGCGGACCAAAAAGAGCGGAAATTACAACATTATTCAAATCGATACGGCCTATATCCCGGCGGCTGAAGAACAGAAGGACGTTTTCGGCGTGACCTTCCGGCAGCGGCGTAATGCCGCCAAAATTGACCGAAGCCTGCTGTCAAATATCGTTACAAAAAACCGTGATATTTCCGAAGCCGCCGTTGAAGATATGATCGTCTCTCTCGTTACGCTCAAATACACCCAGTCCAACTCCGTCTGCTATGTAAAAGACGGGCAGACCATCGGCGTCGGCGCGGGACAGCAGAGCCGCATCCACTGCACCCGCCTTGCCGGAGACAAGGCGGACAACTGGTACCTCCGCCGGCATGAAAAGGTACTTAACCTGCCCTTCGTGGAGGGTATACGACGCCCGGACCGAGACAACGCCATCGACATATATACCTCCGACGAATGCGATGACATTCTGGCCGACGGGGCCTGGCAGCGTGTGTTTCGGGAGCGTCCCGAACCTCTGACGCCGTCGGAAAAGAAAGCCTGGATCGCCACGCAGTCCGGCGTCACCGTGGGGAGCGATGCGTTTTTTCCCTTCGGTGACAACATCGAGCGAACCCGGAAATCCGGCGCGCGGTTCATCGTCCAGCCCGGCGGCAGCATCCGGGACGATCACGTCATCGAAACCGCGGACCGGTATGGCATGGTTATGGCGTTTACCGGACTTCGGCTGTTTCACCACTAAAGCTCTTGACGCCGGGCATCCAAAAAGTTACAATAACAAAAATATAAAATGAGGAGATCAGCGACATGGCCTTTTTCTTCAACGAACCTTCCCGCACCTTCAGCGAATATCTGCTCATTCCAGGATACACCTCCGAGGAACATACGCCCGGGAATATCTCTCTGAAAACGCCCCTGGTGAAGTTCCGCAAGGGGGAGGAACCGGCCATTGCGCTGAATATTCCTCTGACCTCCGCCATCATGCAGTCCGTGTCGAACGACACTTTGGCCATCGCTCTGGCGAAGGAGGGAGGACTCTCCTTCATCTATGGCTCCCAGTCCGTGGAGGACGAGGCCGCCATGGTCGCCCGGGTCAAAAACTATAAATCCGGCTTTGTCGTCAGCGCTTCCAACGTCACCCCCGACGCCACCCTGCGAGACGTTCTTGCTCTGAAAGCGAAGAACGGTTTTTCCACCGTTGCCGTCACGGAGGACGGCACGGCAAACGGCAAGCTCTGCGGCATCGTAACGAGCCGTGACTACCGCGTAAGCCGCACGGACGAAAACACGCCGGTCTCAGCGTTTATGACCCCGATGGACAAGCTCGTCACCGCCGTAGAGGGAGTCACCCTACGGGAAGCCAACGACATCATCTGGGATCACAAGCTGAACGCTCTGCCTATCGTGTCGAAGGACGGACGCCTGCAGTATTTTGTCTTCCGCAAGGACTACGCCAACCACAAGGAATACCCCGACGAGCTCCTGGACCGTGAGAAGCGCTACCTTGTCGGCGCGGGCATCAACTCCCGGGACTATGCCAGGCGTGTCCCGGCGCTGGTGGAGGCCGGGGCGGACGTGCTTTGCATCGACTCCTCCGAGGGCTATTCCTGCTGGCAGAAGTACACCATCGATTGGATACGGGAGCGCTATGGCGATACCGTGAAGGTCGGCGCGGGGAATGTCGTGGACAAGGATGGCTTCCGGTTCCTGGCGGAGTGCGGCGCGGATTTCGTGAAGGTCGGCATCGGCGGCGGCTCCATCTGCATCACCCGGGAGACGAAGGGCATCGGCCGGGGTCAGGCCACGGCCCTCATCGAGGTTGCCCAGGCGAGAGACGAGTATTTCGCGGAGACGGGGGTCTACGTCCCTATCTGCTCCGACGGCGGCATCGTGTACGACCACCACATCACCCTGGCCCTGGCCATGGGCGCAGACTTTATCATGCTGGGCCGGTACTTCGCCCGCTTCGACGAAAGCCCCACGCCCAAGCTGAACATTAACGGTACCTACGTCAAGGAATATTGGGGCGAGGGGTCGAACCGTGCCCGAAACTGGCAGCGCTACGACATCGGCGGCGCGGAGACCCTCAGCTTCGAGGAGGGCGTGGACAGCTATGTCACCTATGCCGGCGGCCTGCATGAAAATGTCCAGAAGAGCCTGTATAAAGTCAAATCCACCATGTGCAACTGCGGCGTTGTGAATATCCCGGAGCTGCAGAAAAACGCGAAACTCACCGTCGTTTCCGCCACCTCCATCGTAGAGGGCGGCTACCACGACGTTACTCTGAAAACCACCACCAGCCGGTAAAAGGAGCGGACCATGACCGACATTGAGATCGCCCAGCGCTGCCGGATGAAGCATATCCGCGAGATCGCGGCAGCCGCGGGAGTGGACGAGAACTATCTCGAGCAATACGGAAACTACAAGGCGAAGGTGGACTATCGCCTGCTGAAGGACCTCCAGGATCGTCCCGACGGGAAGCTCATCCTCGTCACCGCCATCACGCCGACCCCGGCGGGGGAGGGCAAGACCACCACCTCCGTGGGCCTCGCGGACGGCCTGCGGAAGATCGGCAAAAACGCCGCTGCCGCCCTGCGGGAGCCCAGCCTTGGACCGGTGTTCGGCATCAAGGGCGGCGCCGCCGGCGGCGGGTATGCCCAGGTGGTCCCCATGGAGGACATTAACCTCCACTTCACCGGGGACTTCCACGCCATCGGCGCGTCAAACAACCTTCTGGCCGCGATGCTGGATAACCACATCCAGCAGGGAAATGCCCTCGGCATCGACCCGAAGCAGATCACCTGGAAACGGGCGGTGGACATGAATGACCGCCAGCTTCGCAATATCGTGGACGGGCTTGGCGGACGGATGCAGGGAGTTCCCCGGGAGGACGGCTTCGACATCACCGTCGCCAGCGAGGTCATGGCGGTGCTCTGCCTTGCCAGCGACATCCCCGATCTCAAGGCCCGCCTCGGACGGATCATCGTCGGCTACAACTACGACGGAAAGCCCGTTACAGCCCACGACCTCAAAGCGGAGGGGGCCATGGCGGCGCTTCTCAAGGACGCGCTGAAGCCGAACCTCGTCCAGACCCTGGAGGGGACCCCTGCCTTCATCCACGGCGGTCCCTTTGCCAATATCGCCCACGGCTGCAACTCCGTGACCGCTACCCGCATGGCGCTGAAGCTCAGCGACTACACCGTGACCGAGGCGGGCTTTGCCGCAGACCTGGGAGCGGAAAAATTCCTGGACATCAAGTGCCGCATGGCGGACCTGCATCCCGCGGCCGTGGTCGTTGTGGCGACGGTCCGTGCGCTGAAATACCACGGCGGCGTTCCGAAGACGGACCTGAACGACGAAAACCCGGAGGCCCTTGAGCGAGGACTTCCGAACCTTCTGCAGCATGTAGGAAACATCAAAAACGTCTATGGCCTGCCCTGCGTCGTGGCCATCAACGCCTTCCCGACGGACACCAAAGCGGAGCTTGATCTTGTGGAAGCCAAATGCCGGGAGTTAGGCGTGAACGTGGCGCTCTCAGAGGTGTGGGCCAAGGGCGGCGAGGGCGGAAAGGCCCTGGCGGAGGAGGTCGTGCGTCTGTGCGAGCAGCCAAACGATTTTCGTCCGTCCTACGAACTGGATATGTCCATCGTGGAAAAGCTAAACGCCATCTGCACGAAAATCTACCACGCGGACGGCGTGCAGCTCGTGGGGAACGCCGTGAAGCAGGCAAAGCAACTGGCGGACCTGGGCTTCGGAAATCTCCCCATCTGCGTGGCGAAGACCCAGTATTCCTTTTCGGACGATCCGACGCTACTCGGTGCGCCGAGGGGCTTTACCGTCACCGTGCGGAATCTGAAAGTCTCCGCCGGCGCGGGATTCATCGTGGCCCTGACCGGCGACATCATGACCATGCCGGGGCTTCCGAAATCTCCCGCGGCGGAGCGCATCGACGTGGACGAAAACGGCGTGATCTCCGGCCTGTTCTGATTTTGCTTTTCTATTAGTGACAACGGCCCGCTTCGGCGGACCGTTTTTTGCAAGCAAAAATTTGTCGTATCAGGACAAACCGGGTTGGCATAGGCTGGTTTCCGGGGGGATTTGAAACTATGCTGTCTGCCACATTCATGCTTCTCGTCACCAGCGCCATGCTCATGCTCCGCCTCGGGGACAACGCCTCGTCGTTTCCCCGACCGCTGAAGCCCGCGGAGGAGGAAGAGGCCATCCGCCGGATGCTGGCGGGGGACGAAGAAGCCCGCAACATGCTCATCGAGCGGAATCTGCGGCTTGTCATGCACATCATCAAAAAATACTACACTACCTCCACCGATGCCGAGGATCTTGTGTCCATCGGGACCATTGGCCTCATCAAGGGCGTATCCAGCTTCCGTCCGGATAAGGGTGTGCGGCTTTCCACCTATGCGTCCCGATGCATCGAAAACGAGATTCTCATGTACTTTCGAGGGCAGAGAAAATCCGCCGGGGATGTCTCTCTTTCCGGGGTCCTGGAGGGAGACGGCGACGACGACGGCCCGTCCCTCCTGGACACCATCGCGGACGATACGGACCTCATGGAGGACTTGGCCCGCAAGGAATCCGTGTACCGGGTGCGGAGCGCGGTGGACCGGGCGCTGAACGGAAGGGAGTCGCAGGTGATCCGGCTGCGGTATGGCCTCGACGGTAAGACACCCATGCCCCAGCGAGAGGTGGCGTCCATCCTGGGAATATCCCGGTCGTATATATCCCGCATCGAGAAAAAAGCCATGCAAAAGCTGCGGGAATATCTGCAGGAGCTTTGATATGCCCACAAAAAGTCGGTATAACCGCAAAAAAAGGGCATAAATATAGTGTCGGAGCCGGAAAAAAGGCTTGATTTACCACGTGGGATATGGTATATTGTCTTCAGCAAAGTTCTTTTACCTGTGGAGTGGGTCTTGTCCCACTCTTTTTTCTGATGAAAAACAAATTGTCAAAAACTGGAAACTACAATGAACAAGATCGAACAATCCGTATATGATCTCGCCTTTCCCGTAGTGGAAGCCGAGGGGCTGGAGCTTTGGGATGTGGAATACGTTCTGGAGGCCGGTCAACGTTATCTGCGGGTCTATCTGGACGGACCGGATGGCGTGGATCTGGACGACTGCGAGCGCGTTTCCCGCATCCTCGACCCCATGCTGGACGAGGCCGATCCCGTCCCGGACAGCTACATTTTTGAAGTTGGCTCCGCCGGTTGCGAGCGTCAGCTCAAGCGTCCGTCCGATTTTGAGCGCTTCCTTGGGGAACTGGTTGAAGTCAAGCTCTACAGCGCCGCGGACGGCTCGAAGCAGTGGATCGGGACCCTTGTTTCCTATGACGACGGGGACGTTACCGTCGACACCGGGGGAGAGCATCGCTTCACTGCCAAACAGATCGCATCCGTGCGCCTGCATGTGGAATTCTAATTCGGAGGAACAAAAGACATGAATGCCGAGTTTTTCAATGCCATCGAAGACATCGAACGGGAGAAGGGTATCCCCCGCGAATATATGTTCGACAAAATCAACCAGGCCATCCTGACCGCCTTCCGCCGGGAGCATCCCGACGCGGCGGACAATGCCGTCGTCGAGATCGACGAGGACAAAAAGAAGATGGAAATGTTCGTTATCACAGACGTGGTGGAAACCGTCGAGAACCCCGCCATTGAGATGACGGAAGCTGAGGCCCGCAAATACAGCAAAAAAGCTAAGCCCGGTATGCAGATTCGCGTTCCCGTAGATACCAAGGAATTCGGGCGCATCGCCGCCGGTTCCGCAAAGCAGGTCATCATCCAGGGCATCCGTGAGGCCGAGCGCGGCATGATCTACGACGAATTCACCTCCCACGAGCACGAGATACTCACCGGCGAGGTCTCCCGCATCGACCCGCGCACAGGCAGCGTCTCCATGAAGATCAGCTCGAACTCCGAGTATACCGACGCGCTCCTGTCCGTCAACGAGCAGATTCGGGACGAGGTTCTGGTGGAGGGGAAGCGCATCAAGGTCTATGTCATCGAGGTCCGTAAGTCCAGCCGCGGACCGCAGGTCCTCATCAGCCGCACCCATCCCGGCCTTGTGAAGCGCTTATTCGAGCTGGAAGTCCCCGAGATTGCGGATGGTTCCGTGGAGATCAAGAGCGTAGCCCGCGAGGCCGGCTCCCGCACCAAGATGGCCGTCTGGAGCACTGCGGCGGACGTGGACCCCATCGGCGCCTGCGTCGGACCCCGGGGCGGCCGCGTGGGAAGCATCGTTGACGAGCTCGGCGGCGAAAAGATCGACATCGTCCGCTACAGCGAGGACCCGGAGGCATATATCGCCGCGGCCCTGTCCCCGGCGAATGTGCTTAGCGTCACCATGGCGGAGGATGGAAAATCTTGCCGCGTCATCGTGCCCGATAACCAACTATCCCTCGCCATTGGCAAGGAAGGCCAGAACGCCCGTCTTGCCGCAAAGCTGACGGGCTACAAGATCGACATCAAGCCCGAGAGCGAGGGCTGAAACTATGGCAGACCCCATGCGAATGTGCGCGGGGTGCCGCGGGCGCGCCCCCAAAAAAGAGCTGATCCGCGTCGTCCGGACGCCGGAGGGAGAACTCCTGCTGGATGCAAGGGACAAGGCTCCCGGACGCGGCGCGTATATCTGCCGGAAGACGGAATGCTTCCGCAAGGCCCGCAAGAGCCGTGCGCTGGAGCGCGCTTTGAACATCTCCATTCCCCCGGAGGCGTACGACGTGTTGGAGGCGGCGCTGACGAAAACGCTATGAGGGTCGGAAACGCGCTTCGCTATCTATCCCTCGCCGCAAAGGCCGGACGGATGATTACCGGCGGTGACGAGGTGGAAAAGCAGCTCCGCCGCGGGAAAAAGGGACGTCTTCTCCTGGCTTCGGACGCCGGGAACGATGTTCGCCGCCGCGCGGAACACCTGGCCGGGGACGCCTCGGTGTCACTTATGATCATACCCTACACAAAATCGGAACTTGCCGCCGCCGTCGGCTGCGGAAGCTCCGTTGCCCTGGCCCTCGTGACCGACGAGGGACTGGCGGAGGCCTTTGCCTCTGCCGCGGCAATCGCATCGGAACAGGAGGAACATGTATGAGCAGCCTGATCAAATACCGTGTTCACGAGGTCGCGAAGGATTTTGGCGTCACCTCCAAGGTGATCACCGACATTCTCACGGAATACGCGACTGCCCCTAAGAACCACATGCAGGTTCTGGAGGACGAGGAGCTCAGCATCATATTCGAATATATGACGCAGCACAACCAGATCGAAAGCATCGCGGAGGTCTATGCCGAGTCCGCTCCCCAGCCGGAGCCCAAGGCCGAGGCGGAGGCGGAACCTGCCGCCGACGGAAAGACCGCTGCCCCAGCGGCAGAGACTGCGCCCAAGCAGCCGAAGCCCGACAAGCCCCATGTTCCGAAGAAGCAGCCGGAGAAAAAGGTCGTGGATACCCGCGGCACCGCGAACACGAATCTCTCAAAGTACGACGAGCGCTTCGACAACATGGCGGGCGAGAAGGCTGCCAACATGAAGCGCGGCAAGGAAAAGATCGGCAACAAGAACAAGCAGCGTCAGAACCAGATGTCCGCGAGCGCCAAGCGCCGGCAGGAAGAGAAGGAGAAGATGCAGCGGCTCCAGTTCGAGATCGCGAAGAAAGCTCCCACTCGGGTGCAGATTCCGGACGAGATCTCCGTGCAGGAGCTGGCTCTTCGCATGAAAAAGACCGGCGCGGAGGTCGTCCGCAAGCTGGTGAAGATGGGCGTCATGGCGTCGCTGTCCGACGTCATCGACTACGACACCGCGGCTCTCGTCGCCATGGAGTTCAACTGCAAGATTGAGCACGAGGTCGTCGTCACCGTGGAAGAACGCCTCATCGATGACCACGAGGACACCGAGGACGAACTCCGGTCCCGCGCTCCGGTCGTTGTGGTCATGGGCCACGTTGACCACGGCAAGACCTCGCTGCTGGACTACATCCGCCATGAGCATGTGGCGGCAGGGGAGGCCGGCGGCATCACCCAGGCCATCGGCGCGTATGTTGTGGACATCCACGGCTCGCCCATCACCTTCCTGGACACCCCGGGTCACGAGGCCTTTACCTCCATGCGTGCCCGCGGCGCCATGGTGACGGACGTGGCGATCCTTGTGGTCGCCGCCACCGAGGGCATCAAGCCCCAGACCGTAGAATCCATCAACCACGCCAAAGCCGCGAATATCCCCATCGTCGTGGCGATCAATAAAATGGATATGCCCGGTGCCAACCCTGACCGGGTAAAGCAGCAGCTCACCGAATACGAACTCGTTCCCGAAGAATGGGGCGGCGAGACCATCGTCTGCCCGATCTCCGCGAAGACCGGCGAGGGCGTGGAGGAGCTTCTTGAAATGCTGGTCCTGCAGGCGGAAATGCTTGGCCTGCGGGCAAACCCCGACCGTGCCGCCTCCGGCACCGTCATTGAGGCCCGTCTGGACAAGGGCCGCGGACCTATCATGACCGTCCTTGTGCAGAACGGCACGCTGAAGCAGGGCGACATCATCATCGCCGGTACCTCTGTCGGCCGCGTCCGCACCATGATCAACGACAAGGGCCAGCGAGTCAAAGAGGCCGGACCTTCCGTCCCGGTGGAGATCGCCGGCATGAGCGAGGTCCCCAATGCCGGCGACGTCTTCAACGCCGTTTCCGACGAGCGCATGGCCCGGGAGCTTGTGGAGGAGCGCAAGGAAAAGGCCAAGATGGCCGCGAACGCCGGCACGAAGAAGGTCTCTCTGGATGACCTCTTTGCCCGCATCCAGCAGGGCGAGATGAAGGACTTCAACATCATCGTGAAGGCTGATGTAAAGGGTTCCGCCGAGGCGGTGAAATCCTCCCTGGAGAAGCTCTCCAACGAGGAGGTCCGTGTCCGGGTCATTCACTCCGCCGTCGGTGCCATCAACGAGTCCGACGTCATGCTGGCCGCCACCTCCGGCGCGATCATTGTCGGCTTCAACGTCCGTCCGGACAACGCCGCCCGGGACAGCGCCGCCCGCTCGGATGTCGACATCCGCATGTATCGCGTCATCTACGACTGCATCAACGAGATCGAAGCCGCCATGAAGGGTATGCTGGCTCCGAAGTTCCAGGAGAAGATCATCGGCCACGCCGAGGTCCGTCAGACCTACAAGGTCTCGAAGGTGGGCACGGTATGCGGCTGCTACGTCCTGGACGGCAAAATCCAGCGGGGCTGCTCCGTGCGCGTTCTGCGGGACAATATCGTCATCTTCGAGGGCGAGCTTGCGTCTCTGCGCCGCTTCAAGGACGACGTCAAGGAAGTCGCTTCCGGCTATGAGTGCGGCATGCAGGTGGAGAAGTACAACGACATCAAGGAGATGGACGTCATCGAGTGCTTTGTGATGGAGCAGATCAATGGCTAA
>CAYNZM010000041.1:0-16900 GCA_964401725.1 uncultured Oscillospiraceae bacterium
GCAGGTAGTCGTTCCAGTACGCCATGGCGTTGATGATGGCGACGGTGGCGATGGTGGGCTTGAGCAGGGGGAACACGATCCGCCAGTAAGTCTGCCAGCGGTTGCAGCCGTCGATGGTGGCGGCCTCCTCGAGCTCCAGAGGTATGTTCGTCTTGATGGCTCCGTGGAACATGAACATCGCCATGGACACGGAGAAGCCGACGTGCATCAGGATCAAGGTGATCCGGTGGTTCAGCACGCCCAGCGTGCCGCCGTAGACGGACACCAGGGGTACCATCAGCACCTGGAAGGGGATGACCATCGAGGCGATCATCAGAGAGAACACCAGCGTGCATATCTTCCAGTTGTTGTTGCGGACGATGACAAACGCCGTCATGGAGGACACCACGATGGTGAGGACTGTCGAGCAGGAGGTGATGAGGAAGGAGTTTCCGAAGACTCTCCAGAAATCCATCTTCTTCATGGCCGCCGGGAAGTTCGACAGGGTGAAGCCGTGGGCGCCGATGAGCGCCAGAGGGCTCGAGGTGATGTCCGCCTTCGTCTTGAAGACGTTCACGATCACCAGCAGGAACGGGAAGATAAAGCAGATGAACAGCAGCAAGAGGACGATCCACATAATGACATGGGCTATTTTCTTTTTGCGTGCGGCTTTTTCGTTGTCGACCATTATGCTTCCACCTCCCCTTTCTTACCGACCATGACCTGGGTGACGCCGACGATGGCACACACGAGGAAGAGGATCAGTGCCTCCGCCTGGCCGAGGCCGTAGTTCTTATAGGTAAATGCCTGGTTATACACGTGCATGGCCGCCATGACCGACGAGTTGAACGGTTCGCCGTTGGTGAGGGACAGGTTCACGTCATATACCATGAAGCAGCGGGTGATGCTCAGGAAGATGCACTGCACGAAGCTCGAGCGCATCAGAGGGATCGTGACGTTCCGCATGGCCTGGCTGGAGGTGCAGCCGTCGATCATCGCCGCCTCCTGTACATCCTTCGACACGCTCATGAAGCCCGCTACATAAATGAGCATCATGTAGCCCGCATACTGCCATACCGATACGAGTATCAGGCAGAACATCGCTCCGTTCGTGGTGGAAAGCAGGGACGTGGAGCTGAAGATCGCCACGAACGCGCGGTTGAACACGAACTTCCAGACGTAACCAAGGACGATGCCGCCGATGAGGTTCGGTACGAAGAAGCCGGACCGGAAAAAGTTCTGCCCCTTGATCCCGCGTGTCACGAGATAGGCCAGGGCGAAGGCCACGATGTTGATGAGGATGACCGCGATGATGGAATAGATCACCGTGCGGCCCATGGCCTGCCAGTAGTCGGCGTCCTTGAACGCCGACGCGAAGTTCGCCAAGCCCACAAAGGGCTTTGTCGCGCTGACGCCGTCCCAGCTCGTCAGGGTCAGATACAGACCGTAAATGAACGGAACGATGACGACGCACAGGAACAGGAGCGTCCCCGGCCCGGCGAACATCAGGTATTGCTCGATCTTATACGAGAGCTTGTTTCGTTTCATACACAAATTCCATTCCATTCTGCCGCTTTGCTCTGCGGGGACCCCCCCCGGGAGGCTCCCAAGCGGCCTGTGAGCCTCCCGGCAGGAGAGACGGCCCGACAGCGGAAAGCCGCTCCGGGTCGTCCTTTTTTCATCATCAGTGCTCGATGACCTCCGCGGTGGACCAGTATGCGGTCACTTCATCGGCAAAACCGGCGCGGTCGGTCTGGCCGGCCAAATACTTCTGGAAGGAAGCGCCGACCTTGGAATAGTGGTCATCCGGCAGATAGTTGTAGTTGCCGATCAGGGCGCCGGTGTCGGCATAGGCCTTGACGGAAGAGCCGAGAGGATCGGCGACATCAAGCGTGATGTTCGCGAACGCGGGAACGAGCGCGCACTCATTGACCAGGAAATCCTGACCCTCTTCGTCATAGACAAGCCAGTTCAGGAAGTCGATCGCGGCCTGACGCTGCTCCTCGGTGGTGTTCTCGGAGGAGTCGATGAAGAGATACTTGGAGCCGCCGCCGACCAGCTTCGCGGCGGAGCCGTCGCCGGAGTCGTTGGGCACGGGCATCATGCCCATGTTTTCGGTGTAGTCATAGGCGTTGATGACGGACCAGTCCCAGTTGCCGCCGAACATAAAGGCGATCTCGCCCTCGGCCAGCTTCTGCTCGGTGACCTCACGCTCGGCGGAGATCGCGGAGGCCGCGGCATAGTTATTGTCTTTCAGAACGTCAAAGGTGTCCATGAGGGCGTTGAACTTCGCGTCGTCGATGAGAGAGATCGAGCCGTCCTTGATGCCGGCGATGAAGGCGTCGGGATCGTCCTGCTGCTCATAGACCTCAGCCAGGAAGTGGGCGCCGAGGGACCAATCCTCCTTCATGACGCCGGTGGGAGCCTCCATGCCGCCCGCGATGCAGGCGTCCACCAGGGCCTGGAAGTCCTCGGTGGTCTCGATGGAGGCAGGATCAAAGGCGCTGCCGGTGGCGGCCTCGATGGCGTCGGCGTTATAGATGATGCCGCGGGCCTCCACACAGAAGGGGAAGCCGTAAACCTTGCCGTTCACGCTGATGGCCTGGGTGGTATCGTTGACCCATTCCTGATCGGACAGATCAACGGCGTGCTCCTCCGCCAGCGAAAAGATGTCCTTTGCGTCGACCATGGAGATGGTATAGGGGTTATTCGCCGCATAGCGCGTGGACAGATGCGCGGCGACGGTGTCGGAGGAGTAGTAGACCTCGACATTCACGCCTTTCTCGGCGGAATACTTTTCCGCCATTTCCAGCATCTGTTCCTGAATCTCGGACTTGGTGTTGAAGATGGTGATGGTGACGGCGCCGCTGTTCGATCCGGCACTGCTGCTGCCGCCGCTCCCTCCGCAGGCCGCCAGGGCCAGGACCATCACCAGGGCCAGCAGGATCGCAATTGCTCTCTTCTTCATAGTGTCTTCCTTTCTTATTTGACTTTTCAGGCGTTTTTTGTGACGTTCCGCCGCCGCGGATGCGCGGGGCATGAAACATTACACTGTCTGTTCTCTCAAAGTAGCACAACCGCCGTTTTCTGTCAACACTTTGCATAATTTTTGTGCCCATATACGGACGAATTTATGAAGTGCGCACAACGAAAGTGTTAATTTTTTTACATTTTAAGCAGGCTTCTTCGCGGATAGTATATGATAAAATCCTTTCCTTTTTTTGGGCGGGATTGCTATACTCTATGAGCGATGCTCCGCGCATATGTTTACGCGGGAGGGTTCGGGACCGCCCATGACTTGAAAATCCACCGCTCCCACCGTGAAGGACGCCGCCCGGGACTGAAAAAACGACGGCTTGATCGGATGCGGGCTTTGCGCTTTTTCTTACAAAAAACACCGTGTCCGGTCGTTTTTTCCCCTTGCGCTGAGGGAGACAGTGTTGTATACTGAAATTATAAAAACTGGCGGTTTTTGACCTTTTTTGCCATTTTCCGCCGAAATAATAAGGAGGCAACGACTATGGGACTCATCAAAGCCGCGCTGGGCGCCGCCGGCGGCGTCATGGCCGACCAGTGGAAGGAATACTTTTACTGTGAGGCGCTTCCCGCGGACGTGATCGCCGTCAAGGGCCAGAAGCGCACCACCGGGCGGGGCACGAACCACGGCTCCGACAACATCATCTCCAACGGCTCCGTCATCGCCGTGGCGGACGGGCAGTGCATGATCATTGTCGACCAGGGCAAGGTGGTGGACATCTGTGCCGAACCCGGCGAGTACACCTACGACCTCTCCAGCGAACCCTCCCTGTTCTATGGCAGCCTCTCCGAAACCATCCCGGCGGTGTTCTCCCAGATCGGCAAGCGCTTCACCTTCGGCGGCGAGGCCCCCAAGGACCAGCGCATCTACTACTTCAACACCAAAGAACTCGTCGGCAACAAATACGGCACGCCCTCGCCGGTTCCCTTCCGCGTCGTGGACCAGAACATCGGTCTCGACGTGGACATCTCCATCCGCTGCTTCGGCGAGTACAGCTACCGGGTGACAAACCCCATCCTGTTCTATACGAACGTCTGCGGCAACGTCTCCGAGGCGTACAAGCGCGACCAGATCGACGGCCAGCTCAAGAGCGAGCTCCTCACCGCCCTCCAGCCGGCCTTCGCAAAGATCTCCGACATGGGCATCCGCTATTCCGCCCTCCCCGGTCACACCACCGAGATGGCCGACGCCCTGAACGACGTTCTCTCCAAGAAATGGGGCGAGCTCCGGGGCGTGGAGATCGTGGCCTTCGGCGTGTCCAGCGTGAAGGCCTCCGACGAGGACGAGCAGATGATCAAGGACCTGCAGAAGTCCGCCGTCATGCGAAACCCCAACATGGCCGCCGCCACCCTCGTGGGCGCCCAGGCCGACGCCATGCGCTCCGCCGCCTCGAACACCGGCGCCGGTCCCGCCATGGCCTTCATGGGCATGAACATGGCGCAGGGCGCGGGGGGCATGAACGCCCAGCAGCTCTTCCAGATGGGCGCCCAGCAGCAGCCTGCCGCTCCCGCCGCCGCTCCGGCTGCCGAGGGCTGGACCTGCTCCTGCGGCAAGACCGGCAACACCGGCAAGTTCTGCGCCGAGTGCGGCTCCCCGAAGCCCGTGGCTCCCGCCGGCTGGACCTGCTCCTGCGGCAAGACCGGCAACACCGGCAAATTCTGCTCCGAATGCGGTTCTCCGAAGCCCGCGGACAACGGCCCCTGGACCTGCTCCTGCGGTGCGGTGAACACCGGCAAGTTCTGCGCGGAATGCGGTTCTCCGAAGCTCTGAGCTTTGACTGACCAAGAAGGAGCGAAATCGTCATGGGACTGTTTGACAAGAAATTCTGCGACATCTGCGGAAACAAGATCGGACTTTTGGGCAACCGCAAGCTGGAGGACGGCAATCTCTGCAAGGACTGCGCGGCGAAGCTCTCGCCCTGGTTCTCCGACCGCCGCCGCTCCACCGTCTCGGACATCAAGGCCCAGTTGGCGGACCGGGAGGCAAACGAGGCCAAGGTCGCTGCCTTCAACGCGACCCGCACCCTTGGCGAGAACTACACCGTCTACCTGGACGAGGACGCGAAGAAATTCATCGTCTCCAGCGGACGCGGCTTCCGGGACGGCAACCCCGACGTGCTGGACTTCTCCCAGGTCACGGGCTGCGACCTGGAGATCGACGAGGGCCGGAACGAAATCACCCACGAGGACGCCGACGGCCACTCCGTCAGCTACAATCCCCCCCGCTACGACTACGAGTACGACTTCTACATAAACCTCCGGGTGAATCACCCCTGGTTCGACGAGATGCGCTTCCGCATCAACCGCAGCACCGTCCGCATCGAGCACGGTTCCCGCATGCCCCAGGACCAGCGTCCGCCGATGCAGGGGGCTCGGCCTGTCATGCGGCAGGGAGGACACCCCGGCGGCTTCGACCCCTCCACGAACGTGGACTATCAGCGCTATGTCGCCATGGGCAATGAGCTCAAGGATGTCCTGCTTCAGCTCCGGCAGGAGGTCCGGGACGATATCGCCGCGGCGAACGCCCCGAAGATGGCGGTCACCTGCCCCTGCTGCGGCGCCAGCACCATCCCCGACGCCAGCGGCTGCTGCGAATACTGCGGCGGCGCTGTGAACGGATAAATCCGACAAATCCCCCGTATAAATCTTCAGGAGGAAAACAAACATGAAAAAGATACTCTGCGCGATCCTGGCCGTCGCCATGCTGCTGACCCTCGGCGCCTGCGGCAAGTCGAAGGCCACCTACAACGACGCCGGATGGTACGACATCTTCTCCATCGACAACGGCGAAGCGGTCCTCTCCGCGGCGGACCTGGCCGCGGATGGCTGGACGGTGTTCCTGCAGCTCAACGAGGATGGCACCGGCGTTCTGGACATGGACGACGGCGATGTGCTGGACGTCACCTGGCAGGACGGCACGGCCACCGTGGACGGTCAGACCGTGAACTATGCTCTCGCCGGCGGCATGCTGACCATGGACCTCAGCGACAGCGACGGCACTCTCGTCATGATCTTCAAGAAGGGCACGGCCCCGGAGGCGGAGAGCTCCGGCGGGCTGGCCGGCCGCTTCAAGAACGCAGCCGCTCCCGCCGGCGGCGTTGCCGGCACCTACAAGATCATCGGCATGGAGGCCGACGGCGAGACTGCCTCCCGGGAGGACATCGAGATGCTCGAGAGCCTGGGCCTTACCATCCGCCTGTATCTCGTTGCGGACGGCACCGGCTCAATCGATATGTACGGCGAGGTCATGCCCGTCACCTGGGACGACAGCAGCATCTCCATCGATGGCGAGGCTGCTCCCTACACCTTCGCGGACGGCGTTCTGACCGTCTCCGCGGAGGGCGAGTCCTTCATCTTCGAGAAGATCAGCGACGAGGTGGAGGCTCCCGCTCCCAGCGAGCCGGAACCGGAACCGGAGCCGGAACCGGAGCCCGAGCCGGAGGGTGTTTCGAGCAATTTTGAACCCGTCGGCGGCGAGATCGGAGAGTACTATGTCACGATCCTCGGCGCGGAACAGTTCACCGACTCCGACGGCAAGGACGCCGTGCGCTTCTACTACGACTTTACGAACAACTCCGCCAAGGCTGCTTCCGCCTGGAGCCCGCTGTACTTCAATGCCTGGGAGGACGGCTATGAGCTCGTCGGCACCTACGCCTATTATGAGGACGACGTGGACGAGTACGGCAACGACGACCTCTACATCGAGCCCGGCGTCACCATCCGATGCATTGAGGAGTTCGCCTTCCAGCCCGGCGGCAGCGACCTCACCTTCCGCATCTCCGACTGGGAGGACCACGAGGTCGTGGCCTACTTCAACCCCCAGGCCCTTCCCGGACGTCCCGGAACGCTGGAGATCGTTCCCATCCCGGATCCGCAGTTCTACCTGAACTATGAGTCCTCCGGCGCCACCGACAGCTATGCCGTCTCCTTCACCGGCGACGCCGAGATCGTAGACGCCGACCCCTGGTACGGCTACTCCGACGTGGTCCGCGTGTACTTCGACTACACGAACAACGGCGCGGAGGCCGAGAGCTGCTGGTGGGCGACGAACATCTACGCCTTCCAGGACGGCGTGCAGCTCGAGGCGAACTACGCCGCTGAAAGCAGCGACACCGACCATGCTTACGACACGGATGTCGCTCCCGGCGACTCGGCCCGCTGCTCCCGCTGCTGGTCGCTCCGGTCCGACAGCCCAGTGGAGGTCGTCTTCATGGACTGGGACAACGTCGTCTGCGCTGCGACGTTCTACTTCAGCTAAACCCGCATAACCCGGGCGGACCGCGTATTTCCGCGGTCCGCCTGTCCAACACGAGGAAACATCATGGCTGACAAGATCACCAATTACCAATGCCCCGCCTGCACGGGACCGCTGCATTTTTCTTCCGCCAGCGGAAAATTGGAGTGCGATTACTGCGGCTCCGTGTTCGATCCGGCGGAGATCGAAGCCCTCTACGCCGACAAGGCCGAGGCCGCCCGGGCTGCCGCCAATGCCGAGGCGCAGAAGCAGGCGGAGAAAAAGGCAAAGCCATCGCCGGAGGATGGCGAATGGGACACCGCCGCCGCGGGGAGTGACTGGGGAGACGAGCTGGACAGCCTTCGGGCGTACAACTGCCCGTCCTGCGGCGCGGAGCTCATCTGCGACGAGACCACCGCTGCCACCAGCTGCCCCTACTGCGGCAACCCCACCGTCGTCCCCGGTCAACTGGGTGGCGTGCTGAAGCCGGACTACGTCATCCCCTTCAAGCTGGATAAGGCCGCCGCGGTGGAAGCCCTGGGTCGGCATTATCGCAAAAAACCCTTCCTGCCCAAGGCCTTTTCCGCCCAGAACCACATCGAGGAGGTCAAGGGCGTTTACGTTCCCTTCTGGCTGTTCGACGCGGATGCTCAGGGGGACGCCACCTACCACGGTACCCGCACCCACACCCATCGCGAGGGAGACTACGAGGTCACCACCACCGAGCACTTCAATATCCGCCGGTCGGGCCGCGCCGCTTTCCGGCGCATCCCCGTGGACGGCTCAACCAAGATGCCCGACGAGCACATGGATTCCATCGAGCCCTTCGATTATTCCGAACTGAAGGATTTTTCCCTGGCGTATCTGCCGGGGTATCTCGCGGATAAGTACGACGTCTCCGCCGGGGAGAGCACGGACCGGGCGGACAAGCGATGCCGCAGCTCTATGGAGGACATCCTCCGGGGCGATGTCCACGGCTATGCCACCGTCACCCAGACCGGCTCCAACATCCGCCTGCGCCGCGGCGCGGTGAAATACGCGCTGCTGCCCGTCTGGATCCTGAACACCCGCTGGAAGGACAGGGACTACCTCTTTGCCATGAACGGACAGACCGGAAAGCTGGTGGGGGACCTGCCCGTGGCCAAGGGGAAGTACTGGGCTGCTTTTGCTGCCATTACGGCGGCGGTGGCGGCGGCGCTGCTGTTTACCGGCATCGGCGCGGCGGTGGGCGGGTTCTTCGCGGAACTCATCGCCGTCTTCGCGGACTGAGGGGAGGACGTGCTGTGAAAAAGATCACTCGCATCCTGGCGGTCCTGCTCCTCATTGGCACTCTGCTGGTGGGTCACGCCCTGGCGGACGGGGCGGAAAGCGTCTACGACTGGGCGGACATCCTTTCGGACGCGGAGGAATCCGCCTTGGCCTCCGCCGCGGAGAGCGTTTCCGATGCCTACGGCGTGGGGGTGTATATCGCCACCCTGGAGGACATGGGGGACTATGGCTTCCATGACATCGAGGAATGCTCCGAGGTGTTTTTCGCGGACCTGGAGCTGGGCGTCGGCCCGGAAAAGACAGGCATCCTGCTCATCCTCAGCATGGCGGAGCGGGACTACGATATCTGCGCTCACGGCTCCTATGCCCATTACGCCTTCACGGACTATGGCAAGACCACCATCAGCGACGAATTCTTGGACGACTTCCGGCATAACGGCTGGTACGGCGGGTTCATGGATTACATCGACCGGGTGGACGATATGCTGGTCATCGCGGAGAGCGGCGATCCTGTGGACGTGCCGCCCCGGGAGAGGTTCACCTCCGCCGGGGTCATCGCCTCTCTGGTCATCGGCGTCGGCGTCGCCTGGCTCGTCTGCCGGGCGCTGAAGGGGAAGATGAAGACCGCGCGTCTGGCGGCGGACGCGGACAGCTACGTCGCTCCCGGCGGCGCCCAGATCACCTTGCGGGATGATCGCTTTTCCCACATCACCACCAGCCGCCGCAAGATCGAAAAATCCGATTCCGGCGGCGATCGGGGCGGCGGGACCAGCGTCAGCTCCGGGGGATATTCCCACTCCAGCGGCAAATTCTGAGCCGTCTTTGCAGCCTGCGAGGGACCGTCCGATGCCGGCCGGTGTCATTAAAATGTCATTAAGATAAACGAGCACACCGTTTCCGATGTGCTCGTTTTCGTGCGTGCCGCGCCGCTGGGCTGTGATCTTATCTTAATGACATTGGCCCCGCTCCCATGGTATTTTTTCGCAAAAAGTAACGAACCGGAAATACCGTCCACGGGGCAGAGACCCTTTCCCGGGCGATGGAATTTTTTAGTCCGACAGTTCCTTATACACCCGCCGGATGATGACGGCGGCGATGAAAAATGTCAGGATGTCCGCCAGGGGGAAGGAATACAGGATGCCGTCCAGCCCGAAGGCCATGGGCAGCAGGATCGGCAGGAACACGCCGAAGACGATCTCGCGCGCCATGGAAACGAGCGTGGACAGCGCCGCTTTTCCCAGGGCCTGGAGATAGATGAATGTGCCCTTGTTCACCATAGCCAGGACCATCATGCACAGGTACACCCGGAAGCAGCGGACGGCAAAGGCGGTGTAATACGCGCTCTCGTTCCCTGCGCCGAAGATGCCGATAAGCTGCCGGGGAAACACCTCCACGATGAGCAGAGCCACAAGGCCCACCGCGGCCTCCGCCGTCAGAAGATAGGTAAACAGGGTTTTTGCTCGGTCCTTCCGGCCGGCGCCGATGTTGTACCCCACCACCGGAATGCAGCCCGCGGCGAGACCCACGGCGATGGAAATGGCGATCTGGAAGAATTTCATGACGATGCCCAGCACCGCGAGAGGAATCTGGGCGTATTCCGGCTGGCCGAACACCGGGTCCAAGGCACCGTATTTCGTGCACATATTCTGCACCGCGGCCATGGAGATGACGAGGGAAATCTGGCTGAGGAAGCTCGTAATCCCCAGGGTCAGATATTTTTTCATGAGCTCCGGCCAGAGGCGGAAGCTGTCCCGCCGGAGCCTCACGGCCTTCATGTGGAAGAGATACCACACGGCGAGGCCCGCCGTCAGCATCTGTCCGGCGACGGTGGCTGCCGCCGCACCCATCATGCCCATTTTCAGCGGGAAGATGAAGATGGGGTCCAGGATGAGGTTCGTCACTGCCCCGGCCACGGTGGAGACCATGGCAAAGCGGGGGCTTCCGTCGGAGCGGATGATGGGATTCATGGCCTGCCCGAACATATAAAACGGCACGCCCAGAGCGATCCAGAAGAAATACTCCTTCGCGCAGGCGTAGGTCTCGTCGTTCACCCGCCCGCCGAAGAGAGTGAGGATGGGGTCCATGAAGACAAGATACACCGCCGTCAGCAGAACGCTGACCCCAAGGCAAAGGAGGATCGCGCTGCCGATGCTGCGGTGGGCGTCTGCGGGTTTCCCGGCGCCGAGGGAGATGCTGACGAAGGCGCAGGCGCCGTCCCCGATCATGACCGCGATGGCGAGAGCCGCCACCGTCAGCGGGAAGACGACCGTGTTCGCGGCATTTCCATAGGACCCGAGATACGCGGCGTTCGCGATGAAGATCTGGTCCACGATGTTATACAGCGCCGCGACGACGAGGGAGATGACGCAGGGGACGGAATACCGGCGCATGAGAACGCCGAGACGCTCGGTTTCCAGAAAGGCGTTGGACTTCGGTTCCATTGGGTTTCCTCCATAAAAAACAAAAAGGCGCAGCGAAAGCCGGATTTACGCTTTCGCTACACACTTTGGACGGAGTATACCACGTTCCGGCGGATTTGTCAAAGCAAAACGCGCCGGGTCTTGTTTTTGCGGGAGGATGGTGGTATTATTATCTGGTATTGCAATGATTGGAAATGGTTGACCTATGCAGAAAAATCGACCGGAGGCTTTATCCGTCCCAAACCTCATCACCTACTTCCGCCTGCTGTTCATCCCGGCGTTCGTCGCGGCGTATTTTGAGCGGCGGTTCGCCCTGGCCCTCGTGATCCTCGCGCTGTCCGGCCTGTCGGATACCGTGGACGGCTACATCGCCCGCCGCTACGACATGGTGACGGACCTGGGCAAGGTCATCGACCCCATCGCGGACAAGCTGACCCAGGCGGCGATGTTTTTCTGCCTCGCGTGGGACATCCCGGCTATGTGGGTCCTGCTGGGCTTTCTCGCGGTGAAGGAGCTCGTCATGCTGGCGTGGGGCTGGGTCCTCCTGCGGCGGACGGACACCATCCACTCCTCGAAATGGTACGGCAAGGTCTGCACCGCGGTGCTGTACGCCTCCATGGCGGCCCTGGTCCTGCTGCCGGACCTGTCCCAGACCTGGATCAACGCCATCGTCGTCCTCTGCGGGGCGGTGATGCTCATGAGTCTCGTGCTTTACAGCCGGTGGTACATCGTCCTTCTGCGGGAAGCTCCCGGCACCGGCCTCGGCCAGAGCATTAAGCACACCCACGTGGTCCGGACCTCCGCACCCATGGCGGCTCTGTTCATAATGCTGGCGGTCCTCGTGATCTGCGCGATACTGGTGGCGCTGTACCGCAAGAGCTTCGCGGCTGTTTGCCTGCTTGCTCTCGCCGCAATCGTGCTCGTCATCTGCCTTTGGCTGCGGAAAAACCGCGTCCGACCGGACGAAACGGGAAAGGAGCCCAGTCCCGATGAATACTCCGAATAAGCTCACCGTGGCGCGAATCGTCTGCGCCCTCATCATGATCGTTTTCCTGCTGCTGCCCGGCAAAGTATACGCCTGGCTCGGCTGGGTCCTTTTCGTCGCCGCCTCCCTGACGGACCTGGCGGACGGACACATTGCCCGCAAGCGCGGTCAGGTCACGAACTTCGGCAAGTTCATGGACCCCCTGGCGGACAAGATCCTCAACTACTCCGTGATGATCCTGCTCATTCCCGAGGGCCTCATCCCCGCCGTGGCGGTGGTGGTGATCCTCGTGCGGGAATTCCTCGTGGCGGGCATCCGTCAGTCCGGCGCGGAGCAGGGCGTCGTCATCGCCGCGAACGTCTGGGGCAAGGCCAAGACCTTCGCCCAGGACGTGTCCCTCGGCGTCATCCTGTTTTTCCGGGCGGTGAGCGTGAGCTTTCTTGCGCCCCTGTCTCAGGGCCTCATCTGGCTGTGCGTTGCGCTGACCGTGATCTCCGGAGGCATCTATCTCGCCCAGAACCTCCGCGTCCTGCGGGAAAAATGATTTTTACGCCGGAAACAGCGCTTTTTTGATCTGACCCACGGCGTTTTTCTCCAGACGGGACACCTGCGCCTGGGAGATGCCGATCTCCGCTGCTACCTCCATCTGGGTGCGGCCGTCGAAAAACCGCATGGCGAGGATGCGGCGCTCCCGCTCCCCCAGCTTCTCCACCGCCTCGGACAGGGCGATCCGCTCGAGCCACGCGGCGTCGGTGTTCCGGTCGTCGCAGAGCTTGTCCATGACGGATAACGTCTCCCCCGCCTCGCCGTACACCGGGTCAAATAGACTCACGGGATCGGCCATGGCATCCATGGCGAGGACTACCTCCGTCACGGGAACTCCCAGTTCTCTGGCGATCTCGTCCGGCGTCGGGTCCTTCTGCTCCCGAGCCACGAGAGCTTCCCGGGTCTGCATCACCTTATACGCCAGGTCCCGCAGGGACCGGGACACCCGCACAGCGCTGTTGTCCCGCAGATACCGGCGGATCTCCCCCGCGATCATCGGAACGCCGTAGGTGGAAAACTTCACCGGCTGGTCGATGTCAAAATTATCCACGGCCTTTATGAGCCCGACGCAGCCGACCTGAAAAAGATCGTCCACGTTCTCTCCCCGACCCGCAAACCGCTGCAGGACGGACAGCACCAGCCGGAGATTTCCGGCGATCAGCTCCTCCCGGGCGGCGGCATCGCCGTTTTTGGCGCGGACGAGCAGTTCCCTCGTTTCGTCGTTTTTCAGAACCTTCAGCTTCGACGTGTTCACGCCGCAGATCTCTACCTTACATTGCAACCGGCAGTCCCCCCTGGCAAGGATAGTGTTGCCAGCCCGGGACGTTTTGATGCACGGAGCGGTATGACGGCGGGAGCATCCTGCTATACTTTATCTGTCATCCACCATATCATCATACAAGAAAAAGGAGGGGGTATCCATGACCCGTACGCGCATTGCCGCGCTTTGGAAGACCCCGGAGGCATTCACATCCGAACCCATTACCGTCTGCGGCTGGGCCCGCACCATCCGCGACCAGAAAAATTTCGGCTTCATCGACCTGAACGATGGCAGCTCCTTCAAGGGTGTGCAGGTGGTTTTCGAGCGGTCGAACCTCGCAAACTACGACGAGATCGCAAAGCTCAATGTGGGCGCGGCCCTCATCGTGAAAGGCGATCTGGTCCTCACCCCGGAGGCAAAGCAGCCCTTCGAGCTGAAGGCTAGGTCCGTCGAGATCGAGGGCGTCTCCGCCCCGGACTATCCCCTGCAGAAAAAGCGCCACACTGTCGAGTATCTCCGCACCATCCAGCATCTCCGCCCCCGGACGAACCTCTTCTCCGCCACCTTCCGGGTCCGCTCCGTGGCGGCCCAGGCGGTGCATGAGTTCTTCCGGAGCCGGGGCTTCGTGTACGTCCACACCCCCATCATCACAGGCTCCGACGCAGAGGGTGCCGGCGAGATGTTCCGGGTGACCACCCTGGACCTCAACGACCTTCCCCGGAAGGAAGACGGCGCCGTGGACGACTCCCAGGACTTTTTCGGCAAGGCCACGAACCTCACCGTCTCCGGTCAGCTCAACGCGGAGAACTTCGCCATGGCCTTCGGCGACGTCTACACCTTCGGACCCACCTTCCGGGCCGAAAACTCCAACACCCAGCGCCACGCCGCGGAGTTCTGGATGATCGAGCCGGAGATGGCCTTCTGCGACCTGGAGGGGGACCTGCAGGTGATGGAAGCCATGGTAAAATACATCATCACCACCGTCCTCGAAAAATGCCCGCAGGAGATCGAGTTTTTCAATTCCTTCGTGGACAAGGGCCTCAAGGACCGCCTGACCCACGTGGCCACCAGCGACTTTGCTCGGGTGACCTACACCGAGGCCGTGGAGCTTCTGCAAAAGTCCGGCGCGGACTTCAAGTTCCCCGTGGCCTGGGGCGTGGACCTGCAGACCGAGCACGAGCGATACCTCACGGAGCAGATCTACAAGCGCCCGGTGTTCGTCACGGACTACCCCAAGGAGATCAAGGCCTTTTACATGCGCCTGAACGACGACGGAAAGACCGTCGCCGCCGCGGACTGCCTCGTGCCCGGCATCGGCGAGATCATCGGCGGAAGCCAGCGAGAGGAGCGTCTCGACGTGCTGACCGCCCGGATGGCGGAGCTGGGCCTCAAGGAGGAGGACTACTGGTGGTACCTCGACCTGCGGCGGTACGGCTCCTGCCGTCACGCGGGCTTCGGCCTCGGCTTTGAGCGCATGGTCATGTACCTCACGGGCGTGTCCAACATCCGGGACGTGGAGCTCCATCCCCGTACTGTGGGCAACGCGGAATTCTGATCCTTCCGCGAGGCAGTCATGTTCCTGTTTATCGTCAACAGCGTCTTTTTGGGCGTGGGACTTGCGATGGATGCCTTCTCCGTGTCCCTGGCAAACGGCCTCCGGGAGCCGGAGATGGGCCCCGGGCGGATGTGCGCCGTGGCCGGGGTCTACGCCGGGTTCCAGTTTCTCATGCCGATGCTGGGCTGGCTGTGCGTCCACACCATCGTGGAGGCCTTCACCGCATTCCAGCGCTTCGTTCCCTGGATCGCCCTGGGACTTCTCGTATACATCGGCGGGAAGATGCTGCGGGACGGCATCCGTGAGGCGGAGGACACACCGGAGCTCGGAAAAGGCACGCTCCTCATGCAGGGCGTCGCCACGAGCATCGACGCTCTCTCCGTGGGCTTCACCCTGGCGGAGGAACCGGTCCTTCCGGCGCTGGTAAGCTCCGCCATCATCGCCGTCGTGACCTTCGTCATTTGCCTCGGCGGGCTCGTTTTCGGCAAGCGCTTCGGCACCCGTCTCGCGGGCAAAGCCTCCATCTTTGGCGGCCTCATCCTCATCGCCATCGGCCTGGAAATCTTCTTAAAGGGCATCCTCGCTTAAACGCAAACCACCGCCTCGTCACGTTTTTTGTGGCGAGGCGGTGGTTTTTTATGCGGTTCAGACCGCGGCGATGACGACGCTGCCCTCCGCGGCGGCGACGGAGATGGACTGGACCTGTCCCTTGTGCTTGTCGATGATCTCCGCGGCGATGGCGTCCTCGATGTCCTTCTGGATCTGGCGGCGCAGGTTCCGCGCACCGTAGGCCAGGGAATAGCTCTTTTCCACCAGATAGTCGATGACGCTCGTGTCCCAGGAAAACTCGATCTTCCGTTCAGCCATGACGTCCCGAAGCTCGCGGAGCATCAGGTCCGCGATGCCCCGGAAAACCTCCTCGGACAGAGGCCGGAAGTAAACGATCTCGTCCACGCGGTTGATGAACTCCGGCCGCAGGAACTCCTGCAGGGCCTTGAGGGCCTTGTCCTTGCCCATGTCCGCGGTGGACTTGTCGAAGCCCAGGCTCGCGACCCGTTTATCGGAGCCGGCGTTCGTGGTCATGATGATGACGGTGTTCTCGAAGTTCACCGTGCGGCCCTGGGCGTCGGTGATGCGGCCGTCGTCCAGAATCTGCAACAGGATGTTCATGACGTCCGGGTGGGCCTTTTCGATCTCGTCGAAGAGGACCACGGAATAGGGCCGGCGGCGGATTTTCTCGGTGAGCTGTCCCGCCTCGTCATAGCCGACGTACCCCGGCGGGGAGCCGATGATGCGGGAGACGGAAAATTTTTCCATGAACTCGGACATATCGAGACGGATGAGGCTCTCCGGCGCGGCGAAAAGGTCCATGGCGAGCTGCTTTACAAGCTCCGTCTTGCCCACGCCGGTGCTGCCGACGAAGATGAAGGAGCAGGGCTTCCGCTTGGCCTGCAGACCCACGCGGCTGCGCTTGATGGCGGCGCAGACGGCGTCCACGGCCTCGTCCTGGCCGATGATGTGCTCCTTGAGGCGGTGGTTCAGGTCCCCCAGGCGTTCGAACTCGTCCTCCGTGATGTTGGAGGCGGGAATCTTGGTCCAGAGCTCGATGATCCGGGCCAGGTTCTGGGCGGTCAGGGCGGGACGGCCCTTGGCCTTCAAAACGGCCAGCTCGTCGGAGATCTGCATCTGCCGGCTGCGAATCTGGGCCAGACGCTCGAAGTCCTCCGTTTCCTGGGCCAGCAGATACTCCCGTTCCCGGTCCAGATCGGCGTTTTCCTTCTCCAGGGTGAGGCGCCGGGCGGTATCCGCGTTTTTCAGGTCCACGTCGGAGCAGGCCTCGTCCAGCAGGTCGATGGCCTTGTCCGGGAGGTAGCGGTCGGTGATGTAGCGCTCGGAGAGGGTCACGGCCATGCGGCACATCTCGTCGGAGATGTCCACGCCGTGGAAGTCCTCGTAGTACTTCCGCACGCCTTTTAAAATCTCCACACTGTCCTTCACCGACGGCTCCGCTACGGTGACGGGCTGGAAGCGGCGCTCAAGAGCGGCGTCCTTTTCGATGTGTTTGCGGTATTCGTTGAAGGTGGTGGCGCCGATGACCTGAATCTCGCCCCGGCTC
>CAYNZM010000042.1:0-16305 GCA_964401725.1 uncultured Oscillospiraceae bacterium
AGTTCATCCTTTTTAGGCTCTGTCATAAGGTTCTGGAACTGTGCCTCATATCCTTGAAAAGAGGGGATTCCACAATTCAGTAGAAGATAGATTTTGGAATAAGCATCTGCTTTGAAAAAATCCTCGTATTGATCTGTAGTCCATTCATCGGAAGCAAGGGAAACCATACGCAGGAGATGAGGATCGCTGTTGTTATAGGAACCGAAAACATCATGGATGCCGTAGATTTCGCATAGGCAAATGAACGTCGGTACATTGGGCATGCTTACGCCGCTTTCGTAACCATATAGTGTTTTGTCGGAAATCTCAATACCCCTGGCCTTTAGAGAGTTTATGACGTCCTTCGCAGAAAGGCCAGCGTCAGAGCGCCGCTGCTTCAAAAGAGAAGCGACTTCTTTTTTATTCATAGTATCAACTCCTAGGCAAGATAATCTTTGATTTGAATCACCCAACCATCTTACTCTTGGCCGACGGCAAATAGTCGGCCAGGGCAAGATCGACCATGGAGCGGGATTTGTCATCAGCAGAATGGTACGCGGAGAGCAGATCACGATCAGCCGCGTCAAGGCCCTTGGGTGCAAGGGATACCGAATTTGTTTTACTATCCAGGGAAGCAATTCCGAGTTCGATTAGCTCCAAGATCGCCTTTGTCTGCGTAGCAAGGCGGTGCTCGTGCTGATATGTGTTAATTGCTTCATAGGTCGCCGGGGATACAGTTATAGAGAAACGGGGTTTGGTGGTTGCCATGAAGAACACCTCCTTTATAAGATGACTTAATTATACATCAGTCTTCGAAGTGGACAGTCTTTTTATTTATGCTTCAAGACCCAGCTCAATCGGGTTATATTTTTTATACTTCCCGGAGGCGACCATATCGTCGGCGGTTTCAAGCAGACGTTCGCGCCCTTCGGGGTTGAGCCGACGGGAGAGAGAAACAAGCTGCTGCTCCAGCTCGTCCAGCTCCGGGACATCCAAGGCGGAACGACCCAAGAGATAATCCATGGAGCACCCAAGATAATCGGCGATGGAGGCGAGAGCCTCGATGCGGGGGTAATAGCCCCCGGATTTCATAGAAGATAAAGTGTTAACGCTGAGATTGCAGTCGGACAGCATTTGACCGATTGCAATCTTTTTTTCTTTTGCGACACTCTTTATGGCATTCGCAAGTTCTTGTGAATTTCTCATATTTGAGGCACCCCCTTTTTATGCAGAAATTATAAAATCATAAGAACTTAGGAAAAATGATTGATTTTCACAAGAAGTTGTGATAACGTATAACCATAGCAATATTAACACAACCAAGATACCACAAATAAAATAACAACGCAAGGAGGCGAAAAATGGACTTTGGACAGAGAGTGAAGGCAATGCGTGAGGCGCGGGGCCTGACGCAGAAGGAGCTGGCGGAGCGTGCGAGCGTGAGCCAGCCGATGGTGGCGCAGGTGGAGCGGGGGAGCAAGAGCCCGAGCCTGGCATTTGCCGACGCGCTGGCCTACGCGCTGGGTGTGACCATTCAGGACCTGATCTGCCCAGACGACCGGTCCGCATGAAGGAGGAAACCGCATGACAACCACGGAAAAACTTCGGGCGGAGTTCAGACGCCGGGGCATGACGATTAAGGAAGCAGCCGTGGCCTCGGGTATCAAGCCGTCATCGCTGTATCACAGCATGGAACACGGACGGATCAAGCTGCTGCCGTTCCTGGCTCTCTGTCAGGCGTTGGGCTTAAACCCATGGGACTTCAGAGATGACCCGGACGACCGGACCGCATAAAGGAGGATAACCCAATGACCGAGAGAACAAGCCCCGCCCCGGCCGGGGGAACAGCCGAGGCGATGACCGGTGGCGCGGAGGAATAGGACATCCGTTCCAAGCCATACGATACAGGGAAAGGAGGCGCCCGGCATGCAGAGACAACCGAACCTATACGACGGTCCCGCCGAGATGTACTACAACGGCAGGCGGCTCTATCCCGGGACGCCGGAGGCGGACGAGCTGGCGCGCAAAATCCTGAAAAACCTGTACGAATGCGCGGCGGCATCGCAGGGGTGCAGACTGGCCTCCATCACGATCACCAAAAAGGAGGAATCGTGAGAACAAAAGACGTCATCGCGGCGGCCCTGATCCTCGGGGCCTGCCTCACGGCAGGGGACAAGCCCTGGACCATCGCGCTGGCGGCGGGGATGATCGCCGCGGCGCTGGTCCTCACAGCAAAGAAAAGGAGAAAAACATGAACGACATCGGGCGGGAGCGCCTCGCGATTTACGAGGACCACATCCGGCAGCTCCGGGACGCGGCGGACGACCCGGCACTGAACAAGGACTGGAAGCTGTTCTGCTTCCGGGAGATATTCAAAGCCCTGGACGAAGCGCTGGCGGCGCTGGCAAAGGAGGAGAAGGCATGAGATACGGCAAATGCTTCCTGAGCGGGAAATGGGGCCCGGTGGAGCGGCACCACATCTTCGGCGGAGCGCTGCGCAGCAAGAGCGAGAAGTACGGCCTCGTCGTGGAGCTCTCGCCCTGGATGCACCGGGAGGGCCCGGAGGCCGCCCACCGCTGCGGCGAGACCGCGCGGTATCTCAAGCGGATCGCCCAGAAGAAGTGCATGATCGAGCAGAAGTGGAACCTTGACCGGTGGCTCGCGGAGTTCGGCAAGAACTACCTGGACGAGGACGAACTCGCGGAGATCGAGGACATCATCCTCATGGGCGAGGAGATCGAGCCGGAGGGGTGGATCAAGGAGGAGCCATGGACGGACGGGGAACTCTGGGGCGCCGAGGCGATCGCGGACGCGGACTGGTATGACGGGAGGCCTGACGAGGGCGAGCGGCAGTGCAAACGTACCGGGGAGACGGTCCACGCGCAGAAGGGCTTCCGGGTGACGCTCGAGGTCCTGCCGTTTTAATAGGACGAACGAAAGAGAGGGAATTATGGGAACGAAAGTATTGCCCTGCCGTAAGTGCATGAAGGAGGCCATCGTGGAGCCGACGGCCTCGGGATATAAGATCGAGTGCGTCCAATGCCCGGACAAGCACCAGGTAGGACCGTTCAAGAGCCGGAACCGGGCGATCGAGGTATGGAACGCCCGGCAGCGCGCGAACGATGGCGCGGAGGAATAAGCGGCGTCGACCCATGGCGCCGCTGCGGAAGGAGAGGAGTAAAGCGATGATCTGGCTGTTAATCACATTGATCCTGTTTGTGATCTGCCTGCTGCTTGGCATCGGGCGGGCGATGGATCGGAACGAGCCGCGGGAGATTCGGGAGGAGCGCCTGCGGCCCATAGCCACGAGCGTACCCTATCCCAGCCCGGCGCACATCGTTGAGAGCTGGGCGAAGTATGACGTGCCGCTGGACGACGGGCTGCAGCAGTACATCGCCGAGGTCTGCCGGGAATACGAGGTTGACGCGGCGGTGGTCTTTGCCATCATGGCGGTGGAGAGCGACTTCGACGCCGGGTACATCGGCGACGGCGGTGCGAGCTACGGCCTTATGCAGATCTACGCGAGCCAGCACACGGAGCGCTGCATCCGGCTGAACTGCTATAACCTGCTGGACCCGCGGCAGAACGTCCTCTGCGGCGTGGATTACCTCGCGGAGCTGCTGGGCGCCGGGCACGGGATCGAATGGGCGCTGAGCTGGTACAACGGCCACGGCGGCGAGACCTGCGATTACGCTTATTTCGTGCTGACCGAGGCCGACCGGCTGCTGGAAAGCGTGCAGGTGCAGGTCCGATGAAGGAGAATGTGAGCATTGTGCGCGACGTGGAGCTCCGGGCCTGCCCCTTCTGCGGCGGCGAGCCCTATGCCGTCGCTATTTTCCAGCGGAACACGCCGCACAAGTCGACGCCATGGGTCGCGAGCATCCACTGCAGCGGGAAGTGTCTTGCGACGATGGGAATGCCCGGTCCTCCGAAATCCACGAAGGAGCAGGCGGTCCGGGAGACGGCGGAGCTCTGGAACCGTCGAATCGCGGACGACTACAAAACATACTGCCCTCCCATCGTGAGCTGGGAGGAGGAATACCGAGAGAGGGACAGCGCATGAACGACACTCTGAAACAGGCAAAGGACAAGCTGTCTGCCGAGAAGAAGGACAGCCTGGAGCGGCAGATCGCGGAGCTGAAGAAGCAGCTCACCATGTCGAACGAGAACGTTGTCACCTTCCGGGCGCACTTTACGGCGGCGCAGCGGGAGATGAACGATATGCACGAGGCCATGAGCCACATCCTGGACATGGAAACGCGGATGAAGATGCTGGCCGCCGCCCGGAAGCTGCTGGAGATATGGGGCGAGAAGTGGAAGCCCGAGGGGGACGACGCAGAATGAGGGTCGCCGTCATGCTGAGCATCCGCCCGAAGTGGTGCGAGCTGATCGCCAGCGGGCGGAAGACCATCGAGGTTCGGAAGACACGCCCGAAGATCGAGCCGCCTTTTGTGTGCTATATCTACTGCACGAAAGACACGGGGGTGCGGTTTTGGACCGGCCCGAGGTATTCCTACGCCGACGATCACAGCCATAACCAATTTGACCGATGCGGAAACGGCAAGGTCATTGGGGTATTTGTGTGCGACGAGATATTCGAGATCCCAGCAGGGCGCGTTCCTACGGATTATGTGCTCGCCGATATGCGCATGAGGGGCAGCGAGTTCCACGCATACCGCGGCAAGGGCACTGTGTACTGCTGGCATATCTCCGATCTGGTGATCTACGACAAACCGCGAGATTTGGCAGGCTTCCGAAAACCGGATGGTGCGGCAGACCCGTTCTTCAAACGCCCGCCGCAGAGCTGGTGTTATGTGGAGGAGCTGGACGCATGAAGGCTGTGTCGATTGAGCTCGCCCAAGCCAACGCCTATGTCGAACGGATACACTGACATGTATTGCTATTATTTGTGATGATGAATGCGAGGATGATGGTTAGTGCTCGATTCTTCTGCGGCATTGGATTCTAAGATAGCCTCCAATGCCGTAACTGCCTCAGAAAGTTCTACCACCGCCATCTGCAACGATTCTTGCTGAGCAATGAGAGCTGTCTGTTGATTGATTATGTCATCAATTTGTGGGTTGGGAAGCAATGATGAGATGAATGCCATAATAGTAATAACACAAGTTATCCATGAGCAGACCCGATCTGAGAGAGAGCCGCTTCCTGCTGCCGATATTTTCCCCTCAATGGTTGAGATTTGAGCTTGCGTAAAGTGAGGGGCAGCATTATGAAAGGCTGATTGAACGCTTTCAGAAATTGTGCGAAGGTAGCTTTCGACTAATTGCTCATCCATATCTTGAACCTTACGGCGAGCATTTTTATACATTTTCCTCTCAATTTTGCGTTTCTTAAAAAACGAACCCCTAGGATCAGCATTTTGCAATGCCATCCACTCAGCATGTAAAAGCAGTTGTGTTTCCAATATATCTAGCATCTGCTTCTGCTTATACGTTGAATTCATAGAATCAACGAACCAATTGTACAGTTTCTGATTGTAATATTCTTGTTCATGCATAATAAATCAACTCCTTTTGGGGAGATTTTATCATAGCAGGAAGGAGATGGCAATGATGAGCGCACCGATTATACGGTGCCCGTTTTGTAAACGGCGGCGCGCTACGTTCCTATGTGATGCACCTGTGGGGTGCGGAAGTTATGTAGGACACCCGCCGAGATATCTAGTCAATGCATACGCCATGCATTGCTACTGGAAAAAGATCGACATGTCATGGACTGTTACCTGCGATCGGCCGATTTGTGACGAGTGTGCGGTCGAAGTCGCCAGAGGAATTGATTACTGTCCGCGCTGTATCGAGCGTATAAAGCAGCGCGCAGCCGAGAAAAGGAGAAGCAAAAATGGATAGATTGACAGCAAAAGATAATACAGGTCGGATCGGGCTTGATTGCGGCCAATGCGAAGAGCCCGGGTATGCGTGCACCTCGTGCGATAATCTCCGCCGCGCTATAGACTGCCTCGCGGCCTACGAGGACACAGGCCTGACGCCAGAGGAAGTGCAGGCAATTGTAGACTTCCAGAAAAGCAAGGCGATCCCCGAGGAAGTGACGCTTTTCGGCAAGCCCTTGTCGCATTGGAAGGAAATTGATGATGCCGAGGCCGAGGGCCGCTTGATCGTCCTGCCTGTCAAAGAAGGAACTAAGGTGTGGCGGCTGTTGCCACGCTTGAACTCCGCACCAGAGATCAAGGAAATGTATTTCAATTTGTTTTCTATGCAACCCGAGGACTTCGGAAAGACCATCTTTCTCACCCGCGAGGAAGCGGAGGCGGCATTGGAGGGGAAGAATGAGCATCTTGATTAAAGGCATGGAGATGCCGAAATCACTCGGGGTTACAGTAACCATTTTCCCAGACGGTAGAGTTATCGAGTACAACGGATATGGTAATTACCGTGTTTGCGGGAAGGCCGTTCCCGTCCCGCCTCATGGGAATCTGATAGAGCGTGAAAGAATCAAATATGGGCATTTTGGCGATTTAGAGTTGGCGCTGAAAGAAATGGTCGAAAGACTGCCCGTCATCATCCCGGCAGAGGAGGCCCACAATGGAGAATGACCTGATAAGGCGCGGTGTTGTGCTCAAAGAGCTTTGGTATCCGTTTGATTTCGACCGCGCGAAAAATGATACCAACATTCGCGGTATCCCCGCCGTGGACGCTGTGGAGGTGGCCGGTGCGACCAAGCAGGCGGTGGAGTTGATCGTCGAGGAGCGCCGCCGCCAGATTGAGGAGTGGGGGGCATCGAGCACGCTTTACCTGTTCAAGCTTATGAGCATCCTCGGTGAAGAGTTCGGCGAGCTATGCCAGGCGGTCAATGAGTCATGCTTCCAAAAACCGAAGCACCCGGAGCGCGGAGGCGAGGAGGCAATTGTACGGGAGGCTGTGCAAGTCGCCGCCGTTGCAGTCCAGGTGATAGAGGTTATCTTGAGCTACAGCATGGACAGGCGCAGAGAGGAGGAACACAATGCGGCTGATTGACGCGGATGCGCTAGACCTTGAGCGTGAAGGAGAACAGCCGGAAGAGCCTTTCCTATCTGCTGTGGACCGCGCCGGAACAGCGGACGGATAAGCTGTGAAAGGGCTGAGTCGTACAGCTCGCGGGAGTGGGCTGCATGGCTGAACCTTTTCAACACGAAAATACACCGGAGAGTGTAAAACCATAAGAACGCGTGCGCGCGCGTTCTTATGGAGACTTGCTTAGGGCGGGATTTACGACCATGGCCTATATCGAATGGTGGACAAGAGAATACATCTGCGCGAACGGCGTGTGCGAGAAGACGAAGTACCCGGTCCTCATGGACGGGGACAAGCCCGCACGCGCCGGACGGGAATACAAGCGCCGCCTGCGGAACGCGGAGAAGAACGCCGCGGAAGCGAAGAACGAGGCGGCCCGGACCGTGAACAACAACTTCCGGGCGGGGCGGGACTACCTTCTGACGGCGACGATCTCGCCCGAGGGTCTGGACACCCTCGTCTGCAAAGCGGGGACGGACGAGCCGGACGAGCTGATGCGGGCGCTGCGCCATGAATACGAGCTCTGGGTCCGGCGGGCGCGCCGCCGTCTGCCCGAGGGGACGACGCTGAAGGCGATGGCCTGGGTCTGCGATCTGGACGGGCGGACGCTCCGGCCGACGCTGCCGCACATCCACGTCATCGTGAACGCCGAGGGTATGGAGGCCATGCGGGAGACATGGAAGCTGGGCCTCTGCTTCGTCGGCAGCGAGAAGCACGGGAAGACGCTCTACGCCGCCCATCACGGGGACTTGACGGACCTCGTGGAATATCTCATGGCGCAGTCCAGGCAGATCGGGACAGAGAAGCGATACATACCGACGCGGAACATGGACAAGCCCCAGGCGACGAGACCGCGCCCGGCGAAGAACCCGGACGCCACCCTCCGCGTGCCGAAGGACGCCAGCCTCATCTGGAAGAGCGAGCAGCGGGCGGGTCGGCCGCAGAAGATCCGCTATTACCGGGAAAACCGGGATCGGGGACGGAGCCCGGACGAGGTGCGGCGGGAATGAAGCGTCGCTACAGAAAGAGCATACCGCTGAGCCGGGAGCGCCAGTTTTACATCCTGGGCGTATCCCTGAGCTATGACAGTCAGCCGGAGGCCGTGCGCCGCCGGATCGACGAGCTGTGCCGGGAGGTCTGCCCGGCGCATTACGCTGCCTTCAAGCGCTACGTCACCCACGAGGAGCCGGTCGCGCCGGCGGCGATGGAGGGCTTTATCTCGGGACGGGTCCTGGAAATGGCGACAAGAGAATACTTCCTGCGCTTCGACATCAAGACGAGGACATGAGCGGGACCGGACAGGGCTTCGGCCCTGCTTTTTTTTATGCCAAAAAGTTTTCGTTCAGCGATGGGCTGGACCAAGTAAACTTGACGTGAAAGGGGTGAGACCGTGGCGCAGGGGAAGTGGCAGGAATGGACGACGGAGGATGGACTTCTACAGCTTGTTATGTGGGGCGAGGATCGGCTGACGGACGAGGAGATCGCCCGGGCCATGGGGATTTCGCCGTCCACCTTCTACGCCTGGCGGACGTCTCACCCGGAGATTTCGGAGGCGATCATGCGCGGGCGCCGCTGCGCGCTCGTTCAAATTCGAAACGCATTACGCGAGCGCGCGAAGGGCGGGACGAAGCGCCTGGAAAAGCCGATGAAGCGCCGGATACGGGAGTACGACCCCGCGACGGGAAAGTGCATCCGGGACGAGGAGATCATCGAGACAGCCTTCGAGGAGGTCTACATCGCGCCGGACACCCAGGCGATCAAGTTCTTCCTGACGAACAAGGACGCGGAGCACTTCGCCGAGAAGGTGGAGGTGAACGGGACCGGGGCGCTGCGGCTGGAGGACGTGCTGTGACGGACCGTGACGCGATCCGCCGGAGGCTGCGGGACCGGCGCTGGTATTTTCCGAGTTGTCTGAAGATCAAGACGAAGGACGCGAAGATCGTGCCGCTCACGATCAATCCGGCGCAGGAGCGGCTCCTGGCGGCGCTGGAGGAGCAGGACCGGGCGGGGAAGCCGATGCGCGTCATCATCCTCAAGGCGCGGCAGATGGGGTTTTCCACCGTGACGGAGGCGGTGATCTTCCACGAGGCGGCGACGCGGCGGAACGTGAACGCGCTGATCGTCGCGCACCGGGACGACAGCACGAAGAACCTCTTCGGGATGAGCAGACGCTATTACGATGAGCTGCCGGAGCCATTGAAGCCCATGCGGCAGGCATCGAACGCCCAGGAGCTGGTGTTTGATAACCCTGACAAGAACGAGGCACGGCGGAGAAAGCATCCTGGCCTGCACAGCCGGATCCGCTGCCAGACGGCGGGCGGCGGCGGGATCGGACGCTCGGACACCTTGCAGCTCGTCCACCTATCGGAGCTGGCCTTCTGGCCCGGGGACAAGGCGGAGACGATGCTCGGCATCCTGCAGGCGGTGCCAGCGGAGCCGGGGACGCTCGTGGTGATCGAGAGCACGGCGAACGGCTACGACGAATTCCACGAGCAATGGGAGCGGGCGGTCCGGGGCGAGAGCGATTTCCTGCCGCTGTTCTTCCCCTGGTTCGAGATGGAGGAGTACCGCAAGCCCGTGCCGCCCGGCACGGAATGGACGCCGGCGGAGCGGGAGCTCGCGGACCGCTTTGGCCTCGCGGACGAACAGCTCGCCTGGCGGCGCTGGTGCATCGCGAACAACTGCGGCGGCGACGTGGAGAAATTCCGGCAGGAGTATCCCAGCTACCCGGAAGAGGCGTTCCTGACCTCCGGCCGGCCGGTGTTCGACATGGACGCGCTGGACCGGCGGCTGCAGGCGGCGGAGGAGCCGCTGCTGACGGGGAGCTTCGAGTACAGAAGCGACCCGAACAACCCCGCCCGGATATGGGACATGAAGTTCATCCCGCGGTCGGACGGCTGCATCGCCATTTACCGGGAGCCGAAAAAGGGCTGGCCCTATGTCATCGGCGGAGACACCGCCGGGGAGGGCTCGGACTGGTTCACGGCCCAGGTGCTGGACAACGTGACCGGGATGCAGGCGGCGGTGCTGCGGCAGCGGTACGACGAGGATCTGTACGCGCGGCAGATGTATTGTCTCGGGATGTACTACAACCAGGCCCTCCTGGGCATCGAGGTCAATTTCAGCACGTACCCGGTGGGGCTGCTGCAGATGATGGGATACCCGCGGCAGTATGTTCGGGAGATACCGGACACCTACCGCCAGCGGTTCAAGGAGGCTTTCGGATGGCGCACGGACAGCCGGACGAGGCCGGCGGCTATCGCGGGGCTGGTGCAGGCGTTCCGGGACGATCCGGAGATCGTGCGGGATCGGGAGACGCTCAAAGAAATGCGGGTGTTCGTCCGAAACGAGCGTTCCCGGCCGGAGGCGCTTCCGGGAGAACACGACGACCTGGTGATGGCTCTGGCCATCGCCCACGGCATCCGGGAGCAGCAGACCATGACGCCGCCGAAGGGACAACGCTCCACCGACGGCTGGACCCGGGACATGTGGGAGGACTACAACAAGGCGGACGCCCAGGGGAAGGCGTACCTCATGAGCATATGGGGAAAGGAGATCAGCGATGAACAGCGCGAGAATGGATGAATGGAAGAAGAAGCTGAGCCGGGATGAGTCCGCCTGGGAGTCGGAGAAATCCGGCATGGACAAGCGGGATCAGATGTACCGAGGCTCCTACACCTTCGAGGATATGACAAAGCGGGAGGACGCCCACACGGGGGAAAAGGTGAACTTTGTCTACAACGCCCTGGCGGAGAACATCGAGGCCCAGGTATCGAACGACATTCCCATGCCGAAGGTCACGGCACGGCGGAAGCAGGACGAGCACCTGGCCGTCCTCATCGAGAACATGATCCGAAACGAGCTGGACCGGATCGGTTTTGAGCGGATCAACGACATGGCGGAGCGGGTCGTGCCCATACAGGGAGCGGGGCTATACATGGTGGCCTGGGACAACACTCAGCGGACCCACGGGACCGTGGGCGAGGAAAACGTGAGCTTTGTGCATCCAAAACGGTTCGTGCCGCAGGACGGCGTATACGACGGCATCGAGGACATGGACTACTTCTTCCTGAAGATACCCACCACCAAGGCCGCGGTCAAGGCCCGGTACGGCGTGGACGTTTCCGACGTGGCGGAGAGCGAGCCGGAGGTGAAGGCATCCGGCGACGGCGAGGCCAGCGAGGACATGGTGACACAGATCGTCGTCTACTACCGCAACGAGCGGGGCGGCATCGGGAAATACTCCTGGGTCAACGATACGGAGCTGGAGGACCTGGAGGACTACCAGGCCCGGCGTCTGACCCGCTGCGCCGACTGCGGCGCGGTGGAGCCGATGATCGGCGAGATTATCACGGACGGCGTGGAGGAACCCAGCGAATGGCAGAAGGGCGACGCCTGCCCCTTCTGCGGCGGCAAGACCTGGTGGGAGTCCGAGGAGGACTGGGAGGAGGTGGACGCCGGCTCCGTACGCCGTAGCGACGGGTCCCCCATCCACGGCACGGAGACCTACGCGGAGGAGGCGCTGATCGACGAGTTCGGCAACGTCCTCGTGATCGAGACGGAGGAGCCGTCAAGCGAGAAATGGAAAATCCCGTACTACCGCCCGAACCGGTACCCCTTGGTGCTTCAGCGCAATATCAGCGTATACGGAAAGCTCCTGGGGGAGTCCGACGCGGATAAGCTCGCGCCGATGCAGCACGCTCTCAACCGCGTGGAACAGAAAATATTCGATCGCCTCTTCAAGGCGGGAACAAAAATCACGCTGCCGGCGAATGCGAGCTTCACCGTGGACACCAACGACGCCACGATCTGGCGGGTGACCGGGGTGCAGGACGTGAACATGATCCGCGTCATCGATTTCTCCGGCGACGTGACCCAGGAGCGATACGAGGCCCAGGAGATATACCAGCAGATGCGGCAGGCCGTCGGCGTGACGGACAGCTACCAGGGCCGGAAGGACGCCACGGCCACCAGCGGATACGCGAAAGAATTCGCAGCCGCCCAGACCGCGGGGCGGCTGGAGTCCAAGCGGGTCCAGAAGGAGGCGGCTTATGCCGAGCTGTTTGAGCTGATGTTCAAATTCCGGCTGGCTTACGCGGACGAACCGCGGCCCGTGGTCTACCAGGACGGCCGGGGGGAGACGGTGTACGACACGTTCTCCAAATGGGACTTCCTGGAGCGGGACGAGGCGGGGGACTTCTGGTGGAACGACCAGTTCCTCTTCTCCTGTGATTCTGCCGCACCCATGGCGAACAACCGGGAGCGGCTCTGGGAGACGACCACGGCGCAGTTTACCGCCGGGGCCTTCGGCGATCCGACGCAGGACGCGACCCGAGTCGCCTACTGGCGGCTTATGGAGACATACCACTATCCCGGCGCGGCGGAGCTGCGGGGCATCGTGGAGGAACGCATGACCCAGGCCGCGGCGTCGCCGGAACCGCCGACGGAAATGCCGACGGAAACGCCGCCGCCGGATACGGGAGCGGGAGCTATAACGCTCACCGACGCCGACGTGGAGGAGATGGCGCGGCAGGACGCGCTGAACACGGCGTCCGCCGGAAGATAGCATCCGACGCGGGGACGCCCGCGAGGAGATAAATACCACCCGGAAAGGAGGAAGCAGACATGGCAGAAGCGAAAGGCCATGGCCTCGTCGGCCAGATTCCCAACGCGGGAGCGGCGGTCATCAAGGCCACGAACCAGGTCAGCCAGCCCGCGAAGGACAAGGTCGTCACGGGGAAGGATCTGCGCTCCGGCTCCAAATAAGCGAGGGGCCGCCCATTCGCAGGAACGCGCAAAAATCCACCGACGCAGGGACAGCGGAAACATCCAAAAAATCGCAGGGACAGCGAAAACATCCACTTTTTCGCAGGAACGCGGAAAAATCCAAAGGAGATCAAAATGGACGAAAAGGCATGGTTTGAAGCTCTGGACCTGACGCCCGACGCGGAAGACGCCGGGCCGGAGACGGAGGAGATCGAAACGGTCCCGGACGGCAGCGCGGCGGAGACAGCCGCGGAAGTCGGGGACGAAGGCGAAAACGAGCGGGAGCCCGCCGACCCCGCCGCGGAGGAGGACGCCGAAGAGGAGCCGGAACCGCCGGCGCAGGACCCGGAGGAACGCCGCCGGCAGGCTGCCGCCCGCCGGCAGAGAGAGCGGGAGGCGGAGATACAGGCCGCGGTACAGGAGGCGCTGCGGCAGGAGCGGGAACGCACCGACGCGGAGCTGAGGGACGCGCTTGCCTGGGCGGGCCTCCGGGACGGAGACAAGCCCATCGAGAGCGTGGAGGCCCTGCGGGACTACCGCCTGCGGGCGGAGCTGAGGAGCGGGAGCCTGACGCCGGAGACGCTGCGGAGCCTGGTGCAGCAGGAGATGCGGCAGACGGCGGCGCCGGAAGCACCCGCCGATCCTGCCCAGGACGCGGTCTTTCAGCAGCAGGTGGAGGCAGAGCTTGCGGAGATCCGCAAGTACGATCCCAACGTGCAGACCGTGGAGGACCTGCTCGCCCTGGACCGGGCGGAGTTGTTCCAGAAAGAGGTGGCAGAACACAATCACAGCTTCCTGGAAGCCTACCGCATCACCTACGCCGACCGGATCGCCCAGGAGCGGGCGGACCAGGCGGCCAGGGCCGCGGCGCAGAAGGCGAGAAACAGCGCCCGGAGCAAGGACCACCTACGTCCCGACGGCGCACGGGGCGCGGGAGACGTTGCCGTTCCCCCGGATACCATGCGCTATTACCGCTCGCTCATGCCGGACATGAGCGACGACGACATCCGCAGGGATTACAACCACTACGCGAAGAACGTGAAATAACGACTGAAAGGAGAGGGAAACCTCATGTTTATTCTGTTTTCGACGGATGACGACCGGCAGCTCCCGACGGAGTATCTGCCCTGCAGCGCCATCCAGCCCAAATACGGCATGGCCATGTATCTGACGGGCGGGAAGCTCGCCGCGGCCAGCGTAGCCAACCGCGCGGAATACATCTGCGTTCAGCAGGGCTCCGCCGCCGTTACCGCCGGCACCCCGGTGGCCGTTGTAAAGCTGCAGGAGGACCAGGTATGGACCGCGGACGTGGCCAGCGGCGTGACCCCCACCGTCGGCACCGGGCTCGACGTGGCCAGCGGCGGTCTGACCGTTACCACCAAGGACAACAGCACCGGCATCGGCAACTTCATCCCCATCGCAGCTAAGGACGGCGACGGCAAGGTCCGCGGCCGCTTCAAGACTACGGCGTAAGAAAGGAGGAACGGCAAAATGATTTTTTCCGAAGGCAGCGGCCTGAACGACAGCATTTTCGGCAAGGTCCAGGCGCCCATCCGCAAATATCTCTCCAGCCGGGAGGAGGCCTACGAGAAGGCGGACGTCCTCTTCCAGGTCTACGGCACACAGAAGTCCACCAACTGGGCCGAGGGCTACTCCGGCATGACCGGCTTCGACGGCTTCCAGCCCGTGGACGAGAACGGCGCCTATCCCCAGGAGGAGGTCCGGGAGGGTCACACGAAGATCATCGTGAACCACACATGGAAGGACAGCTTCGCGGTGTCCCGGGAGATGATCGACGACGACAAGGTCGGCGCGCTGCGCAACCGTCCCGAGGGCTTCCTGAAGGGCTACTACCGCACCCGCGAGCAGCTGGGCGCGGCGATGCTCATCGGCGCGATCACCGGGACCTCCGTGACCTTCCGGGGCACGGCGTTCGACGCCTCCTGCGCGGACGGCGGACAGCTCTTCTCCAAGACCCACGCGGCGAAGGTGAAGGGCGCGGCCCAATCCAACATGTTCTCCAACACCCTGAGCGCGGACGCTCTGGGCCTCGCAGAGACCGCCATGCAGAATTTCAAGGGCGACAACGGCGAGCTGCTGGGCATCGCTCCGAAGACCCTGCTCATCCCCAACGACGCCGCTACCAAGAAGGCGGCGTTCCAGGCCGTCGGCAGCATCGACGACCCCTCCACTTCCAACAACGCGTTCAACTACCAGTACGGCCGCTGGAACATCGTGATCTGGCCCTATCTCAACCAGTTCATCTCTTCGGGCGCGAACGTTCCCTGGTTCCTGCTGGACAAGGAGTTTTCCGACCTCGTCGGCGGGCTGATCTGGCAGGAGCGCGTGGCGCTGGAGGTCAAGAGCGAGATCGCCGGCAACGACGCCAACGTCTGGAAGGGCTACGCCCGCTTCGGTGCGGGCTTCGGCGACTGGCGATGCATCTGCGCCGGCAACATCAGCGGCGGAACGGCGCTGTCGTAACATCACAACATCATCGGCCCGGAGCGGGATAACCGCTTCGGGCCACGGGATAGGGAGAAACCATGACCATACAGAACATCATCAGCCACGTCGACGGCGTGATGCCGAACGCCTATGACAACGCGACGAAGCTCCTGTGGATCAATGAGCTTGAATACAACATCCAGACGGAGGTTTTCAACCAGACGGAGGATTTTACCAGCCACGCGGCCGTCACGGCGGAAACGCTTCTGGGCGATGAGTGGAGCGAGGTATACATCGCGTATCTGAAGGCGAAGATCGCCCAGGCCAACGGAGAGTGGAGCGAATACGCAAACCTTGCCGCTATCTACGACATGGCGGTGGGGGAGTACCTGCGGTATTACTGCCGCAACAATCTGGACCCGGAGGAGTGACCCATGCCGATCCTGAAAACGGAAGTTCCGCAGTTTGAGCGGGATGAGACCACGGAACAGCGCGTAGAGCGTCTGACGGTGTACCTGCATCAGCTCCAGGACAGCCTGGATTTTGTGCTCCAGCAGCTCATGACCGCCCGGAAGACGGAAAAACTGGCGGACGGTCTGCGAAGCTCCATCACCCAGAACGCGGACGCCATTTCCGCCGAAGTTACAAACCGCACCAACGCGGACACAGCGCTTGGGACGCGGATCACCCAGACGGCGAACGACATACTGCTCAAAGCCTCCGCCTCGGACGCGGCAAACGGAGACGAGATCATCGGCCTCATCAACCTATCCTCGGGGCAGGTGACGATCCAGGCCGGGAAAATCAACCTGCAGGGCTACGTCACGGCAACGGACCTCGCCACTGCCGGGAGCACCGTCATCAACGGCGGAAACATCACCACAGGGCATATCACCGTGAAGGACGCGAGCGACAACGTTTTGTTTGAGGCGGACATCGACACGAACACGGTGCAGATCGCGGGATTCGACGTGAGCGACAACGCCCTGGAGAGCGACAGCGGCCATCTCCGGCTGTACGAGGACGCGAACCGGCGGCGGTGGATGGATTTGTTCGAGGGAGCCCAGCTCTGGTACGCCCCGGC
>CAYNZM010000043.1:0-16160 GCA_964401725.1 uncultured Oscillospiraceae bacterium
CCCGGATGTAGCGGAGGCAGGAGGGGAAGACGATGGACGTAACGTCCGCGTTCCCGGTGAAGGAACCGGCGGCGACGCCGACGACAGGCTCGTTGTTGAAGACGGAGGGGATGCTGACCTCCGTATCGTGGCCCACATAGGCGTTCACGACCCAGCCGTTGTAGCTGCGGTCGTACTCGAAGCTGAAGTCGTCCGCGGGGGACTGCCGGCTCCAGACGCACCAGAGCTCGATGACGCCGTCCGTGTCCTCGAAGACCTTGCCGCCGACGTTGTAGAACGCCCCGGAACCGTCCGGAGCGGTGTTGTAGCCGACAAGGGTATAGCCCTCGCGGTAGAAGTTCCCCATGTCCGCGAGGCTGTTGGGGTAGAGGTAGTAGGCCAGGGAGAACTCGTCGAAGTACTCATCCGGGGCGAGGGTATACAGGGCGGAGGGCTCGTCCGCCACCACCTCGCCGCCGTTCGCGTGATACAGCACCAGAGCGGAATCATGGTCCCGGAAGTTCGCAAAAAGCCAGGTGTCCCCCGTCAGGGTGAAGGTGTAGTCCTTCCCGTAGGCCACGGGGGTGCCGCCGTTATCCAGGTCGCCCCCCACGGACCAGCAGTAAAATGCCGCGTCCGCCGTGGGCACCGCGTGGGCGGTGATCTCCGTGCCCGCGGGATAATAGCCCTCGGTGCTTTCGCTGTAGATGTTTCCCCGGTCCCCCAGGTAGGTCATTCCGAAGGCATAGCTCTCGCTGTCTTTTTCCACACCGTCGATGGTCACGTCCACGCCCTCGCAGGCGCACAGAAGCACCCCGAGGACCGCCGCCATCAGCACGGTCAAGATCGTCTTTTTCAAGGACTGTTCCCTCCCCGTCGGACCGCAGAGCACAGTCCGGCAATGAATGATAGTGTTTTGCAACTTTATTATAATACGTCAAATCCCGCCGAAATTCAACTCAAAATTATCAAAGGTCCTCGGACCGGAAAATTACAAAATTGTAAGGCTTTTGTACGGGTCTTGACAGGTTTGAAGCCCAGGGGGTAAAATCGGAAATTGGAAACTGAGCGAGGGAGTGGATGCGCTGTGGAGACCGTCATCGACTATCTGAACGCCGCCGCCGAGACCTTCCCGGACCGGGTCGCCGTGGCCGACGGGGAGCGGGAGCTGACCTTTGCCGCCCTGCGCCGCGTGGCCTGGGGCCTGGGAGATCGCCTGCTGTCCCTGGGCATCCGGGGGCAGGCCGTGGGCCTCTACGCCCAGCGAAAGGCGGAGGTCGTCGCCGCCATGCTGGGCTGCGCCGTCTCGGGAAACTTCTACGTCCCTCTCAATCCCGACGCCCCGGCGGACAAGACCCGGAAGATACTCCGCCATGCCGAGGTCGCTTTGATCCTGGGCTTTGCCGACGGGGAATATCAGGATGAAAGCATCCCCTATCACCGCCTGGACCGGGGCTTTCCCGTCGCGGCCCAGGCCCCGCAGACCACCGTCACCGGCGGGGACACGCTGTACATCATCTATACCTCCGGCTCCACCGGGGAACCCAAGGGCATCCGCAAGAGCCACGGCTCCGTGGTGGATTTCGTGGAGGCCTATGTCCGGGAGCTGGGCTTCGGCCCGGAAGAAATCCTGGGCAACCAGACGCCGTTCTGCTTCGACGCCTCCGCCAAGGACATTTACCTCATGCTCCGCACCGGGTCGCGGATGGAGATTATCCCGTCGGAGAAATTCGCCTTTCCCGTCCGGCTCATCGAGTACCTCAACGAACGCCGGGTGACCTTCATTTCCTGGGTGCCGTCGGCTCTCGCCGTGGTGGCGCGGCTGCGGACCTTCCGGGACATCCTTCCGACCACGGTCCGGCGGGTGGCCTTCGTGGGGGAGGTGTTCCCCGTGAAGGACCTCCGGGCCTGGCGGGAGGCCCTGCCGGACATCGAGTACATAAACCTCTACGGCTCGTCGGAGCTGGCGGGGGTGGCGGCTCTGTACCGCATCCCGCGGGATGCGCCTCTTCCCGCGTCCCTGCCCATCGGTAAGCCCCTCGGCAATTCCCGCATCTTCCTCATGGAGGACGGGAAGCTCGTTCACGACCGGGGGGAGATGCTGGTGGCGAGCCGCGCCCTCGCGGACGAATACATCCACGACCCCGAAAAGACCGGGAAGACCTTCGAGATCATCGACATCGACGGCGTTCCCACCCGGGTCCTCCACACCGGGGACTGGGCCCGGTTCGACGGCGACGGCAATCTCGTCTTCCTCGCCCGGAGCGACGCCCAGATCAAATACAAGGGCTATCGCATCGAGCTCGGGGAGATCGAAGCCGCGGTGAACGCCCTGGACTTCATCGGCCGGGCCTGCGTGCTGTATAACGCGGACCGGGAGCGGATCACGGCCTTCGTCACCTCGGACCGGCCGGACCTGAAGCTCCGGGACTTAAACGCCGCCCTGGGGGACAGCCTCGTGGACTATATGCTCCCCCGGAAGCTGGTGGTCCTGGGCGAAATGCCCCTGAACGCCAACGGCAAGATCGACCGACCGTATCTGAAGACCCTGCTCTGAGGCCCGGTGACGGCCCGACTGCGCCGAAGGATACGTCAAAAACTGCACCATGTTTTTGGCGCACCCTCCGTCCTGCGGGCTCGCCGGAAGCCGGTTCGCATAGGCCCGGATCGATGCCGTCTGCGTCGGGGCTTTTACACGGGCCGCTGTCGTCGGAGGGTATACCTCGCAACAGTTTTCAACGACGTTGCTCGGCACACCCTCCTCCTCCACGGCATCGATCCGACCTGGACGCACAAGGATGGGAGATAAAATGACAAACGAACAATTATTGGCCCTGGCCCGGGAATACGGCACACCCCTGTACGTATTCGACGCGGACGCTTTCAAAACCCGCGCCGATCTCGTGAAATCCGCCCTGGGGAATCGCATCGACCTGTGCTATTCCATGAAGGCAAACCCCTTTCTGCTCCGGTGCCTTCCCGAAAGCATACGCCGACTGGAGGTATGCTCCCCTGGGGAGCTCACGGTCTGCGAAAACGCCGGGGCGGACCTTACACGCATCGTCTTCTCCGGGGTCAACAAGACCCGGGACTGCGTGGAGCGGGCCATGGACGATCATGTGGACGTCTTCACCGCGGAAAGCCCCCTGCACCTGACCCACATCGAGGCTGCGGCCTCCCGGCGGGGCATCACTGTGCCGGTGCTCATGCGGCTGACCAGCGACAACCAGTTCGGCATGGACGAGGACCTCATCGCGGACATCGCGGGGCGTCACGGGGAGTACCCCCACATCGACTTCGTGGGCCTGCATTACTTCTCCGGCACGCTGAAAAAGCGTCCCACGCTGATCGGCCGGGAGTTGGATAAAATGGACGCTCTGGCCCATCGGGTGCGGGAGGAGGCGGGCCTCCGGTTTACCCGCATGGAGTACGGGCCAGGCCTCTGGATCGATTACTTCGGGGACGACCCGGACGCCGCGGAGGAAGCTCTTCTCGCGGAGGCGGCGGAGGTCCTCCGTCCCTTCGGGGAAAAATACGCCCTAACCGTGGAGATGGGCCGGTATTTTTCCGCCCCCTGCGGAGCCTATATCACCACCGTCATGGACACGAAGACCAACTGCGGGTATCATTACGCCATCGTGGACGGCGGCCTGCACCAGATGAACTACGACGGCCAGATGAAAGGCACGCAGGTCCCGGACATCCGACGCCTCACGGGGTCGGACGGGGAACCGGAGGACTGGTGCATCTGCGGGAGTCTCTGCACACCGAACGACGTTCTGGTCCGGCGGGTTGCCATGCCGGAGCCGAAGCCGGGAGATATTCTGGCTTTCATGCGCACCGGCGCCTATTCCATCAACGAGGGCTTTGCCTTTCTGCTCAGCCGGGACGCCCCGGCGGTCATTATCTACTCCGAGAAGACCGGCGCGCATGTCGCCCGGGATCATATTAAGCTCGACCCTCTGAACACACCGAAATAAGGGAGACACACTATGGACATCGACTATTTTTCCAACAAAGAGCTGCGGGAAATGGGCTTTAAAAAGCTCGGCAAGCGCGTGCTCATCTGCCGCACCTGCAAAATCTACCACACCGACCAGATCGAGATCGGCGATGACGTGGAGATCGACGACTTCACGATCCTCAACGGCACCATCAAGATCGGAAACCACATCCACATCAGCTCCAACTGCGAGCTTTACTCCGGCGAATCCCGCATCGAGATCGGGGATTACGCCGGCATCTCCTCCCACTGCTCCTTCTACGGCATCACGGACGATTACGTGGGACCCTACATGAACAATCCAACGATCCCCCCGCGCTTCCGCAAGCTGACGGAGGAACCCGTCATCATCGGGAAGCACGTCCTCATCGCCACCCACAGCGTGGTGCTTCCCGGCGTGACCATTGGGGAGGGCTGCTCCTTCGGAGCCCATGCCATGGTGTCGAAGTCCACGGAGCCCTGGGGGGTGTACGTGGGCTGTCCCGCCCGCCGCATCAAGGAGCGGGATAAAGGCATTCTTGAAAAATGCAGGGAACTCGAGGCGTCGGAGGCCGCCCGCAAGGAACGCGCCGCCGCCCGGCAAAACAAAATCTGACCAATAAATACACTGGAGGAAAACACCCATGAAAGAACAGGTCCTGGAAATTCTTCTCGACGTCGTCCCCGACGTGGACTTTGAAAACGAGGTCGATCTCGTCGGCGCAAAGATCATCGACTCCTTCGCCGTTGTCGCCATGGTAAACGAATTGAACGACGAGCTGGACATCGACATCCCCTCCCGGGAGATTCTGCCCGAGAACTTCTACAGCCTCGATACCATCGTGGCTCTCGTGGAAAAATACGCATGAGCCCAAACAAAAAACGGCGTGACCGGGATGGCCGCGCCGTTTTGCTATGCGGTTTTATGCGCCGATGAGCATCTCCCGGAGGACCCGGACGAAAAACACCGCCAGAACCACCCCGATTAGAGGTTTTACGATCCTGGAGCCGCTTTTGGCAAAGCTGTTGGCCCCCAGCCAGTTGCCCGCGATGCCGAAGACGCCCGCCACAAGACCCAGGACGAGATACACCTTGCCGTTGATGAGGTAGGTCACGAGTGCGGCGATGTTCGTGGAGAGGTTTATGACCTTCGTGATACCCGCGGCGGAGTTCAGGTCCATGCGGGCAAGGCCCGTGAGCAGAAGCAGGAGGAAGGTCCCCGTCCCGGGGCCGTAGAAGCCGTCGTACACCCCCACCACCAGCGCGCAGGTCCCGGCGATGACGGCGGTCCTTCCGCGGGAGAGGGGATCGTGTCCCGCAGTGTCGAGGGCCTTGGAGCGGAAGACGTAGAAAGCCGTCAGCGGCAGGATGACGAGAAGCACGATCTTGAACACCCGGTCGGAGACGAGAAGAGCGAGATTTGCGCCGCCGGTGGAGCCGAGAAGGGCCAGCACCGCGCACAGAACGCCGAGCTTCCAGTCGATATACCCCAGCCGCCAGAACTTGTACGTCGTCAGCGTCGTCCCCAGGGAGGAGCTTACCTTGTTCGTGCCGATGGCGGCGTGGGCGGGAAGTCCCGCGATGAGATACGCGGGCAGGGAGATGAGTCCGCCGCCGCCGGCTACGGCATCCACATATCCCCCGAGGAATACCAGCGGACAGACGATCAGGAACCGGGAAAGCTCGCTCATGGACGCAATTCTCCTGTCATTGACAATTCGTAACGATGTTTAGTATACTAAATCCTGCGGCGAATGCCAATCGTGATTTTGGCGAAAAATTTCGGTCGATGCCGGGGGATTTTCGGCGGATGGACCAGCCGGGGAGGAAGGAACATGACACGATACCAGGAGGATTACCGCCGGAAGCTCGTCACGGTGGAGGAAGCTCTCTCGAAGCTCAAGACCGGGGACATCATCGGCACCAGCCAATGTGCCAACGAGCCCACGGCGATCTTCGACGCCATGCATACCCTCCACGGGAAGATCGGGCCGGTGAAGATGTACGGTCCCATGTGCTTTCTGCCTCACAAGTTCATGCTGGACCCGGAGTACCACGACACCTTCAACATGGACGTGGCCTTCCTCATGGGGGATACCCGCAAAAGCCATGCCGCGAAGGCCCTGAATTACTACCCCACGGACCTGCACAACGGTCCGGCCCGGTGGATGAGCGTGAACGACGTGAACGTGTTCATCACCGCCGCCACGCCGATGGATAAGCATGGGTACATGAAGATCCCCCTGTGCCTCATCCACGAAAAAGCCTTCTACGAGGCCGCGGACCTCATCCTCGTCCAGGTGAACGAGAACCTCCCGGACGTCTGGGGGGATACGGAGATACACATCTCCGACGTGGATTATATTGTGGAGGCCAACACGCCCCTGCCCTACCTGCCGGAGAGCAAACCCAACGACGTGGAGCGCACCATCGGCGGCTATATCTCCGAGCTCATCCACGACGGGGACTGCATCCAGCTCGGCATCGGCGGCATTCCCGACGCCGCGGCCCAGGCCCTCTACGGCAAGCACGATCTCGGCGTACACTCCGAGATGATCACGAATTCCATGGTGGACCTCGTGGAGGCCGGGGTCATCACCGGCCGGAAAAAGACCCTGCACCGGGGAAAGATCGTAGGGGCCTTCGCCTTCGGCACACAGCGGCTGTATGACATGCTCGACGGCAATCCCGGGGTCATGCTCCGCCGGGGCGATTTCGTAAACGATCCGTGGGTGATCGCCCAGAACGACAACTTCGTCTCCGTGAACTCCTGTCTGTCCGTGGACCTGACGGGACAGGTCTGCTCCGAGTCCATCGGCTCCCGGCAGTATTCCGGCACCGGCGGACAGTCGGATATGGCGGTGGGCGCCGCCCACGCCAAGGGCGGACGGAACTTCATTGCCGCCCCCAGCACCCGGAAGGGCGGCGCCGTTTCCACCATCACCGCCCAGCTTGCCCCCGGCTCCGTCGTGAGCCTGAGCCGGAACCAGGTGGACTGCATCGTGACGGAATACGGCGTTGCCTGGCTCAAGGGCCGGAACCTCCGCCAGCGGGTGGAAAACCTCGTCGCCGTGGCCCACCCGGACTTTCGGGCGGAGCTTCGCGAGCAGGCGGAGAAGCTCATGCTCTGGTGATCGCATACGACAACCACGCCGGGAGGCAGAAACGCTTCCCGGCGATTTTTTGCCTTTTTTATTCTCTCACAGATCCCTGAGATACCGGGAGACCTCCGACTCCGCATCGCGGACCAGGCGTTCCTCGTCCATCCCGGAAAGACCCCTGTTTTCCACTGCCACGCGCCCGTGGACGACGGTATAGTCCACCGGGCCTTTCAGCCCCACGGTGGCGAGCAGGGCTTTTGGGTCCCGGCAGGCTCCGGTGAGCTCCAGCCGGTTTTTTCGCAGGAGGAAGAAGTCCGCGCATTTGCCGGGCTCGAGGCTGCCGATCTCCGCCTCCCGGCCGAGAAGCCTCGCGCTGCCGAGCGTTGCCATTTTGAGAACGTCATAGCCGGACGGCGCTCTGTCCCCGGACCGCAGGCGGTGGAGAAGATAGCACACCCGCAGCTCCTCCAGGAGGTTCGAACCGTCGTTCGAGGCGCTTCCGTCCACACCGAGGCCCACCGGAACACCCGCCGCCAGAAGCTCCGGGACCCGCGCCACGCCGGAGCTGAGCTTCATGTTGGAGACGGGACAGTGGCACACGCCCGTGCCGGTCTCCGCCAGCAGCGAAATCTCCTCGTCGTTCAGGTGGATGCCGTGGGCGTACCAAACATCCGGTCCCAGCCAGCCCAGGGACTGCATATAGGCCACGGGCCGCAGGCCGACGGTTTCCAGGGTATAGCGCTCCTCGTCCTTCGTCTCGCACAGATGCGTGTGCAGCCGCACGCCCAGGCTCCGGGCGAGCTTCGCGCTCTCCCGCAGGAGGGTTTCCGATACGGAAAAGGGCGAGCAGGGAGCCAGCGCCACCCGCCGCATGGACCCAAAGGCCGGATCGTGGTAGGTTTCCACCGCGTCCCTGCTCTCCCGCAGGATCGTGTCCACGTCCTGCACCACGCTGTCCGGGGGAAGACCGCCGTCCTTTTTGGAGCGGTCCATGCTGCCCCGGGAAAAGTGCATCCGCAGGCCGAGCTTCGACGCCGCCTCCGCCTGGGCCGCCAACAGATCACCGGCGTTTGCCGGGAAGACATAGTGGTGGTCGAAGACCGCGGTGCATCCGTTTTTGAGAAGCTCGCCCATCCCAACGAGGCTCGAAAGATAAACCGTATCGGCGTTCAGGCCCTTCCAGACCTCGTACAGCGCCGCGAGCCAGTCGAACAGCTCGAGATTCTGCACGGCCGGCAGGTTCCGGGAAAAGACCTGGTAGAGGTGATGATGGGCGTTCACAAGGCCGGGATAGCACAGCATCCCCCTGCCGTCGATCACCCGATCCGCGGCGGGCGCGTCCGTCCCGATGGAGCGGATGATGCCGTCCTCGGCGTATATATTCACGGTTTCATACACCCGGTCGTCCCCGTCGCAGGAGATCAGCGCGTCGATGTTCTTCACCAGCAGAGATGCCATAGCCTGGCCTCCTTCGCCGTTTCTACTACCCGCAGGGTATCACAGCTCCGACAGGATCGCAAGAGAAAATTCGATAAACCTATTGACATGGTAGGTTAGTTGGCTGTATACTGCAGACACAACGAAAACCACTTGTGAGGAAGGTATTATGTACGTTTACGCAGACAACGCCGCTACCACGCGGCTTTCGGACACCGCCCTGCGGGCGATGCTGCCGTATTTCACGGAGGAATACGGCAACGCCTCGTCCCTCCACACCCCGGGACAGCGGGCGATGGAGGCTCTCGTCTCCGCCCGGGAGCAGATCGCGGACCTTCTCGGCGCGGACCCGAAGGAGATATACTTTACCTCCGGCGGCAGCGAGGCTGACAACCAGGCCATCCGCTCCGCCGCTGTCGCCGGAGCCCGGAAGGGGAAGAGGCACATCATCAGCACCGCCTTCGAGCATCACGCCGTCCTGCACACGCTGGATCGGCTCGCGAAGGAGGGCTTTGAGATCGAGCTTCTGGACGTCCACGAAAACGGCGTGATCACGCCGGAGCAGGTAGCCTCCGCCATCCGGGAGGACACGGCTCTCGTGACGGTGATGTTTGCCAACAACGAGATCGGGACCATCCAGCCCATCCCGGAGATCGCCGCGGTATGCCGGGAGCGGGGGGTCCTGTTCCACACCGACGCAGTCCAGGCCGTGGGCCATGTGCCGGTGGACGTGAGGACCCTGGGGGTGGATATGCTGTCCCTCTCGGCCCACAAATTCCACGGACCAAAGGGCGTCGGTGCGCTGTATGTCCGGCGGGGCGTGCCCCTCGTGAATCTCATCGAGGGCGGTCAGCAGGAGAGAGGCAAGCGGGGCGGCACCGAGAACATCCCCGGCATCGTGGGCATGGCGGCGGCGCTCAGCGAGGCGGCGGCGAAGCTCGATGAGAGCATCCCCTACGTCACTGCCCTGCGGGAGAAGCTCATTGAGGGCCTTTCCGCCATTCCCCACAGCAAATTGAACGGCGACCGGGAGCATCGTGTCCCCGGGACGGTGAATTTCTGCTTCGAGGGCATCGAGGGCGAGAGCCTGCTGCTCCTGCTGGACGAGAAGGGCATTGCGGCCTCCTCCGGCAGCGCCTGCACCTCCGGGTCCCTGGACCCCAGCCATGTGCTTCTCGCCATCGGCCTGCCTCACGACGTGGCCCACGGCAGCCTGCGCCTGAGCATCGACGACGGGAACACCCCGGAGGACGTGGACCGCATCCTCGCCGTGGTCCCGGACATCGTGACATATCTGCGGGCCATGTCCCCCATCTGGGACGAACTGGAAAAAGGCGAAAAGCCGTATTTGCTCTGACGGCGATCTGTGTTATAATCAAGGAGGGTATTTTATCATGGCATTATACAGCGAAAAGGTCATGGACCACTTCCGCAACCCGCGGAACGTGGGAAAAATGGAAAACGCCGACGGCATCGGCGAGGTGGGGAACGCCAAATGCGGCGACATCATGCGGATGTATATCAAAGTGGACGACGGCATCATCACCGACGTCAGCTTCATCACCTTCGGCTGCGGCAGCGCCATCGCCAGCTCCTCCATGGCGACGGAGATGATCAAGGGCATGCCCATCGAGGAAGCGCTTGAGCTCTCCAACAAGGCGGTCACGGAGGCCCTGGACGGACTTCCCGCCCACAAGCTGCACTGCTCCGTGCTGGCGGAGGAGGCGGTCCGGGCGGCGGTGAAGGACTACTACGACAAAAACGGCATCGACTACGATCCGGCGCTGTTCGCGGACTGCGGCTGCGCCCATGAACACGATCACGATTGATCGGGGAGGAGCATCCCTCCCCGCGGGAGGGAAACTATGGCGGAGAAGGTCCTCATCGGCATGAGCGGCGGCGTGGATTCCAGCGTCGCCGCCCTTCTGCTGCGGGAGGCGGGATATGATTGCGTCGGCGCGACCCTGCGGCTGTACGACGGGGAGGCGGAAGCCTGCGAAAAATCCTGCTGCGGCCAGGAGGCCGCGGAGGACGCCCGCAGCGCCGCGGTCCGGCTCGGCATGCCGCATTATGTTCTGAACGCCCTGGACGCCTTCGACGAAAAGGTCATCCGGCCCTTCGTCGCCACCTACGAGGCCGGCGGCACCCCCAACCCCTGCGTGGAGTGCAACCGCTGCCTGAAATTCTCCCACATGCTCCGGCAGGCGGACATCCTCGGCTGCCGGTACATCGCCACGGGGCATTACGCCGGGGTCCGACAGCGGGAGGATGGGCGGTTCCTGCTCCTGCGGGCCGCGGACCGGTCCAAGGACCAGAGCTACGTGCTCTATGTGTTGACCCAGGAGCAGCTCTCCCGGACGCTGTTTCCCCTGGGGGAGTATACGAAGCCCCAGGTGCGGGCTATGGCGGAGTCTTACGGCCTTCGCAACGCCCACAAGCGGGACAGTCAGGACATCTGCTTCGTCCCGGACGGGGATTATGCCTCCTTCATCCGCCGCTATACCGGGCGGGACTATCCCCCCGGGGACTTCACGGACGAGGCGGGGAACGTCCTCGGACGGCACACGGGCATGATCGGCTACACCGTGGGCCAGCGCCGGGGTCTCGGCGTCTCGGCGGCGCATCCGCTGTATGTCCGCCGGAAGGATGTGGAGAATAACCGGGTGGTCCTCTCGGAAAACGACAAGCTGTTTTCCACGACCCTCACGGCGGAGCGGCTGAACCTCATCGACCGGGACCGTATCGAAGGCGAGCTTCGCTGCACGGCGAAGATACGCTACTCCCACGGGGAGGCGGCCTGCACCGTCACCCAGACGGACGACGACCGCGTTTCCGTGGTTTTCGACGAGCCCCAGCGGGCCATTACCGCGGGACAGTCCGTGGTCCTCTACGACGGCGACACCGTCCTCGGCGGCGGCATCATCACGGCATAACAAAACATCCCCGATCCAAACGGACCGGGGATGACCTGCGCTTATGCTTATTTTGCGAGGAGGACCTCCAGAGCGGCGATGCGGGCGCAGACGCAGAAGAGGGTCATGGCGTCGGCAAGGTCGGGGACGTCGGGGTAGGACGGAGCGATGCGGATGGTGCTGTCCCTGGGGTCGCGGCCATAGGGGAAGGGGGCTCCGGCGCCGGTAAGCGTGAGGCCCGCCTCCCTGCACAGCGCGACGCAGCGGACCGCGGTGCCGGGAAGGCCCTCGAAGCCCACGAAATATCCCCCCTTGGGCACGGGCCAGGAGCCGATGCCCCGGGGAGCGATCTCCCGGTCCAGGAAGTCGAGAACGCACTCGAACTTCGGACGCAGCATCGCCGCGTGGCGCTTCATGTGATCGTATATCCCCTGGGCTCCGCCGAAGAACCGGACGTGCCGGAGCTGATTGACTTTATCGTAGCTGATGATCTGGATGCCGAGCTGCTTTGACAGGTGGGCGATGTTGTTCTCGCTCGCCGCCATTACGGCCACGCCGCCGCCGGCAAAGGTGATCTTGCTGGTGGAGGCGAACTCATAGACCATGTCCTCAGAGCCGTACTCCCGGCAGGCGTCGAAGATGTTCAGCAGGGAATCATCCTCCTTCGCGAAGCCGTGGACGATGTAGGCGTTGTCCCAGAAGATGCGGAAGTCGTCCGCCGCGGGCTTCAGGGCGGCAAAGGCCCGGACAACGTCGTCGGAGTAGGTGATGCCGCCGGGGTTCGAGTATTTCGGCACGCACCAGATGCCCTTCACGCCGGGATCGGTCTCCGCATAGTCCCGCACAAGCTCCATGTCGGGGCCGTTTTCGTCCATGGGGATGCTGATCATCTCGATGCCGAACTCCCGGCAGATGGCAAAGTGGCGGTCATACCCCGGCACCGGGCAGAGGAATTTCAGGCCTTCCTGCCTGCCCCAGGGCTTCGCGCCGCCGTATACGCCGAGAAGCATCGCCTTGGAGATGGCGTCGTACATGAGCTGCAGGCTGGACGCGCCGCCTGCGATGACCTGCGAGGCGGGAACGCCGAGAAGCTCCCCAAAGAGCTTCCGGCACTCCGGGATGCCGCAGAGAGCGCCGTAGTTTCGGACGTCGGAGCCGTCCTCGCTGTGGGTGAGGGTAGCCGGGTCGATGGAAAACAGCCCCATGGCCATGTCCAACTGAGCGGGGTTCGGCTTGCCGCGGGACATGTCGAGCTTTTTGCCCTGGGCCTTGAGGGCTTCGTATTCCGCGGTGGCGGCGTCGAGCTCGGCCCGGAGCTCGGCAGGGGTCATGTCGGTGTATTTTTTCATAGAAGACGCTCCCTTCTTGCTATCTGTCATTCCTCTGTCAGTATAAAATCTTCGGCCGATAATTGCAATCGACAATTTGCACGAAACGCCCAGGCTCCGCCCCTGGAAAAATCCCCGGATATGTGGTATGATACGGAAAACGCGAACGCACCGGAGGAACGGCTATGTTTTTCGACACTCACGCCCATTACGACGACGCCTGGTTCGACGGGGACCGGGAGGAACTGATCGCATCCCTGCCGGAGGGCGGGGTGGACCTGGTGATGAACTGCGGCTGCGACCGGGTCTCCAGCGAGGCGTCCATCGCCCTGGCGGAGCGCTGTGGTTTCTTCTATGCTGCGGTGGGCTGGCATCCCCACGACGCTCTCACATGGACCGACGACAGCCCGGACCTCATCCGCGCCTGGGCAAAGCATCCCAAGGTCAAGGCCATCGGGGAGATCGGCCTGGACTACCACTACGACAAGGACTGGAAGGACACCCAGCTCGAGGTCCTGGAGGCCCAGATGTGTCTCGCGGAGGAGTTGGACCTGCCCGTGGTCATCCACGACCGGGAGGCCCACGGGGACTGCCTGGACTTCGTCCGCCGGCATCCTGACGTCCGGGGGGAGTTCCACTGCTATTCCGGCAGCCCGGAGATGGCAAAGGAGCTTCTGGACCGGGGCTGGTATCTGGGCTTCAACGGCTCCATCACCCTACAGGGAGCCAGACGCGCCATCGAGACGCTGAAGATGATGCCCTCGGACCGCGTTCTGCTCGAAACGGACTGTCCCTACCTCGCGCCCATGCCCCGCACCGACGGACGGCGCAACGACAGCCGGAAGCTCCGGCGGGTGGCGGAGTTCATGGCGGAGGTCCTGGGAACGACGCCGGAGCTGGTGGCCGCCGTGACCATGGAAAACGGCAAGCGGTTTTTCGACATCCCCTAAAACGCGGCAAAAGCAGCCTGCCCGGCTGCTTTTTGCGTGTCAATCGAAGAATTTTCGGGTATAGATCTCTTTGTCCAGCACGCCGGAAAGCTCCGTCAGAACCAGGTCCAGTCCCTCCGCCCGATAGGCCATTTTCGGCTGGCAAAGCTGCTGCCGTTCCTCCGGCGCGGGCTTCGGCAGGGAGACGCGGAAGCGCGTTCCCCGGTCAGGGGAGCTTTCCGCCACAACGGTGCCGCCGTGGGCCAGGGCGATGCCCCGTACCAGCGCAAGGCCGAGGCCGATGCCGGCCGCCGGATCGGTGAGGTCCGGCTTGCCGCCGGTCCCGCCCAACGCGCCGAGACGCGCCGCGTCCATGCCGCCGCCGGTATCGTCCACCGCAATAACGACCTGCCGGTCCCCCTGGCTCAGACCCACGCGGACGCCGCTGTCCCCGGCGTATAGGAGGCTGTTGGCGATCAGGTTCAGGAGCATCGTCTCCAGCAGATTTTTGTCGCCGAGAATTTCCGCCTTCGTCTCGGCCGTCCCGAAGACGATGGTCCCGCCGGAAAGGCTCTCCGCAGTGGAACAGGTGTCCCCGACAAGGGGCACGAGGTCCAGGAGACGAAGCTCGGGCAGCAGCTTTTCCCGGGCGATCCGATCGGACAGAGATAGGTGGCTGTGCATGCGCTTGAGGCGAAAATACTCCCGGTACAGGATTCTGGCGCTGTCCTGCAGGGCAATATCCTTCTCCGCGCCGGAGCGGGCCACCAGTTGGTCCAGAGCCAGACGGAGGACGCTGAGATGTTCTCCGAGCTTCCGCACCATGGTGTCAAGCTGGAGATTTTCGCGGTTTTGGTCCGGGCGGAAGCGAAGGGTGTAAACGGCGATGCCCCCCAGGCGGGAAGAGCGTATCTCCGCCTCCCGTCCGGCGATCACAGCCGCGGAGGCAAAGCTGTCCGACGTCTCGGAGAGAATGCTCTCCGGCAGGATGTCCGCGGCGGGCTGCTCCTCCGCCGCGCCGAGGGCATCCGCGGCGGCGGGGTTTTTGTATATCAGCGTGCCGTTTTTCACGGCGATGACCGGGTCACCGCTCAGGCGAAACAGCGCGTCCAGGGTGTTTCTGTCCAAACTCATATCCATGTCTCTCTTTTATGAAGTCCGGGGCGGTTCTATACGTTTCCGGGCAAATCCCCACGGATTTCGACGGTTTTCGCGTCTCATTTTAGCAAATCTCACGATAAAGAGCAATCCCTATGAAAAATTATTGACAAAGTGTGGATTTGGTTATAAAATAAACAACATCAGAACCAATATCGTTCATAATCGGGCAGGAGCGCGGGGTATTCTCTGTGGTTTTGCCGGATAAACTATGAGTATTATTTTTGGAGGTAACACACCCATGATCAAAGTTGGCATCAACGGCTTCGGCCGCATCGGTTCCCTGGCCTTCCGCGCCGCCATGAAGTCCGACGACATCGAGGTCGTCGCCATCAGCGCTCCCGGCCACCCCGCGTCCCACATCGCTTACTGCACCAAGTACGACACCGTCCACGGCCGCTTCGACGGAGAGGTCGTCGGCAACGACGAAGACAGCACCGTCACCGTGAACGGCAAGGTCGTGAAGGTTCTCTCCGACAAGACCTACCGCGACGCTTCCCTCATCCCCTGGGGTGAGCTGGGCGTGGAGTATGTCCTGGAGTGCACCGGCGCTTATCTGACCAAGGAAAAGGCCCAGGCCCACATCGACGCCGGCGCGAAGGTCGTCATCATGTCCGCTCCCGCGAAGGACGACACCCCCACCTTCGTCTGCGGCGTCAACCTCGATGAGTACACCCCCGACATGCAGTTCGTCTCGAATGCCTCCTGCACCACCAACTGCCTCGCGCCCATCGCGAAGGTCGTGAACGACAACTTCGGCATCCTCGAGGGACTCATGACCACCGTCCACGCCATCACTGCCACCCAGAAGACCGTGGATGGCCCCTACGGGAAGCTGTGGTGTGATGGCCGAGGGGCTGCCCAGAACATCATCCCTGCTTCTACTGGCGCTGCCAAGGCCGTGGGCAAGGTCATCCCTGAGCTCAACGGGAAGCTCACTGGCATGGCCTTCCGCGTGCCCACCCGCAACGTGTCCACTGTGGATCTGACCTGCCGCCTGGAGAAGCCTGCCAAGTATGATGAGATCAAGAAGGTGGTGAAGCAGGCGTCAGAGGGCCCTCTGAAGGGCATTCTAGGCTACACTGAGGACCTACGCAGGACCTACACACAACTACGAAGGTTGTCTCCTGCGACTTCAACAGCGACACTCACTCTTCTACCTTTGATGCTGGAGCTGGCATTGCCCTCGACGACCACTTTGTCAGGCTCATTTCCTGGTACGACAATGAATTCGGCTACAGCAACAGGGTGTTGGACCTCATGGTCCACATGGCGTCCAGGGAGTAAGGTCCCTGGACCCCCAGCCCCAGCAGGAGCACGAGAGGAAGAGAGAG